>CAMEDC010000001.1 GCA_945913255.1 uncultured Lachnospiraceae bacterium
AGTAATTATGTGGCTTTCAGCCACTTTCACGGCACGGCCGTGAATAATTCAGGCTAAATATTCGTTTTCGTCAGTTTTCTCAAAAGATTTATAATCATACTTAAAAATAGAATCTTCAAAAGTAACATATTGTTCATGGAAATTCATTGTTTTTCCCATGTCTGGACGCTTTCCATCCCATAGAATCGAATAATCTCTATCAAGGTATCTATCTTTAAACGCTACATTACCCACACCATTATCACGTTTGGAGGACATGCACGCTAAAAGTTTCTGTCCCCGACCACTTAATCGATAATATTTAGTTCTGCCAACCTTACGGAAATAAACATACTTCTTGGATTCAATACTATGCATAAATTGAGACAAAGAAGATTCCGAAAGGCCACTGGTATCTGCCAATTCTCTATGGGTAAGGCTCCTGCCATTTTTCAGAGCCTCAAAAACCTTATACCTGTTCCGACCATATTCTCGCGCATCCTGCTCCAGAGTATCATCCGCTTCCTGCTGTTCTTGTATCATTTTCAGCATTTCCAGAACCGAATACAATCGTCCCTGGTGAAAAGCATTATTTCCGGATTGCTCTTCATGCTCCCATGCTGTGCGTCCACCCGCCAGATATTCCCATAATTTTCTTACATTACCATCCCAATATATTTCCGATTCCTTTTGAATTATTTTGCATACATACTCTGTAAACTCATGTACAATCGCATCGGATAATGTATTTTTAGTCAAACCATCTAATATATAGCCTGCCATTGCATCGAATCTAGCATCCATAGGCTTTCCTCCAAAATAGTTTATGAATAGTTTATCACATATGATACACAGTTTCAAACATTTTTATGTAACCTTTAATTGTTTCTTTGCTGTCTCCGCTATATTTCCCACTTCCGAACACGCTCTTCAAAAGAAATATTTTGAGGGGAGAACTCCAATTCCAACATATAGCTGCAAAGTTTATTACACCCTTTCACACATAAGCCAGTCTGTACATCCGGTTTTTTCACTGCTTCAAATTTACCGGAAGCAACGGTTTTCTTTTTTCCAAGGACAGAAGCTCCCCCAACAATACTGGCATTTCCTTTCAAAGCACCACACCCATTGCAAAGTACTGCGTTTGTAAAAAATTCAGCAGCAAATCTTTCAAGCGGCTGTTCAAAAGAACTACCTGAACTGCTCCAGGCAGGAACCATTAAAAACGTCGGTTGAAATCTTTGAACAAGATACTTGGTAAATGTCCCATCAATTACATCCCGACAAGTGGCAGGAAGTATATATCCAATATCCTTAATCCAAAGCAGACTTGTGCGATAGCCCGGATGTGCCAGTCCTTCACAAGATTGATATCCTGTTCCTCCATTGCGCTTCTTTCGATAAGGTGTATTTTTATAGTATCTGCCGATTGTTCTTCCCCCTGCATCCAGGAGAAACTGAACATTATCTTCAGAATCAATCCATGTTGAACCGGGGAATACAGCGATAAGATGCGAATTCAATTGTTCGTCTTTTATCCACTCTGACAGTTTTCTCTTTATATACTCAAGAATTTTCTCACTAACGCAGAACTCCGGAAGAAGAATAAATTCAGCTCCCTGCTGAATGGCATCATACATTTTGCAGCAAATTTTCCTTGCAACCTGCTCCTGTTCTTCTTCAACATATCTTATGACTTTTGTGCTGCCTACAGTACTGACAATTTTAAAATGTGTGCCTTCCAAACCTGTAATGACAGCCACCCTCAAACGCCAAGGTATCTCCACCGGTTTTCGGTACAGGAAACATATTTCCGGAGTTTGTGCATTTGGTGGCAGCATATCTCTTTTCAGAAACAAAAGGCCATTAAGTGTCTCTTCAATATCTCCTTTGCATTCACGTTCCCGATCAATCTTCCAAATCACTTCTTCATGTAAACATTCATTGGAAGCCATATAAACCAAATATGACGCACTGCTTTTTCCCTTGTTCAAATGTCCGCCTTCTGCTATATCGGTTATGTTCCATGAGGCGACAAGACAGTCAATAGTTGACAACAGTGTAAATATCACAGAAAGCTGATTTTCCTTGTTCTGCAGAAAAACAACAAGCTGTAGTTTTTCCATCAGCTCCACGATATATTCTTTTTTCTCAGTGAAATCCAATTCTGAATATTTCTCCAGTGCTTTGCTTATGTTATCTGAAAATTCTCTGAGTATCATGAAATTGGGATTATTAATCTCCGCCTCACTGTCTTCGTCCAAGTATTGGCTAATAAATAAAATGGGATTAGTTATCTCTTTCTCCAATATTTCATAGCAAATCGCCGCCATATCAAAGACGGACTCCGATTCCGCGATTTTTTCAATATATTTACTGTCAACTTTCATTTTTCAACGCCCCTTTGCAATATTATTATACATTATATTGCAATTTTCGGCAATTGTATTTGTGTATTGATATTCCTGGTTTTAACCACCGAATTGCCAACAATTTTTATTTTTTTCATCGAGAATACAATTCCGAAAAGGGAGTTATTCTTACTCTTCTGCCGCCAGGTATTCCTCAATCTGCCCTCGTACACAGCTTTGTATATCACTTCCGCAGCGCCGCGCCAGTTCAAATTCCACAGCCTTTCGAACCGCTGTCTTTACGTACCACACCGGCTTCCAGTCAAAGGTCTTTTTCAGTTTTGAGCAATCCAGCTTTAAGTAGTTTGCCTCATGAGGGCCGCCGTCATATTGGTTCACCCACGCAAGGTTTTCACCGGTGAGTTCGTTCCACTGCCGGCAAAACTCCGTTACCAGGCTTCCTGTTGTCCAGCAGTCTGTCTCGTCCGGGCCTACATTGTAATTTCCCGCGTACTTCCGGTCTTCATATTGTTTCATCGCCAGCATCAGATATACGGCAACCGGCTCCAGCACATGCTGGTAGGGACGCGTGGAGAAGGGATTGCGGACAATGATCTGATCCCCCCGCTCCGCTGCCCGGATGCAATCCGGGATGATGCGGTCTGCTGCAAAGTCACCTCCGCCGATGACGTTGCCGGCTCTGCAGGTAGAAATTGCGATATCTCTGTCCTGAAAGAAGGCATTTCGATAGCTGTCCGTCACAAGCTCCGAGCAGGCTTTGCTGTTGGAGTAAGGGTCAAAACCACCCAGTTCCTCATTTTCCCGGTAGCCCCACTCCCATTCCCTGTTTTTATACACCTTATCCGTGGTGACGTTGACGAAGGATTTCACGGATGCAGTATTGCGAACGCACTCCAGGACATTCACGGTTCCCATCACATTCGTTTCATAGGTATAGACCGGATTGCGGTAGGATTCTCTGACAATGGGCTGGGCTGCCATGTGAATCACGATTTCGGGCTGCGTCTCCTCAAACACACGCTGCAGTCCGGGCAGGTCTCGGATATCTCCCGGGACGGAACGGATTTGTGTCTCCGGTTTGCAAAGCCCGAACAGGCTGGGTTCCGTCGGCGGCTCCAGCGCAAAGCCGGTGACCTCAGCTCCTGCCATCAGGAGCATCTGTGTCATCCAGGTTCCCTTAAAACCCGTGTGTCCCGTAATCAATACTCTTTTTCCCTGATATTTCCGCAGCACATCTTTCATCATTGTTTCCACTCTCCATCAATGCTCTCTGCACCATTTTACTGTTTCCGTTATGCCTTCTTCAAAGGAAACTTCCGGCAGGAATCCTGTATCCTCGGTCAGTTTTTGAATATCGGCACATAAATACATAACCTGATTTTCCGCATAGGGCAGTTTTCCCAGTCCGATCTGCGCATTCTCATCCACCGCTCTGCGAATCAGCTCCATATATTCCCGTAAGGGTCTGACGCGACCGCTTCCCAGGCAGTAAACACCGTCACTGCCCTTCTCGCCCACCATTCGGAAGGCTCTGGCGGCATCTCTCGAAAAGAGATAATCCCACTGCTGCTCGCCCTTTGTATAGGCGGGGATTTCTCCGTCTATCAACCGGTAAATCCCGGACATGACCATGCTCTGCTTTCCGTCAAAAGGACCATATACGCTTAAGACTCTGACCCAGATGTGTTTCATGCCGAGCTGATGGGCTCTTTCCCGGGTCATCTGTCCCGCACACAGCTTTGCAATCCCGTATCCTGTAACAGGAAATGTCGGCGTTTCGGGCGACAGTTTTCCCTGCACCGGTCCGTATTCCGCCTGCGAGCCTGCGCCGACAAAGGTTTCACACCCCAGTCTCGCCGCCAGTTCCACCGCATCCAGGGCATACTTTACATTCCGGTTCTGCAGGAACATATCGTTCCTGGCACTTCCCGTGGTTCCCTCCCAGGCAAAGTGATAGAATACATCATATTTTTGACTTAAATATCCGCTGAATTCCCCATCAGATTCCCCATTCGCTTTTCGACCAAAATCAGCCTTTAATTCACTCATTTTATCCAGGGAGCACTCCATGGTTCGAATCAGGGGATGCTGCGGGATTTGGGTATTACGCACAGAGCCTTCCCGGCAAAGAACCAGCACCTCTGTTCCGCTTGCGATCAGTTCCTGCAGCAGCGCCATGCCGATGGCGCCTGTGGCTCCTGTTATGACTGCTCGTTTTATCCGTGTATTCTCTTGCATTTCTTTCATCCTGCTTTTTGCCCCGCTTATCCAAGACGGAGGGGGCTTTTTCTCTTTTCTTCCTTCTATAAACCGCTTGCTCACCCGCGGAATACTCAGAGCATGGGAATCAGCATATTTTCCGCCAGTTCTTCACGGGTCAGGAAGGGGGCCAGATCCTCCAGAGGCGGACTCACTAACCTTCCGTCCTCCAGTCGTCTCGTGCTGCTCTTCGGTTCCCATGGCTGAAGCGTATCCGTAAAGATTTCACAGAACACATAGCCTTCCGTGGAAAGTGCCTTATCAACCGCCTGCTTCATTTCAGCGTTGGAATGTGCTTCCAGATAGGGGAAGCCAAAGGCTTCAGCGATTTTCCTGTATTCAGGAAAGCCCAGGTCTCCCGATTCAGGCCCAATGCCCACTTTACTGTGCTCCGAAAACAAATTTCCCTGCGTCAGCCGGATGGAATGGTATCCCTGATTATTTATCAAAAACAGCTTAATGGGAAGCCTGTTGGTAACAATCGTCTGAAGCTCCTGAAGGTTCATCATAATGGAACCGTCTCCCTCCAGGCAGATGGTTTCCGCGTCTTTCGCAGCCCTGCAGAGGCCGATTGCCGCGGGGAGCCCATAACCCATGCTCGCAGTTGCACTGTTTACCACAAAACGGGTTCCTTCTTTGATGCAGTAGGCCTGATGCCCCGCCACACAGCAGGCGCCATTGGATACGGCTGTCCTGCTGCCCTCCGGAAGGCTGCTGCTCAGATATCGGATAAAGGCGTAGACATTTGCGGTGTTCCCGCTTTCTTCCCAATGCTTCGGAAGCACAACCGGATACTTCTGCTTCCAGTTGCAGCAGGTCTCTCTCCATTTCTGATGTTTTTCCGCAGGGATGCTGTCCTCCCTTGAGACCGTATTCTGCCTGCCGGCAGTAGATTTCCCCTCTCCCAATGCCTCCTCCAGCTTCCGCAGGAAATCCGCAGCGTCCGCCCAAATGGGCATATCCACATGGAGTGTATGTTTCTTCATTTCATTTTCATCGATATCGACCATGATGACCCTGGCCGCTCTGGCCCAGGTCTCCCAGTTGTAACCCACCTGGCGGATGGAGATTCTGGTTCCGATTGCCAGTATCAGGTCTGCGTTCTGTACTGCGAAGTTTCCCGGTCTGTCGCCCATATTGCCGCCTCGTCCCACATAGAGCGGGTTGTCATCTGCAATCAAATCGACGGCATTCCAGTAAGTCACCACGGGAACACCAAGCTTCTTCACGATTTTTTCAAAAGTCTCATGTGCGCCGGCCAGCCGGATTCCATGACCTGCGTAAATCACCGGTCTCTCCGCCTTTTGAAGCTCCTGCAGCACCTTCCCGATATCTTCTCTAGTCACCGCAGGCGGCAGTGCTCCCGCATCCTCCTCCGGGCAATACCCCTTCAGTTCTTCCGTATCGATATAGCTTCCCTGGAAATTCACGGGAATATCAATCCAGACGGGTCCCGGTCTTCCTGTTGTTGCCAGATGCCACGCCTTCTCCAGCATATACCGGATATCGGCGGGATTCTCCAGCATCTCGGCATATTTACACATGGACGAAACCGCTTTCGTAATGTCAAATTCCTGGTCGCCCTCTGCCCGAAGTACCGCCCCCGTCAATTTCTGCTCATATCTCGCAGTTGTGTCGTATCGCACCTGACCGGAAACGACAAACATGGGAATGCTGTCAAGCCAGCCGCCCAAAACACCGGTTATGGCATTGGTGCCGCCCGGTCCTGTGGTCGCGCACACCGCAGCGATTTTGTTCTCTAAACGGGCATAGGCCTCTGCCGCAATGGCACAGGCCTGTTCGTGATGGTTATAGGTTACTCTTAAGCCGGGATGATGCCCCAGCGCGTCATTTAAGTGCATGGCTCCGCCGCCCACAACGGAAAAGACATCCTTGACGCCATGTCCCGCCAGAAAATCTGCCACATAATCCGCAAGTCTCTGTTTCATTCATCCACTCCCTGCTTTATCTGTTCCTGCTTTATCTGTTTCCTGCCTTATCGATTCCCTGCTTTATCGATTCTCTGCTTTATCAATCCCTTGCTTACTGCTGCAGCGAAAGTCTGATTACCTCCGCCATGTCGTCAAGCATCTCATCTGTCATTCCCGGATAAACACCGATCCAGAAGGAATCTCGCATGATGCGGTCGGTATTTTCCAGTGTTCCCACCACGCGATAGCCCTCTTTCTTTTCGCGCATCTCGTCAAAGCAGGGGTGCTTGATGAGGTTTCCGGCAAAGAGCATTCTCGTCTGAACCCCTTTGCTCTCAACAAAGGGAACTATCTGGTTGCGGTCCACTCCTTCTCTGCAGGTCATCAGGAAACCGAACCAGCAGGGATCGGAGTTTTCACAGGCAGCCGGCAGAATCAGTTTATCCTCCGTCCCTGCCAGTGCTTCTTTCAGTCTTGCAAAGTTATGTTTTCTTCTCTCCACAAAGGAAGGAAATTTTTCCAGCTGCGCACAGCCGATGGCAGCCTGTAAATCCGTTGCCTTCAGGTTGTATCCGAAATTCGAGTAGACATATTTATGATCATATCCCAAAGGCAACTCCCCGAACTGTCTGTCAAACCGGTGTCCGCACAGATTATCGCAGCCCGGCGGGCAGATGCAGTCCCTGCCCCAATCCCGGAAGGAACGAACAGCCCTGTGCAGCAAAGGATTGTTGGTATAAACAGCGCCACCCTCGCCCATGGTCATATGATGGGGCGGGTAGAAGCTGGAGGTACCGATATCCCCAATGGTTCCCGTAAATTTCTCTTCGCCGTCTATGGTGTATTTCGAACCCAGGGCATCGCAGTTATCTTCAATCAGCCACAGATGATGTCTGTCGCAAAATGCTCTGACTGCCGCCAGGTCAAAGGGGTTTCCCAGCGTATGGGCAAGCATGACTGCCTTTGTCTTTTCGCTCAATGCCTCCTCCAGCATGTTCACGTCGATATTGTACTGGGGAATCGTGACATCCACAAAAACCGGAACCGCACCGTACTGAATCATGGGCGCCACAGTTGTGGGAAAGCCTGCTGCCACTGTAATCACTTCGTCCCCTCGTTTTACCCTTCTCTCGCCCAGCGACAAAGAGGTCAATGCCATAAAGGCTGCCAGATTGGCGGAGGAACCGGAATTCACCAGTGAGCAGTATTTCACCTGCAGGTAGTCCGCCAGTTTCTTCTCAAATGCATCCGTATACCTGCCCGAGGTGAGCCAGAATTCCAGTGCCGAATCCACCAGATTGCACATTTCATCATGATCGTAAACTCTGGAAGCATAGGGAATCCGATCGCCTTTTTGGTACTCCTTCTTCCGGTGAAAGGTATCACAGTATTCGCGTACCATTGACAGGATTTCTTCCCTCGCCTGCTGCTCTGTCATTTTCTCAAACATAAACTTTTTACTCCCTCTTCTCCCACTGCATCCAGGGTGTATCTCCTGTCTCTATCATCTGTTCCAGTTTCTGCTTATCTCTCTGCGTGTCCATGCATTTCCAGAAGCCGTTATGACGATAAGCCATCAGTTGACCCTCTGCGGACAGCCTCTCCAGAGGTCCCTTTTCAAAGACGGTCTCGTCTCCTTCGATATACCGGAATACCTCAGGCTCCATCACCATATAGCCGGCATTAATCACCTGACCGTCGCTGTCCTTCTTTTCCCGGAACTGGCTGATACTGTCATCCGGTCCGATTTCCAGCACGCCGAATTTCTGTTTGACATTCACCGCAGTAATGGTCGCAACTTTTCTGTGTCCCTTATGGAATGCCAGCAGTTCCGAAATATTCACATCCGCTACCGCATCTCCGTAGGTCAGCATGAAGGTTTCGTCTCCGATATACGGCTGAATTCGCTTGATACGTCCGCCCGTCATGGTATTCAGTCCGGTATCCACCAGCGTTACTCTCCAGGGTTCTGCCACATTGGAATGTACCTCCATGGAATTTTGCTTTGTAAAGTCAAACGTCACATCGCTGTTATGGAGATAATAATTTGCAAACCATTCCTTAATGATCTGCTGCTTGTATCCGCAGCAAATAACAAACTCATGAAATCCGTAATAGGAATACTCTTTCATAATATGCCATAAGATTGGCTTCTGCCCGATTTCAATCATGGGCTTCGGTTTTAAATGGCTCTCCTCACTGATTCTTGTGCCCAGTCCGCCCGCTAAAATAACTACCTTCATATCTTCTCCTTCCAAACCGCCGCTGACTCAGTTATCAGCTTTCTGATCGCCGCCCTCGAAATTAATCCTTCGTTCTTCCACCACGATGGGACGATGGATCACTCGTGTATTGATATTCAGGATATACTCTCCAATGAGTCCGATAAACAAAAGCTGCAGCCCACCCAGCAGAAACACACCGATTACGATGGGGGCGGAACCGGCACCGAAGCTATACCAATGTGTCAGCTTCAGCACGGTATACACCACCGCTACAATAAAGCTTATAAAAGAACAGATAAAGCCCAGAAAGGTTGCAAGTCGCAGCCCGATCTTGGTGTAGGAGGTAAAGCTGAGCATCGCGGCATCGTACAAAGTATAGAAATTATTGTGGGTTTTTCCGGCTCTTCTCTCCGGCTGTTCATATGCCAATTCCGTCATATTGAAGCCTGCACCGTATTCGGCTACAATGCCTCTAAGGAAAGGAATCGGGTCGTCCAGATGGCGCATCAGTTCGATAAAGGTTTTATCATAGAGTCCAAAACCGGTAAAATGCTCTATGAGCTTGACATCCGACATATTCTTGATTACTTTGTAGTACACGGTGCGCAGGAAGTAGATAAATCCGTTTTCCTTGCTGGAGGTCTTAACCCCGCTGACAATTTTATGTCCCTTTTCCCATTCTGCCACAAACTTCGGAACCAGTTCCACCGGATCCTGGAAATCACAACACATCACGATGGTGCAGTCTCCCGAGGACTGGCACATTCCGTAAAACGGAGAATTAAACTGTCCGAAATTCGTCACGTTGAAAATCGCCTTAATCTTCCTGTTTTTGCCGCAGATTTCTTCCAGCTTCTCCCTTGTGCCGTCTGTGGAGGCATTGTCGATAAACAGTACCTCATAATCATATCGGCTAAGGTCTTTCTCCAGCATTTCCACAACCGCCTGACTGATGGGTTCCACATTTTCTATCTCATTATAGCAGGGTATCACAATACTTATCTTTTTCATGCTCGTTTTCATCTCCAAATTCAGTTCTTTCCGCATTCCGTCAGATGCACCGATTCCCTGAAATCACAAATTCGGTACTCACACCTGTATTCACTCATACCTTTCTCATAGGTCATGTTGCCGAAGGCTTTATTGACCATGCCGCCGGGCTTACCGCCAAGCTTCCCCAGCAGGAGCAGAAACGGGTGGAACACTGCCGTCAGAGGTATCTTTTTCCCAGCCTCTGCCGCTATGGCCTGTACCAGGTCTGAGGTACATACGTACTCCGTATTCTGAGGGCAGAAAATGCCGCTCTCTTCATTCAAAATCATGAGACTGACAAACTTACAGAGGTTCCCGATGTAAAGCATGCTTCTCTCATTTCTTTCCTTCGGGAAAAAGGGAAGCTTCTTCGCCATTTTGGCAAGTAACGGATAGTTGCCCTTTGAGCCTTTTCCATATATCATGGGCGGTCTTAGGATGACGATTTTAAAATTCTCCTCTTCCAGCTCCCGCAGGCCCTCTTCTGCCTTTACCTTGCTGTCGCCGTAAAAGTTCGCAGGGGCAAGAGGCGTATCCTTTGTGATCATCTTCGGTTTTCCGATGCCGCCGCTCTCGCCGTAAACGATCATGCTGCTCATGAAGATAAACTGTCCGACACCGTCCGCCTTCGCCTTTTTGGCGCACTCTATCGTCAGTTCCGTATTGATTTTATAATAAAACCGCTTCTGTTCTTCCGTGACTTTGCCCACGTCCGCATGAGCAAGACCTGCCACATGAAAAACCGCATCATATCCGGCGAAGCTTTCCTGTCTCCATCCGTCACCCCGCATGTCCACGGTAGCCGTCCGGATTTCCGGGCAGTTTTCTCTGATCCAGTTTTCAAAGCCGGTACCGATGTAGCTATTGGCACCTGTTATTAAAACGCGATATACTTTCTGTTCCACCTTCAGCCGCCTTTACTATTCACTTTTTTGGCTATTCGCACTTCTTGTCTTTTGCTTCCCTTGCAAGTTCCCCGGTTCCGCCCTCTACGACACCTTCCTGCTTTGCCACGGATACCACCGTTCCGAGGATGCATTTCAGATCCATTTTCAGACCCATTTTCTTTACATATTCCCCGTCAAGTCTTGCCTTCACATCGATGGGAAGCTCGTCCCGGCCGTTGATCTGCGCCCATCCGGTCAGTCCCGGCAGAATGTCGTTGGCGCCGTATTTATCCCGCTCCGCAATCAGGTCATACTGGTTCCATAGCGCGGGTCTGGGTCCCACGATTGCCATGTCTCCCTTCAGGATATTGATAATCTGGGGCAGTTCATCCAGACTTGTCCTGCGCAGGAAACTACCCACCTTCGTAATATACTGCTGCGGATTTTCCAGCAGATGTGTCGGGGTATCCTTCGGGGTATCTATCCTCATGGTACGGAACTTGAGAATGTGAAAATGCTTTTTATGGATGCCCACTCGTTTTTGTCTGAATAGAACCGGTCCTTTGGAATCCACCTTGATGGCGATAATCAGGATAAGAAAAAAGGGCGATAAGATAATCAGTCCAAGCAATGCCAAAATCCGGTCAATAATGTTCTTAATGGTTTTGTACATAGACTATTCCTCTCCCCACTGATATGTGGGTACTATTTCTTTTATCTCGTTGCGTATGTCCCTGTCTTCTTTCTTTGCAGCGGCAATCAGCTTGTCCAACTGCTTTTCAAAGATATCCACGTCAAACTCAATGGGCTTGCCGATAAAAATCAGCTTGTTGGCAGTCTGTTTTAAGCCCTCCTCATCCAGAAGCAGTTCTTCGTACATTTTTTCGCCGGGACGTAAGCCTGTAAACTGAATCTCGATGTCTTCACCCACCCGATAGCCGGAAAGTTTTATCAGGTTGGTTGCCAGGTCAAGGATTTTGACAGGTTTCCCCATGTCCAGCACGAAAATTTCGCCGCCCTTTGCGTAGGCTCCGGCCTGCAGCACCAGGGAGACAGCCTCCGGAATGGTCATAAAATAACGGATAATATCGGGATGTGTCACCGTGACCGGGCCTCCCGCCGCAATCTGCTGTTTGAACAAAGGGATGACACTTCCGTTACTGCCCAGTACGTTGCCGAAGCGTACTGCTACAAAGTTCGTCTTTGACTTCTGGTTCATCATCTGAATCACCATCTCGCAGATTCTCTTGGATGCCCCCATGACATTGGTGGGATTCACCGCCTTGTCCGTGGAAATCAGTACAAACTTCTTTGTGCCGTATTTATCAGCCGCCAGCGCTGTTTTATAGGTTCCCATTACATTATTTTTAATGGCTTCGTTGGGGCTTACCTCCATCAGAGGCACATGCTTATGTGCCGCTGCGTGGTATACAATATCGGGTCGGTAGGTGGCAAAAATATCCTGGATTCTGTTCGTATTCCGCACCGAAGCAATCAGCACTTCCAGATCCATTTCCGGGTACCGGCGAATCAGCTCCTGTTGAATCTCATAGGCATTATTCTCATAAATATCCACAATAATCAGCTGCTTGGGATGATGTCCGGCAATCTGACGGCAAAGCTCGCTTCCGATGGAACCGCCGCCTCCTGTCACAAGAACCACCTTCCCGCCAACATAATCAAGAACCTCCTCCGTATTAATCTGGATAGGTTCTCTTCCCAATAAATCTTCAATTTCCACTTCCTTCAGCTTGGAGACGGACACATCCCCGTTGATCAGCTGATACATGCCGGGCAGTGTGCGCAGCTTACAGCCGGACTCCTTACAGATGTCCAGAATCTCCTTTCTCGTCTGTACTCCGGCGGAAGGAATCGCAAAAATGATTTCGTCAATGCCATACTGGGGCACAGCCTCCAGAATCTTATCCCTGCCGCCCACAATCGGCACACCCCGAAGAAGCTTTCCGTGGCAGCCGGGCTGGTCATCAATGATACATTTCGCCTGGAGATTCAGGTAATTGCTGCTCTCGATTTCCTTTAATATCATGTTGCCGGCAGCTCCCGCACCGATAATCATGACATTAATCCGGCTGCTCTTTCCGGCAATGCTGGCGCGTTTGCTGTTGATCAGCCTCAGAATCCGATAGCCGAACCGGATACAGCAGGTCAGAACCGTCAGAACAAACCAGTAAAGAATGTAATAGCTTCTGGGCATTTTTTGGTCAAATAAATAACAATAGATAATCTGTGCCAGAGCTGCACAGGATGTCGCAAATATAATATTCAACATCTCGTTGGCACTGGCATACCGCCAGACACTTCTGTATAATTTCCATACCGCAAAGAACAGGAGTGCCGTAAAAATATTAGGAACCAGGATATGCTCAAACTTCGCAAAATATACCGGAGGGATAACACTGAAGCTGAAGTCAAATCGAATATAGATTGCCACAAAAGAGGATATGATAACAGACATGATATCCAGTAATATCAGCGCAGCAATTCTGCTAAACGGTATCTCCGGAAATTTTTTATTTCTTTTTATATTCATAATCGATTTCTCCCATATCGTACATATATACTATACATTTTGTTTATTGTACTCTTTTTTGCCCAATTTAGCAAGAAAAACAGGGGATGCATCTGTATCGCATCCCCATTTCCGGTTTTCTCTTTTTCTACATCAAATCAGGTGACCAGTCTATATCTGTGTCGCCGCCCGTTGCGCCGGAATCGCCGCCTCCATCATTTCCGCCATTATCACCGCCGCCGTCATTTCCACCGTCGTTATTACCGCCATCGTCGTGATTGTCATCCTCATGATTCTCCTCCGGCGGCTGAGCCGGTGCCGGTGTCGGTGTCGGAGCAGGTGTCTGTACGGGCTTCGGTGTCACCGCCGGTTTCTTGGTCGCCGTCGGCGCCTTCGTTGCTGCAGGTGTCTTCGTAGGAGCCGGTGTCTCTGTCGGTTCCGGTGTCGTTTCCGCAATCACCTCACCCTTCTCATTATAGGTAATTGTTTTTGTTTCGTACTCCATGTTTTCCCTGTTTGTCCATAAATCAAAGGCATCTCCGGCGTTTCCTTTATAGGTGGAGATCATGTACTCCCCTACAAGAATGCCCTTATCATAAGTCCCCTGTTCCTTTGTAATCTGACCCTGCTCGCTGTCAATTTTCCTGGTTTCAAACGATCCGTCATATTCTCCGTCGGAAAGTCCTGCCTGCGTCAGGCTGACCTTGCTTCCCGTCTGTTTCAGCAGTGAAAGACTGTTCTCGTCTGCCTGGTAGCTGACATTGGAATATGGTTCCCCGGAAATGTCGTATCCTACCTGTACAGAGAGTAGCACCGTATCCCCCTGCTGCAGGGTATAGCTGCGGCAACCCTCGTAGAGTCTCACAGCCATGGTCTCAAACCACTCCGGGCTGCAGACCATATGGATGCTCTCACCGAGATACTCTTCTACATCCAGATTGCGATACAGGGATTCCATGGCATCCAGCACAGCTGCCTCTTCCACCTCTTTTAAGTTTCCCGTCCGGTATAAAAGCTTTATTTCATTTGCAGTCTGTTCCGGCTGAGCCAGTACGGGTTCCATTTCCATCTGAACCGGTTCCAGCATTCCTATGCTGTTCTCGGTTTGAATGCTGTTCTCCGTCAAAACACCGAACTCCTCGCTGCCGTCACCGCAGCCGGAAAGTGTTGATGCCAGCAATACCCACGCCAGTATGCCAATCATTCTCCTGCTTTTTGTCATATTCTAATCCTTTCCGTATCCTTCTGTTATGTCATATCGACGCTGATATCTCCACCTCAGCCTGCCGTCCTGGCTGCCGCGCCGCTGGTCAACATCTTCACCTCAGCCTGCCGTTTTGGCTGCCGCATCGCCGGTCGATGTCCTCACCTCAGCCTACCGTTTTGGCTGCCGCATCGCCGGTCTGCGCCCTCACCTCAGCCTGCCGTTTTGGCTGCCGCTGCGTCACCGCTGCTCACCGTAGTCTCCGGGAACAATCTGTCCGCCTCAGCGATAATGTTCGTCAGGAACCGGTAGGCATCCGAGCCCTGCTCATATATTCCCTTTTCCAGAAGCTGCTTCGCAAGACTATAAATACTTCTCGCCTGCGGCGGTCCGTAAAAGGTGTAGCTTACCCCGTTCTTCTCCAAAATGATATAACCGCGGAACGCATATTCCGTCTTGTATTGTTCAGCGGGTAATCCCGTCAGCACAGAAGTAAATCGCTGTCTTCCGCTCACCGTCTCGTAAACAATATTCTGCAGCTTCCCGTTGCTGTCTATTCCGTAGGAAAGACCGCTGAGGACCTTATTTCCTCCCTTAATCATGGGATAGGTACCCCTGTTGGCATTGTTCATGACAAGGGTTCCGCATTCCTTCATGATAAATCCATTCACTCCGGGAGCAGTTAACAGCTGACTTTTCAGGCTCTCGGAAATACCCGTTTTAAAACGGATGCCGGATTTTCCGGTAATTCTGATGGAAAAGCCATGATAGGTCAGCAAATCCTCCAGCTGCGGTTCCGCTGTCGCCACATAGGTCATTCCGTTATAACCGAGACTCCAGGCATACATTCCCAAAGGCACGCCTGCTTCATTATATTTATACATCACAGCCGTCTTCGCACTGTTGTCAGGTGCCGTCACCGTCAGACGACCGTTTTTCAGCGTACCTTCATAGGCAATGCCATCCAGCCAGAGTTGGGTTCCGCTGTAACCTTCGGGTAATGTCACTGTGACTTTGGTGTCAGGCGTCGGAACGCCGCAGGGTTCCTCCGGCATATTCTCGTATACGGGTATCTTGAACACAAAGGTACAATCCAGGGCTCCGGCGTTTGCATAAAGCTTTTTGATACTGGCTGCCTCACTGGTAGGTGCGGAAATATTCTGCATATACTGGTGCGTATAGAGCGCATAATACCCGTTGGGATTCACATTGTATTTTTGAAGATACAGCGTATCCTGGCCCCTTTTGATATAGTTGTTGGCAAGAAACTCCGAACCGCCCAGAATAGAGTAATAGGCATTCGTCCAGGGATAGGGCTTCGCGTTCTTTGCATAATCCAGGCCGCTCTCAATTACCTGCTTATCCGTGGTACCTGTGGCGCCGATATTAAAGTAATTGTAGTATCCTTCGTACCCGGGATACGTGCCGGAAATCAGCTGGGAAGTACCCTGCCCCTGCTCCTGAAGCACTCTCGCCGCCAGATGGAAAGGACTGATTTCCCGCCCTTCTTCCTTGCCGATAGCATAAAAAATATGTGCAAAGGTCATCACCGTGCCGGGAGCCTTATTGCTGCTGTTCATAAAAGTGTTCTGCAGGAACTGCTCCACGGCTTGCTCTGTGTGATACTCTTCATTATAGGTAAGCTGTTCAAACTGGAATATGGCTTCCTCTTTCAAGGCATTCCTCGGATCCATATAAAGCTTTACGGCTGCCTCCGTGGCGTAATACCAGTTTCCCGAATCATAGAGCCCGTTCTTTGCCCAGTCCGGAAACGTCTTATACACAAGGCTTCTTCCTCCCAGCATCTCATTGTAGATAACCGTCTCCCAGTCCAGCGTCGTATTCATCTTGGCAAATATCCAGTTGGGATGCTTCTCCTTCAAAGCGAGGAGTGCAGGTCGGTAGCTTTCCGGGAACTGCTCAATGTCCGGGTAGGAAGCTCTCCCTTCTCCTTCGAGAGAATAGAGTGCCGCGGACCGGTTCATCCCATAGTATTCTTCCCATTCCAGGAATCGGGAATCCGAACAGGCGAGATAGGTTCTCGGAATGTATCCGCAATATTCTGTCCCATTGTATTCCAGCCGCACATACTCCCAGATTTCAAAATCATCATCCACGAAAATATCCAGAATGTTGACCTGCTGTCCACTGAGCACGGTAACCGCCACACTACTGTCCATGGAAGGCCGGTTTCTCAACGGATATGTATCACTCAAGTACACCACCGCCATGATATCACGTTCCGCCGCGATACTGTTCAATTCCGCACCAGCCTCATCAATCCACTCGGCTGTCTCTTCATCCATGTTCTCGGAATATCTTGCGTCAGGCTGCACGCTTGTCCCGGAAACCGTCCGGATATCCGCACCGGGTGCCGCCTGGATATTTTCTCCCGAAGCCGTCCGGATATCCGCACCGGGTGCCGCCTGCACATTTCCGATCTGATATCGCAAACCTGTCAGCAGAACCGCCGCCGTCAGCACGCTTACTATGCACTTTTTCATCAGATTGTTCTTTCTCATTCGCTACTCCTGTCCAAAAGCGCCTTTTCAGTTGGCACCACAGTTTTTGTATGCGTATACCATATCACAAATCACAAGTATTTTGCCCGCCAGTTTTTGCCATCCCTTGGTTTCTTCCGGCTTCCTGCCAGGTTTTCCTGCTTCCCGGGCGGTGCATTTCGGTCTTCTCCATTGCTTCCCAGGCGGTGCATTCCGGCCTTCTCCGACTTCTCAGCCGCGTAGCATACGATGAATCTGCCGCAGCTTCTTCGGGGCAATGGCAAACAATGTATGATAAAGTTTATTTTTCCTTGTTAATATCGGGTTTTTCATGGCTATTGTCCAGTTCACCCGCAAATAATTTACAATACTGCGATACATTTGGTTATCGCGGTTCATTTGTGAGATTGGAATATGCAGCATATAATCCAGTCTCTGAAAAATTCCAAAGCGAAATGCGACATCCGCAAGTCCCGGATATTCCTTCTCCACAAGCGAGGTTACCATATCCGCATTCACCACATTATCGCCGTAAACCCTGGAAAAATTGTCTTTTTCCGCCTTGCGGGAATTACTGCCGACTCTGTAAAACACATGATAGGTCTGTTGCGGCAGCGAAACGATGGGACCGATTTCCCTTAATATCTGTACCAGCAGGTGAAAGTCTTCATTCAGGACGCCCTCAGGGAATCCCTTTTTCTTAAATATATCACGTGTTATCAATTTTGTACAGAAGGAACAATCTCCCCTGTGCATCAGCAGTTCCTCCAAGAAACGCTCCGGAGAAATGCAGACCTCTTTTTCCGGCGGAACGCAGATATCCGGCAGGCGCCTGCCCTGCGGGTCAATTTCATCCCGTCCTATCTGTGCGGCTCGGACACCAAAACCTTCGATTGCAGCAAACAAGAGCTCGTACATTTCTCTATCCACATAGTCATCGCTGTCCACAAATCCGAGATAAGCGCCTTTCGCCTGCGCAATTCCCAGATTTCTCGCGGAAGAAGAGCCTCCGTTTTCCTTATGGAATACACGAATCCGGCAATCCTCAGCTGACAGGCGGTCGCAGAGCGCACCGCTCCCGTCCGTAGAGCCGTCGTCCACCAGAAGAATTTCCAGATTACTGTAGGTCTGCTTTCTCAGGGACTCCACGCATCTTGGCAAATATTCAATTACATTATATACCGGTACAATTACACTGATCAGTGGTTGCATTTTATCTTGCTCTTTCTCTCTTTTCTGCTTCCCTTATTTCTTCGTCAACAGGCGGAACATTTTTCTCTCCGAAATAACAGGCGCTAAGGAACAGGGGCCAACGGGCGGGAACGTATTCTGCTCCTTGCACGGCACTGTCTCCATGCGCGGCGCTGTCTGTTCTGTAACGAATAATTCCTGCACGGTATCCAGGCAGCTCCTGTCCACATCTTCCCGAGCCAGAAATCCCTGTGCCACGCAAAAGGCCGACAGGCGCTTTGCTGCGTTCTCACTGTTCCACTCTTCCGAAATTGTCCGATAAGCATTTTTTCCCAGCTGCCGGCAGAAGGCTCTGTCCCGCGCCAGCCGCTCCGTCATCCGAAACAGCATTTCTTCCCTGCCGTCCTCATAAACCATTCCGTTTTCTTCGTGATCTATCAGATAAGGAACTGCTCCCATCATGTGATCCGCCACTACCGCACAGCCGCTGTTCATTGCTTCATTGATGACAGCACCCCAGCCTTCCTGGCGATCACTGGTAGCAAGATAGATATCCGCCCGTTCCATAAGGCTTCGTACCTCCTCCGGAGTGCAATAACCCTTCAGAGTCACTACATCCTCAACATCATATTCCGCAATCAGCCTCCGAACCTCCGGCTCCAGTTCGCCGCCGCCCACCATATCCAGATGAAAGGCGCAGCCTTTCTCTTTCAGATATTTCGCGGTTTTCACCGGCAGCTCCGGGTGCTTCCAGTCAATCATGCGCGCCGCCCACAATAGGTAACTCGGGCAATCCGTCTCACGAGATGTCGCACCTTCCATACTCGGCAGGTTCAACTCCGTCATCGCAGACCGCGACCACCCTTTAGCCGCCATCAGCTTATCCACATCATAGACCTTTGCCTCGGGGAAATATCCCCATTTCAACATTTTCCCGGGATAGGCGCGGACAATATGAAAATCGCTTGGGACATAGGCACCTGAGCAGAGCAGATAGACCGGCTGTTTTCGATAACGAGTGTGATCATAATACTTCTTTCTCAATCCCCTGGGGGATACTGCCTTCCATTGCCCGGTCTTGTACAGTCTCTCACTGTAACGGATTACCGGCTGTTTCTTTTCCAGTCTGGACTGTATATAGCTTTCCTCATCGGTTCCGCCAAACAGCGCAACTGCGCAGTTTTCAATCAATTCCCGGCAGTTTTCCGGTTCTTCATAAAAAAAACGCTGATAGGGATATTCTCCTTTTTCCTGCCAGCCCATGGCGATTCTTTCCTGTTCCATACGTTCCGTCTGAATGAAGCTAAAACTCCCCCCAAGGAGTTCATACATAGCATTGCAGAAAGGAATCTGATGATGATTTAAGTAATTCGAAATAAACACAAATTTTATGTTATTCAATCTCCGCTCTCCATAAACATTTTTGCATAGATTTCCTTCAATTTTCCGTAGTTGCGACTCTTATTGTGGTTTTTTGCTGCATGATTTCTTGCATTTTTGCAATAGTCTTCAATTTTTTCGTTTTCTTTCCAAATCTGAAGAATCGCATTTGCAAGTCGTTTGGAAATAGTTTCCAGTTGTTTCTCGTCGCTCATTTTTAAATCGCTTGTGTTATCAAATCCATTCAGAGGAGTCTTGAAGCCTTCGTAAAGGATACCGTCCTCTCCGCCTGTAAAAATGCTGGGAATTCCACCCACATCCGCGCTAACGCAGGGCATTCCGAGAAGCATCGCTTCTCCCAGGGAATTGGGAGAGTTCTCTATGGTCGAACAGCAGACAAAAAGATGGCTCTTTAAATAACGCTCCTTCATCTGCTCCGCATCCAGTTTCCCCAGAAATACCACACTGTTTTTCAGACCGTTCTTCCGAATCAGCTTCTTCAGGTATTTTCCGTAGGCGGAGATTTTCAGTCTTTGCTTCAGAGTCTTATCGTTCACGATGCTGTTGCCTGCCACATAAACCTTAACATCTGGGTGTTTTGCCCGGATAATGGGCAGTGCCTTCAACATATAATGAAGACCCTTAATCGGATAATCTCCCTGGCTCAGGAAAATAGAATGGGGAATACACTTTTCCTGACTCCATGCTCCGTCGTAAAAAACCGGGCGAAGGGTCTCATTCATGTTAAAATATCTTGCTTTGGGGTTCCACTCTCTGGTATAGTATCTGTCCCACTCCGTTCTGCCGGTAATATTTTTTGCCAGTCTGACAGCCTCTATCTCCATCTTCCCTCTCTGTGCGAATTTCTGCTGCTGTTCCACAATGCTGTCATTTTTCAGGCGGTCACGCAATGTTGCGGAATGAATTACCTTTTCCGGCAGGTTTGCAAAATAAGCATTGGCATACACTGCGCAAAGCCCTTGAATACTGATTAAAATTCTGTCCTTCTTCGGGAACACCCTGCACATGGCAAGGGTATGGGGATATTCCGTTCCAAAGCAATGCACAATATCCGGACGGAATGCTTCTGTTATTTTCCGAAGACGTTCCTCCAGTCCCTCATCATAAACCTCCGGACAGGTAGTATCCTCCCGAAAGCCATAACAGGTCAGCTTTCCGCCGGCGGTCACAACAGTCCTCATACATATTTCATGTCCCTCCGGCAGCATTTTATCCTGCGTCGGAAAGGCGACTGCCAGCTCAATTCCGTTTTCATATCTTTTTTTCAGCACCACATCCGCCAGACCGGAGAGCCAGCCCTCCTTGTTGGAAGCTTCCATATTCAGCTGCTCCGCAATTACCGGAAGCATCACATTGCACAGCCAGAGTACTTTCATAAATTAATCTCCTCTAATTGAAAATCCAGTTCAGATACGGCAGAAGCCTGATGTCAACCAAATACATTCCCTTCAGCAAAAAAACAAAATAAATTCCAAATGCTGCCACCACCGCAAGGTAAGCCAATCGACGCAAAATTTTGTTTTTCATCTCCGGCAGAAGCCTGGGTAGCAGAAACACCTGAGAAATAATCATATAATATCCTACTCTGGACACCTCCGGAATAAAGGAGCCGCAACAGTAGACAACCAGTCCGAACAAATTCAGGAAAAAGTAAAATCTGTTTATAACATTTTCCCTTAAACTTTCCCGGTAGCAGATTGCACAGAGCACCAGAACACAGATGCATTTCGAAATATTGACATAGGACAGCTGCCCCTTGTCAAATTCCGAATCCCGATAAAAGGGATAGAACCAGAAAATAATTTCCCGGTACAAATCCTGACAGAAAATCAGGCTGGCAGCAAACACTCCGCCTATCACATAATATCTTTTTTTCAATTTAGCAGATGCCAGGAATTTAGCCAAAAGATACACGGGAATCACCAGCAGCACTGACTTATGGATAAACGCGCCCGCAAAAACCCACAGGACAAATTTCCCGTATTCACCCCGCAGCACATATTTCATGGAAAAGAGCGCCAGGGCAAGTGCAAAATAATACCTCACCGAATTCAGGCTGTTAAAATAATATCCACCCGTCATTAATAGGTAGAGTGAAAAAGCAAAGTTCACAGCTTGATCCCGCATGGCTCTCACAAAAAAGAAAACGGTCGTTACGGAAAAGAATGCAAATATGGAAAGGTACTGTGTTTTTTCACCGTCGAACAGCCAGCGGAAAAATCTGACGATTGTGTTAAACCCGATTTCCGACGCTACATGGCGGTTCTGTTCAATCAGCTGGAAGTTCAGCCAGTAAACCCAGTAGTCGTTACCCACAGCAATTCTGCAGGCTGACACCCCTGTCAGGAGGCAGAACACGGCAAACATTGCAACCCGGTTCCTTGCCTTACACCTGTCGCATCCCGGCATCTCACCGTGCAGCCGCCCACCGCGCAGATACTCCGGCACATACTCGCGATTCTCCACGCAAAAAGCCAGCATCACTGTAATAATTGTCAGTCCGATATAGACAAGTGCGCTCTTTTCCATCCGCTCCTCCTTTCATTCTCCTGCGTTTGCACTCTTAATTTTATTAATTTATTTAAATAAGGTTTAAGTTTTATCCGCGTCTCACGCTTCGCATCCCGTCTTTCATGTAACGATATGCCTGCTTCACGCTCACCTCGCTGCACATTTTGCTTCGGTGCGCCAGCAGGAAGCGAAGTGCCATTGCCCAATCCATTTTTCCGTAAAGATAATGATACAAAACACCCCTGTCACGGAAGAATTTCTCATTATGTCCCGCAAACCAGGTGGATTCTCCCGCTTCCTCCCGCGCGATTGTCACAGGAGCGGCATATACCTTGTATCCTTTTTTCATAAATTCCTTCAGGAAAAGGCTGTCCTCCCCATTGCTGTACTTTGCTCCGCCGCCAAACAAAAGGGAAAAGGTCACTCCTGATGCAAGAAGGCTTTCTCTGCGCACCGCAAAGCTGACTGCACCATACCTGCCACAGTTGTACCAGCGCACTCTCTGATACTTTTCGATATGATAGGTACGACGGTTCTCTTCTACGATAACATTAAAAAGTATCATATCTGCGTCGGGATTTTTCTCAAATTCCCTTGAAATGACCTTTTCATATCCCGGCTCATACACAATGTCTGCATCCGAAAAAAGACAGATATCGCTATCTGCCCTCAGAATGGCTTCATTGCGGCTTCTGCCCACACCTCTTTCGGGGAAGGAATAAAAGCGCACAGTATGCCCCCTGTATTCCATTTCTTCATATCCCAGTCTGTCGCACTGATTAATTATCACTGCGTCGGAGTCCAGCTGCATATGTGCTGCCGTCTCAGCCGGGGTCTGATTCATGACTGATGCCAACACCTGAACCTTCATGTGCGACCCCCTTTATCTCTTTTTCTTTCCGGAAAATAATAACTTCGGATCAGCCGTTCATCCGCATTGCATAAAATTGAAGCTGTTATTTTGCAATTCTGCTGTTCCAGGAATTCCTTCGTGTATTCCAGCTGCTTTCCCGCATGGCTGCCTGCTTTCACCGCCAGAAGAATACCGTCTGCCTCGCGAAGTACCCGACAGCTTTCCGGGCAAATTACCGGAGAGGGAACCGCAAACCAGCCGCTCCTTTTCTCTTCATTTTCCGGGCACTGTCCCCGGGCTGCCTCGCTGTACTGTTTTTGAACCACCTCAGGACACCGCCTTTGCAGCTCCTCCAGCAGCTGTGCCGGATTCATATCCTGCTGTACAGCACAAACTGCCACATTTCTCATTCCTTCAAACAGATAACGCAAATTTTCTTCCAAAACAGGGCTTTCAAAGGTTCCCGCTGTCTTTAACCCATACCGCTTTCCAATGGCAGCCGGAAGCCAGATACTGTCATCTCCGAGCTCCTTCAGAAGCAGAATCACAACGACAAAAAAGCAGGACAGCACTGCACTCAGCGCAAACGCACGGCCGGGTCTCACATCCATTTCTACCATCGGCGCATCTGTTGCAGAATCAATTACGCTAATAGAACGAATTTCCGGAATCCCCTCCGGGAAAACGTCTGTCATAACCTGTTCCAGCACCTGTGCAATACGAACACAAAGTTCCGGATCATCAGTGGTGACTTTTGTGGACGGAACCCGCAAATCTGACGCCAGTACAGCACTCAATGCCTCAGTGAGCTCCGATTTCGTCATCCCTGTCTGTACTCTTTCCTGTATCGCATCCAGAAAGGTGTCGGAATCCAGATAAGTATTCCAGGTTACCGCATTGATATAAACCGTTCCTACGTCCTTTTCCTCTTCCACGTCATATTCCACATGGTAGGTCGATTCGGCGCAGTACAGCTTCTCAGCCTGTAGCACATTTTTCAGATAATATCCGCCGCCGAACAGAATGGTGCCTGCCAGGGTACATCCGATTATGACATGCAACTGACGTACCATCCGAAGTACAGTCAGCCTGAGATCAAACGGCTCTTTGCCATAGCTTCCTTCCCACATTGATTTATTCTCTCCTCTGCCCTTCTTCCTTCAATGCCGTAATCTGTTCAGATTCCACTCCTTCCGTACTGTCCGGCCAGAACAGCACTTTAAGCGTCAGCATCATCAACTTAATATCAAGCCAAGCGGAATAATTTTCTATATATGTCAAATCAAGTTTTAACTTATCATATGGTGAGGTGTTATATTTACCGTAAACCTGTGCAAATCCCGCAAGTCCTGCCTTTACTTTCATGCGGAATGCAAACTCAGGCATTACTTCCAGATACTGTGCAATAATTTCCGGTCTCTCCGGTCTCGGGCCGATAAAGGACATATCGCCGCGCAGAATATTAATAAGCTGCGGCAATTCATCTATTCGGCACTTCCGGATAAACTTTCCAATCGGGGTGATACGGCTGTCATTTTTTTGTGCCAGCCTTGCAACACCGTCCCTCTCCGCGTCCGTACGCATACTTCTGAACTTCATGATATAAAACTCTTTTTGGTTCACCGTGCAGCGCACCTGCTTGTACAATACGGGACCACCGTCATAAAGCTTGATTACGATTGCCGTAATCAGCATAATCGGTGACGCCAGTATCAGCAGAATCACGGAACATACAATGTCGACCGTTCTCTTGAATATGCGCTGTTCCATGGTCAGGCTGTATTCCCTGGTCAAAAACAGAGGACTGTCAAATACATGAAGGTCTTCCGCACCGCTCATTATAACATCTGTTATTTTGGGAAGCACATAAACCCTTATGGAATGCCCGTAGCAGAATTTCAGAAGCGCGCTTCTGTCCTCCACGGAAATATCACCCAGTACTACAGCATTGCACTCCCCGCTCTCATAGGCCTGTAAAATCGCCCTGCACAGGACATCAGCGCCTTCATTGACATTCATAATCTTCGTAATGAGATACTTATCTTTCCTGCTCTCAAACTTATTGCAGAGTTCCTCATAAGGCCTGTCTCCATGAATCAGCAGAAGCTTTCTGGGCGGGAAGATGCTCCTGTAAATCCGATTGGCTATATTGATGTAGATGATAACAATAATCACCTGTTCCACCATCATCCTCAGAAATGCCTGCGGTGCAAACAGTCCACGCGCCATGATAACCATTTCAAAGTATATGATGATATTTGCCAGAAAAGTGGACAATACCTGGGAAAACACAATTTCCGCGTTTTTCTGGTACCCGAGTCTGATTCCGCCGTAAGTAGCAGACAGGAACAGCAGGACAGTGGTATAAAAGGCCAGTTCTGCAAAAGTACCTCTTCCCCACAATCCCTGCAGGTCTTCAACCACACTGTACTGAAAGCTTTTCTCCCAATGGAAGTAGAAGTCGGCTGCCTCCAGTACAATACAGATCCCAATCAGTCCCAAATTTATCAATCTCTTAAAGGTTTCCAGTTTTTTCAGTTTTCTCTCATTGGCAGAACCATTCAAAACATGCTTCCTCCGAATTCTTTTCTATGGTATACAATACATTATAGTATACCACACTATTCACGAAACGTAACCATTTTCTTTTTCGCACTCCGATATACGGAGTATGCAGAAACTGCGGCAGCGCCCAAAACCTGAAACCATGCAAGTGCATAAAGCATCAGTACTTTTTTGTCGATTGGCAGACATCTGTAGGTAATTCCCGACAGGAACTCACCCCCGACTGCCGTTCCGTCTATCGTCATCTCTGAATACTCGATTAACGGCAACTCTCCGTTTTCCGTCACAAGAAGACTTATTTCTCCATCCCGGGAATCCATATGCATTTCCAGCGTATAGGACTTCCCATGCTTCAGCTTCCATTTGACAGGAAAGGAGTAATATACATTTTCTCCGTAATTCGATAAGGAGATATGTTTTTCCTGCCGCTTCCTGTCACCGCTGTAGACAGAGATCACACATTCCCCTGTTGTGCCCAGGTTACGCACTCCGAATCCGATTTCCTTTATCTCCGAAAAAGTAGGAACAAATTTTGCAGTTATGCTCTGTCCACTCTTCAGTTCTATCTCCCGGAAGCTGCATTCTCCGTTCATAGCGAACACTTCTTCTCTTGCCGTCAGGGCAAGACCGCAGGAAGCAACTGCCACAACCAGCCACCCAACCAGCAAATACCCTCTTTTTTCGGGTAGCGTTCCTGCTTTTGCGGAGTATCTGCATTCCAGCACAAGTGCCATGAATGCGATTAAACATCCGTTGTAAATCCGGTATGTAAAAAAGTGATGTGTAAATGTATGATCTGCCATCACCGTATACCACACAAGCCCGGAACAGATGATTAAGAACAATGCAGGCAGTTTCGGACTTCCCCCGACACCATATCGAAAGGTCGTGTAAAGAAAAAAGCAAGTCCACAGACACAGAAGAATCGCAAAGAGCAGATAACTGTAATGTCTCCAGTTTAAATACAAGGTCTGCAGTCTCTCACCGGCTGAAAAAGTATCTGCCCCCGACCTGATTGCTGCCTGCTGCATGGCAGCGGCTGTCACATTCTGCCTTAAAACCATACCGGAAATCAGCCACTTGGATGCCCACATGCCGGCATAGCCCAGTATCCAGCATATCCCCGTGGAAATTACCTGTTTCACTCTGTCTATCCGGGAAAGCTGCTCCTCCGAGAGCACCAGAAACCATACACACGGGAAAGCCCAGGTAAACAAAGGATATGTCAGCAAATCAAAGAAGCAGGTCAGGCTTCCCGCTATCAGAAAGACATACAAATATTGTCTCTGAGAAGAAAGAGTCTCTTTTTTTCGAATCAGGAACAAAGCTGTTCCCAATGCAATATAGAAAACCCAGGTGAATTGCAGGCTCTTGCCCAAAGCGGGAGGCATCAGCAATAAATAGGAAGTAAACAGCATCAAAAGATATCCTGCCTTATGCGTTCTGCGCCATATCCTATATGCGAAAACCAGCACCAGTAAGAGTTGGATGATAACATTCAGCACCCGTATTTTTGCGTAATCCGTCAGAAGCAGCAGCGGACGCAGAATTCCCACATATCCGTGCCAGTACCTCTCATAGGAATCACCCAGATAATCGCTGTACATCTCCATTGCCGACTTCAGGGGATTTCCTATCTCCCGGCGCGTAGCCGTATACAGCATAATGGCATCCGTGTGATTATCCAGGATTCCGGGCAAAAAACTATGAAAGTTTTCGTGTATGTCATATTCCGCTTCCGGGGACAGCATGTCGGGATAAGCACCCTCTTCACTGATGATATCATAAGATTTCCGGGCGTTCTCCTCATTCACCGGGCACAGAAACGACACCGTAAGCCACAGAGTCCCCAAAATCGAAGTCACTGCAATCAGTCCTGCACATTTCAACATAAATGATATTGTTCTCTTCAACATTGCGCCTTTATCTCCCGTAGTAATCCGTACAGCCCTACAGCCTTCTCTTTACCGCCCTGACAGCCCAGAGGCAAAAATGCATGGCGCTGCTCGGTATACTTAGGTTCTCTGCCTTGCGGTAAAGATTCCAGATACGCCGGAGTGCCTCCAGCTTATTGGAAGAAAGGGATTTCCCTGCCCGCCGGTATTTCGCCAGATTTTCGTCCAGGCCATAGGCAACATATCCGTTTTTCAGCACCTTCCACCACAAAGCTGTATCTTCGCTTTTGATCACCGGCATTTCCAGCAGGCCGCTGTCAATCCTGGCTCTGTCAAACATAACCGTTGTGGTAAAAATCGTGGTATTGCTCAGCGCCTGCCGGTAAGTCAGCGTCTCCGGGACACGGACTATCTTTCCCGTACCGGCACCGTTCTCATCCGCAAACTCATAGCCCGTAAAGGCAAATGCGGCATTCTTCTCCTTCAGAAAGGCAAGCTCGTGCTCCAGTTTTTCGGGCATCCAGAGGTCGTCCGCATCCAGATAGGCAATATATCTCCCTTTTGCTTCCTGCAGCCCTCTGTTTCTGGCTCTTGCCGCCCCCATGTTCTCAGGCTGCCGAATCAGCCGGATTCTATTTTCCTGCTTCTCTCCGATATATTGTTCAATCACTTCAACTGTGCGGTCACTGCTTCCGTCCTCCACCAGGAGGAGTTCCCATCCGGAATATGTCTGTGCCAGAACGCAATCCATGGTTTCCGTAATAAACCGCTCTGCATTATAGACGGGAACAATAATACTAATCAACTCTTCCAATGTCATTTCCTCACGCTATCAAAAGGTAATATCCGTCTATATTCACCACACGGACAGATAACTTCTTTTCCATTCCCCTCACAACGCTCTCTTCCAGGTTTCCCGGCAGCAATATGCAATTGGCACCTGCCTTTATTGCTGTATCCACCTTTTCCGTCGCCATCTTCATGGCCGACCTGCCATCCGATACCCCCGCTACAGCCGCGATATCCGCCCTTGTTTCCGGGCACGCTGCTTCCTCCATCCACTGATAAAGAGATACCAGTTCTTCCGAATAAGTATCATATGCATAGGCATTCAGCCATTCATCCCACATATTGCGCCCATACAACAGCTCTATGGAGGCATCCTTCTCTCTTGCATATTCCAGGATTTCCGCAGGTGCCCAAAGGCAAATTTTTCCTCCCTGCATTTCTGCCTGAACCTGTTCCAGTGTACTCTCAGCTGCGGCTCTCTTCTGTATTTCCTCTCCGTCTGGTACATTGCTTCCCAGACCACTGCTTAACAGCAATACAGCAAGGAGCAGAATCAGCACCGGCACTCCTCTTTTCCATTCCGACAATCTGAAGCCGGGCCAGCAATCGTCCAAAAGGCATACTGCGCCATAAGCAATTACGGCTGTCATGGGCACAAGGCTCCAAATCCACTGATAATCATAAAACTTTGTCTGGTAGAGCATCAGCCCTGCTGCCACAGGCGGTAAAACACAGCAGACTGCCGTCACAGCTGTATAAATCAGAAATGTCTTATGCGTCTTTTTTCTGCCGGTCATCCACAGGAAAAGCAAGCTGGCAGCCAGCAGAGCCGCATACTTTCCGGCATCCGTAAAATCCTGCCATCCCAGTCTGGCATTGTCCAAAAGTTCCGTCATTCTGCGGCCTCCCTTCTGCGAGACCGTCCCAAGGCCGCTCTCCGGCAAAGGAAATCAATCACTCCCATTCCAATCAGGACAAACAGGCACGCTCCCATACCATACAAAGTCCAGACCAGACACGCTTCCGCAATCACGCAGACAAATGCCAAAAGCCATTTTTTTCTCAGGCAGAGCGAAAACGTCCACGGAATCAGCACGGCATTACGGATTGTCACTCCCCGCCATCCGCTGTACAAAATCCCGAATCCATCCATACCGTACAGATAACCGCCCGCACAGATAAGCAGCGCAACAGCAATCAGAAAGGCTCTTCTCTTTTTTGTATCCTCTTCGAATAAGCTGACTGCCAGCGAAGCGTAAGCCCCATAGCAGCCAATCAATGTGAGCATTGGCGCAATCTGCCAGACCAGTGTCTTCGGCGGCACGGAGAACAGTCTGCAAAGCACCCCATAGAGAGTCGGAAGGCACAATATCTTCAGTCTGGAGGGCAGTCCCTGTTCATAAGCACGCCCGGTCATGGGATTTACGCCATAAACAGTATCGCTCTGTAAAAAGCTTCCGACCGTCTCCAC
This sequence comes from uncultured Lachnospiraceae bacterium, assembly GCA_945913255.1. GTDB lineage: Bacteria > Bacillota > Clostridia > Lachnospirales > Lachnospiraceae > Acetatifactor. The sequence continues at coordinate 29,597 of CAMEDC010000001.1, forward strand.
TGTCATATCGCCTTGCCTGTATACAGGCTGATGCGCAAAAACAAACAAAAGCTGTGAAAGCACAAGTATCACAAAAAGGAAAAGCAATACTTTTTCCGCACCATCTTTCCTTTTTGCCTGTTTTTCATTTTTCTTCCGTTTTTTTCCGGCTGCAGCCAGAAAAATCACAGCGCTCAGGAGGATTGCCGCCGCAGCCAGTCCGCCAAAAAGCAGCGCGCAAAAATGAAACGAGCGATTCAAAAACACACCGCACAGATGCGAAAACTCAGCAATTCCCGTCACAGCCACCGCTGTCGCCGGTATCCAGTCGGCACCGGAACAATTTTTCGTCATATTTCAAGTCTCCTTCGGAGATATTTCCTGCAAATTATTATGTAAAGTATACCATATTTATAAATCCACCACAAGCAAAAGCAGCCGTTGCCTTCGCATCGACTGCCTGTCCGTCTTTTCCACAGTAAATTGGTAATTCTGATTTGCATGTAACCACTTCATTCCTACATTGCTTTCACATCCAGCCGAACCTTGTCGGCAATTCGTGCTATGTATTCGCTGTTTGTAGGTCTTGTTCTCCCCGTTTGTGCTGAATATCCAAACATTTTTTCAAAGGTTTCAGCATTCCCCCTCACCCAGGAAACCTCAATCGCATTGCGGATTGCACGCTCCACTTTCTGGTCCGTTGTCTTGAAATGCTTTGCAATCGTAGGATACAACAGTTTTGTCACGCTGCTGACAACTTCCATGTCCTTACCTGACAGCATGATTGCATCTCTCAGATAATGATATCCCTTTAAATGCGCGGGCACTCCGATATCAAGCATAATGTCTGTAATATACTTCTCCAGTTCGTAATCTTTTAAACCATCAATCTCCATACAATTCCCCTTTATTATGTCGAATATTACTTCATTACTGCGGTGAACGAGTATATATTAACATAATTGTCGGTTATTGGAAATATCTGGAGCCGCTAAGATTTCGTTAAGACTTTTTAACACGCACAGCTTACAGCTTTTCCTTGACGAGATAAATGGGGCGCTTTTTTACCTCCATATAGGTTTTTGCAAGATATTGTCCCAGTATTCCGGTGCAGAAAAACTGCACACCGCTGGTCAGAAGGATGATGCAGACCAGAGACGGCCAGCCGGAAACAGGATCTCCGAAGATCAATTTTCTCACAATAATAAAAATAATCATGACAAACGCAAGCAGGCAGAAGAGAACCCCCACCACGGAGGCTATCATCAGCGGCGCCGTGGAAAATGCAGTGATTCCGTCAAGAGAATACAGAAACAGCTTCCAGAAATTCCACTTTGTCTCTCCCTTTGCACGCTCCACATTCTCATATTCCAGCCATTTCGTATTGAATCCGACCCAGCCGAAGATGCCCTTGGTAAACCGGTTGTATTCCTGCATGGAAAGAATGGCATCCACCATCTGTCTCGTCATCAGGCGATAATCTCTTGCGCCGTCCATAATTTCCGTCTTGGAAATTTTCTTCATCAGGCGATAAAACATTCTGGCAAAAAAGCTTCTGACGGGTGGCTCACCTTTACGGCTTACCCTCCTGGTCGCAACGGAATCATAGCCCTGTTCTATATAGGAAAACATTTCCGGCAGGAGCGAAGGCGGATCCTGTAAATCCACATCCATCAGCACAACATAGTCTCCCCGGGAATTTTCCAGTCCCGCAAACATGGCTGCTTCCTTGCCGAAATTTCTGGAAAAGGAGACAAGATGAACGCGCTCATCCCGCTCGTGGAGCTTCTTGATTTCCTCTACCGTCCTGTCTTTGGAGCCGTCATTGATATACAGGACTTCCACTTCTATCCCTTTTTCCGAAAAAAAGGCATCATTCTTCATCAGTTCCTCGTAAAAAAGTGCCACGCTTTCCTCTTCATTATAGCAGGGGACAATTACGCTTAACAGGCTCATAAGTTCTCCCGTCTCCTTTACTCATTATTATACTCAGTATACTATTCCGTACGGCAATTCGCAAGAAAAATACAACTATTAAAAAATCTTAATTTTGCTTTCCATTAGGTGACTGGATGAATTTGTTGTGGTAAAATGAGAAAAGTTACCAAAGGAGATATGTCATGAAAAAAATTACTGTTTGGATTGCACTGGCCGCAATCTCTGTATTACTGTGCGCCTGTGGGCAGGAAGATACTCCAAATAGCCCCATTATACCGGAGCCGGAAGCTTCCGGTTCTTACCCTGTCAATACCCCCGAAGGGACTAATCCGGTATTGGATAATAGTAATGTTATCGTGGAAGATGATTCCCTGCCGCCGCACGAAGGGATGGTTCGCAGCCGCCTCACCAATGAATGGGTGGATGAGGAAGTAGCTGCCACACGTCCGATTGCCGTAATGACCCCGAACGAAATCGGTGCTGTTCCACATTACAACCTTTCCGAAGCCTCCATTCTCTATGAGGCCAACGTTGAAGGACGGATGACGCGTATGATGGCGATTTACGAAGACTGGCAGGATTTGAAAAAGATCGGAAATGTCAGAAGTCTCCGAACCTACTACGCCTACTGGGCATTTGAGTGGGATGCCTTTATCGTACATGTGGGAGGTCCGTTCTTCATCAATGATTTGATGGCGGAGCCCAACACCCAGCATATCGATGAAAGCAACGGAGCTGACAGTGATGCCTTCTTCCGGACCATTGACCGCTCCGCTCCTCATAATGCTTACGTTTCGGGAAAAGGATTGCTGGATGTTATCGAAAAACATGGCTATTCCCTGCAGGACAGAGGGCTGACCGATGAAAACCATTATCGGTTTACGTCCAAAGCCAATCCGAACTCCCTGACCCAATACGGAGAGGATGCCAAAAGCGCCGTTTACATTGACATGTCGGGATGTTATCCTCTGACGAGGTGCTATTTTGAATACAATGAAGAGGATGGTCTCTATTATCGTTCCCAGCACCTGTCAAGCGGAACCGATGGACCCCACATTGATGCTGTCACCGGCAAACAGCTCGCTTTTAAAAATATTCTGGTACAGAACGTTACCTATGAGATAATCGGAGGCGAGGAAGGTTATCTCACCTTCCAGTGTCACGACACCACAATGGACGGCTGGTACTTTACAAATGGTAAGGGCATTCACGTTAACTGGGAGAAGACCAGCGACTACGGTGCAACAAGATATTATGATGACTATGGCAATGAAATTATCATGAATACCGGAAAAACCATGGTGTGTATCGTAGAAAAAGATGACAACTTTACGTTCCGTTAAAAGCAAAAAGACGCTTTCCATCAGGAAAGCGTCTTCTATATTACTCAAGTCCCAGCCGGTTTACCGCAGAGAAAATAGCACGCACGGAAGCTCTTGTAATATTGGAGCTTACTCCCACACCATAGGTGACACGTCCGCTTTCCGAGTCCAGAAGGTGAATGTATGCCGCCGCCTGGGAGTTTGCACCGCTCTGCAGGGCATGCTCCTCGTAATCCAGTACCTTGATGGAGATACCCAGTTCTTGGTTCAGTCCTCTCTGCACTGCATCAATGGGTCCGTTTCCTACTGCCTCAAACCTTCCGGCAACGCCGTGATCCGTATATTCCACCACCACTCTGGTGTCAAAATCTGTTTTTACGGAGCCGCTCATATCTTCCACCTGAATCCTGCGGAAGTGAATCGGCTCCTTTTTGTCCAGATAGGTTTCCCTAAAGGTCTCCATAATCTGTTCAGGCGATACTTCTCCCTGCTTCTCTGAGATTGTCTGAATCACATTTGCAAATTCTCTCTGCATAGCCTTGGGCAGCTTAAAGCCGAAATAGGTATCCATGATAAAGGCAACACCACCCTTACCGGACTGGGAATTGATGCGCACAATCGGCTCATACTCTCTGCCAATATCCGATGGATCAATGGGCAGATAGGGTACCTGCCAGATTTCGCTTCCTCTTTCTTTCATTGCCTGAACGCCCTTGTTGATGGCATCCTGATGGGAACCGGAAAAAGCGGTAAATACCAGTTTTCCGGCATAAGGGTGTCTGGGATGAATGGGCAGCTTACAGCAGCGCTCATAAATCTCAATAATATCATTGACCTTTTCCAGATTCAGTTCCGGGTTAATTCCCTGGGAGAACATGTTATAAGCCAGATTGACAATATCCACATTTCCTGTGCGCTCACCATTGCCGAACAGGGTTCCCTCCACACGGTCTGCTCCCGCCAGCATGGCAAGTTCTGCGCTTGCCACACCTGTTCCGCGGTCGTTGTGAGGATGAATGCTGACAATGATACTTTCCCGGTTGTCAAGGTGTCTGATCATCCATTCAATCTGGTCTGCGTACACATTCGGCGTATTCATTTCCACTGTGGAAGGCAGATTGATAATCATGGGATTCTCAGGCGTCGGTTCCCAGGTGTGGGTAACTGCGTTGCAAATCTCCAGTGCATAATCCAGTTCCGTACCCGTAAAGCTCTCGGGCGAATACTCCAGAATAATCTTCCCGGGGAACTTCGCTGCTCTCTCTTTCACCATCTGTGTTCCCTTCACTGCAATTTCCGTAATGTGTTCCCTGTCCATATGGAATACCACATCTCTCTGCAGGGTGGAGGTTGAATTATAGATATGTACAATTGCCTGTTTGCATCCTTCAATCGCCTCGAAGGTTCTGTCGATCAGTTCCTCGCGGCATTGGGTCAGTACCTGAACCACTACATCATCAGGAATCAGTTTTCTTTCCACCAGCTGGCGCAGAAAATCATACTCAATCTGGCTCGCTGCAGGAAATCCGATTTCAATCTCCTTAAATCCCAGCTTAATCAGGAACTGGAACATCTCTATCTTCTCTTCCACCACCATGGGATCAATCAACGCCTGATTGCCGTCTCTTAAATCTACACTGCACCAGATGGGTGCCTTGACAATTTCTTTGTTGGGCCATTCTCTCTCGGGATAATCCACCACAGGATTTTTGCGGTATTTCTTATAATTCAGCATCTTTTGTCAGCCTCTCTTTACTGTATTTTTCTACAAAAGTGGGATGCCTCTCTTCAAGGCATCCCGCGTTTTTTTCTTATTCTCCCAATCCGTTCTCCACTGCCTGAACCAGTGTTTTTAACGCTTCCTGTTCATCTTCGCCCTCACAGACGAATTCAATCTCATCGCCACATTTTACACATGCACCCAATACACTCAATACGCTTTTTGCATTTGCTGTATTATCTTTAAATGAAAATGTAATCAAAGACTTGAATTGCATCGCTTCCTTACAAAGGATTCCAGCTGGCCTGAGATGCAAACCGGTGGGATTTTTGATAACTACTTTCTGGCTTACCATTTGCCATCCCTCCATCTTCCTAAATTCACTATTACTATAACATGATTATTTCACAATCACAAGCAATTTTTAGAACATTACATCCTGAATCAGGTTAGCCAGTTTCTCTGCTTCCTGCTGAATCACCTGCTGATTCTTTCCTTCAATCATGACACGTACAAGAGGTTCCGTACCGGAAGGTCTGATCAGTACACGTCCCTCGCCGGCGAATTTTTCCTCCAGTTCTTTTATCGCATCCGCAATTTCAGGGTATTCCAGATATTTATCCTTCTTATGATTGGCAACCTTGGCGTTTACCAGCGCCTGCGGAAGCACCTCCATCACCTGTGCAAGCTCTGACAGGCTCTTTCCGGTATCCACCATCACCTGCAGCAGATGCAATGCGCTGAGAAGGCCGTCTCCTGTTGTATTTTCATCCAGGAAAATAATATGTCCCGACTGTTCTCCTCCCAGGCTGGCTCCGATTTCCTTCATCCGTTCCAGCACATATCTGTCGCCTACCCTGGTCTGCTCCATGGCAAGGTGATTCTTCTCTCCCATGAGGAAAAATCCCAGATTGCTCATAATCGTCGCAACAATGGTATCCTTTTTCAGTTTGCCCTTGCTTTTCATGTAGTTTCCGACAATCGCCATGATCTGGTCGCCATCCACAACCTTGCCGTTCTCATCAACCGCCAGCAGTCTGTCGGCATCTCCGTCAAAAGCAAGCCCTACCGCAGCCTTCTCATATACCACTCTCGCCTGCAGTTCTTCCATATGGGTAGAGCCGCAATTTGCATTTATGTTGGTTCCGTCCGGATTGTTGTGGATTGCCACAACGTTTCCGCCAAGCTCCTTCAATGCTTCCACAGAGGTGTAGTAGGATGCGCCCTCTGCGCAGTCCACCACAATTTTCAGCCCGTTCAGGTCTACGGGAACCGACTTGATGGCGTGATTGATATATTCCTCTCTGGCATCTGTGCGGTATTTCACCTTGCCAACGCCGGGGCCGATGGGGAACTTGATACCGGGCATGTTATCCCGAATCAGTGCCTCAATTTCATCTTCCAGTTCATCCGGCAGCTTATAGCCGTTTCCGTCAAAAAACTTAATGCCGTTAAATTCCACCGGATTATGGGATGCCGAAATGACAACCCCTGCATCCACCCTGTACTTCTGTGTCAGATAGGCAACAGCGGGTGTGGGAATAACACCCACATACACACAGTTTGCCCCCACAGAGCACGCTCCTGCCATCAGGGCATTTGCGAGCATATCTCCCGAAATACGGGTATCACACCCTACCATAATCGTAGGCTTGTGTTCTTTCTCCTTGGTTAGTACATAAGCACCTGCCTGCCCCAGCTGCATTGCCAGAGTGGGGGTAAGCTCCTCATTGGCGATTCCCCTGACTCCGTCAGTTCCGAACAACCTTGCCATGTTCACTATTCCTCCAGTTCCTTAAACGTAATCTTAATTGCAATCTTTTCTTCCACCGTAACCTCATCCTCAAGCCGGAAAGTTATCGGAACGGAATAAGTCTTTCCCTTCAGCTCTGTATGGCCTTCTTCCTCCATCCAGGCCGAGACATCGATAATACCCCTGATTGCAGTCTGCTGCAGGGCTGTCACAACTGCTTCCAGACCGGATACTTCTACCTTTATGGTTTCTTCCTCCGGCAAAACTGCTTTCAGACCCTCCGGCACATTGATAACCGAAATATTGCTCTCCGGTATTTCAAAAGTCTTTGTATAGACAGGCTCCACATACGCTGTTGCCGTTATACGGCCGTTAAAGCTGCTGTCCGCAAGCCTTACGTTCATCGTTTCCAGATATTCTTTGATATTAATCACATTTACCACATCACTGTCTGCACCGGTAATATCCATCTTCTCAGCAGGAATCGCTATTTTTCTGATGCCGGAAAGCGTTCCGGATGTTCCTGCAATCTTCACTGTTGCAGGATTACTTTCCAGAATACCGGTAGCAAGGTAGCCCTCTGCAGGCTCACCCATGACATTCAGTTCAATGGGTACTTCTTTCGTGGCAAGTACTTCAACAGACATATGCACATAATTTACATTCTTCGTGACACCGGATAAGTCCAGCTGTTTTCCATCCGAATCGTAAAGCATTGCCTCTACATTAGCGGAAAGGCTTGTCGTTGCCCCGGACACATCAATATCAATCCCCGCATAGCTGATTCTCTCAACAGCTGACTTGGGACCGGAAACCTCTATAATTGTCTGATCCGGAGAAGCACTGGCTATCATGTAGCCTTCTGCCACCTCGCCGCTGGTACTGTACTGTACCCGAACCCACTTGCTTGCTTTCTCTTCCACGCTGAGGCGAAGCACATCCGGACTGCTTGTGACAGAGTCCACTTCCGCATTCGGCACTGAAAGATTGATTGCAATCGTATTTACTTCTGTCAGCCTGCTCATATCAGCCTCTGCCACAATGTCGGCGGAACGCAACTGCTTGATGACGCTCCTGGGACCTCTGACTGATACACGGATAGAATCCGTGTTGTCAAGCACCTCATACACCTTGTTTTCCTTTTCCAGCAGCTCTGTATTTTTCAAAGTCACCGGGATATTATAAAATGTAGTGGAATCGGAAGGGTCATCAATCTGTACCACCAGAAACCACAGGACAAAAGCAAGCAGAAGGGAAGCAAGCTTCAAGCCCCAATTATTCAGTATCTTCTTTTTCATCCTTCCGTCTGCCCTTTCCGCGCCATTTACGCTTTTTACTCGTATCATCCTCCAGGTCATTGTTCAGTATCCTGCGCATCCTTGCCTTCAATTCCTCTGAGCCCAGATTTCTTTCCAACCTGCCTTCGTACGCAACACTGATTTTTCCGGTTTCCTCGGACACAATAACGGTCATGGAATCCGTCACCTCAGAAATGCCCACGCCTGCGCGGTGTCTGGTTCCCAGTTCTTTGCTCAGATCCAGATTATCGGAGAGCGGCAGATAACAGGTTGCCGATACCACACGATTTCCACGCACAAGAACCGCTCCGTCATGAAGCGGTGTATTATGTTCAAATATGTTAATCAGGAGCTGGCTTGTTACGATTCCGTCTATTTCAATGCCGGTGCGCTCATAATCTTTCAGAGACTCTTTCCTCTCAATCACAATCAGCGCTCCTGTTTTCACTTTTCCCATTTCCACACAGGCTTTGGTAATTTCATTGATTGTCTTCTCCGAAAACTTGTCATGCTCCCGTCTGGTGGAATCCATAAAGCTTAAGGACTGCATCTTTTTTCCGAGAGCCTCCAGCGCATGACGGAGCTCCGGCTGAAGGACAACAATCAATGCAATCACAGCAAAGCTGAGCACATTTCTCGCCATCCACATGATGGTATTCATCTCAAGGAAATGTGCCGTCAGCAGAAATACACAGATAACAATAAACCCTTTCAGCAATGTCCATGCTCTGGTATTTTTCATCCATACCAAAATATAGTACACTAAAAAAGCAATGATGAGAATTTCCAGAATATCTCCCCAATCCATTGTTCTTGTGTAAATTCCGAATTTTTTTAAGTATTCCTCCGCCGTATCAATCCACTGCATTGTCCACTTGTCTCATTTCCTGATATATTTTAAGTGCCATCGGTTCTTAAAACAGTTCTTCATAATCATCGGAAGTGCCTTGAGGCGCATCCGCCGTTGTCGTTCCGATGGTAACGCTCTTTCCGCTTCCTCTGCCCGCAGCGCGTCCCGAATTGCCATAAGCACTTCTGGAAGCGGAACCCGTGCGCTCTGTGATTACACTGCGTCCCGTACTACCTTCATTCTGTCCCCTGTACTGGGAAGAAGTTCCTCTGCCCGCAGGAGCTCCGTTTCTCTGCATGGATGTTCCGCTTTTTACACGCTGTGAATTTATCTTCTTTACAGTCTTGGTAGACATGGCAACAGACATCTTCGGCACAGCTTTGACATAATAATAATATTCATCATCCTCAAATTGTACCTTCTCTGTCCTGCTGTAATCCACGCAAAATCTGAAAAACTCGATGATTTTGGCCACAATCACTGCCAGTACTGAGCCAAGCAATGTTCCCACAACAGAGATGTTGGTATCATAAATCAGATCCCCCACCAGCAATATCACAATATTGGTCATGGCGCCTGCCACCATGGCAATCGTCCATGCATAGTCAATCGACATTCTCCGAATCAGATACACTACAATCACGGTAATGGCAAAGGCCGCAATCACGACAATCATTCCTCTGTTTCCGATGATGCCGTCAATCATCAGTCTGATTTTTGCCGATGACTCTGCCTCCCCCATGGTATTAATGGCAGATGCATTTGCAGACACTGTCTGGAACAGATAGTGTACCGCAACACCACAGCCGACAGAAATAACCGACGCCGGTCCGCACAGTAACCCCACTGCAATGGGAAGTACATAGGGTATCTTCATCGCAAAGAGCAGGGGCATTAGAATCACAACCAGCGAATCCTTCGGGGTAAATCTGAAGTACAATAAAAACATTACCAGATATACACAAAATCCCACCAGCAGCACTTCCAAAGACAATGCATACATATGCAGCAGGCTGAACAATGCGCCGAACAAAATCAGACACCCCGTTGGCAGGAACGAGCACATGAGAGAAACAATCAGTACAACAGCTATATTATCCAGCTTTGTCATGTAGCCCATTCTGCCATTCAGTGTATTTAGTACGATAAATGCCAGTAAAAATTTTGCCACCGGCAAAATAAATGCTTCATATTTGCTGTAAATCAGCTTCAGTTTTTCTTTTATTTCAAGTAAAACGGTCATGCTTTCCTCCGGCCGAATCCCATTTACTTCTGTTCATTGTAGAAGGAATTCAGCTTTTTTAAATTATGATAATAATTTTTCAGATTTTTCTTTGCCTTCGCGTACCGGTAAGTGCAGACCGCATAGGTGAGAACTGCATATACCGCCATAAAAATGCCGTAGTAAATCAAAATATTTTTTGCAAAAGCAAGCAAATCTACTTTATACAAATCCTGCATAAATGTCTCAAAATCACAGAAAATATACAGAGCAAAAACAACAGCATACGCAATTGTTCCGCAGACAACAGACTTCAGCACCTGCACGGCAATGTAATCGCTCCGAAAATAATTGCCGATTTTCACATTCTTTTTGCCTTCGCCGTTCTCATAGGATGCCATATGTGTCATCAAAACGATACGTTCTTCATTCAGCATAAAAAGCCTCCCCTATTGCAGGAAACGCATCCTGGCATCGCGCGCAGAATCGTTTTTATTCTGCTGTGTCTCTGTCGCAGCACGATTCGTGCTCACAATATCCTTGAATCCTTTTGTTACCTCATTTTTGCACTTGTCACAGAATCTTCCGGTACGAATAGGTGCTCCACAGGATTCGCAATTCAGGTAAATAGCAGAATCTTCCGTAACCTCCAGGCGCTCCTCTCTCAGCCACTGGCGAATCTGTGCCGCATCCACATCACAGGCCTCGGAAACCTCCATTATGCCGACACCTTTATTCTCACGGATGTATTCCTTTACCTCCTGAAACTTTTCCTCCATTTTCTCTCTGCATGCCGGGCAGAGAATCGGTCCGACAACATAGTTAAAAATTCTGCCACAGTTTCTGCAATTTCTAACATTCATAGTATCCTCCATTATGCCGCGGCCAATGTAACAAAATAAATGTTTTCCACACCGGCTTCCCTTAATACCCGCGACATTTCTTCTATCGTACTGCCGGTGGTGTATATGTCATCAATAATGATAAGTACCTTTAATTTTACATCATTTTGCGCTACATTAAAAGCCTTTTTCAAATTATTTTGGCGTTCACGGGCATTTAATTGTTTCAAAGGTACCGTATTTTTTGTCCTGAACACTAATTTGTCATACACCGGGATGTCCAACCGACTTCCGATTGCCCTCGCGAGAAGTTCCGCCTGATTATAACCGCGCTTCCGCCTGCGGCTTCTATGCAGTGGAACCGGAACAAGTCCGTCCGGTTGGACTTTTTCAATAAACTCTCCCAGATATTCCACAATCTGTTCACCGAAATAATCAGCATACTCCTGTCTCCCGCCATATTTGAAACGATAGATGGCCTGTGCCGCCGAGGTATACTCATACAGAGCTCGCCCTCTGGCGAAACCACGCTCTTTTACGCGGCATTCCGGGCAGAATTCTCCCTCTTCCGTCAGTTTTTTCCCGCACCGCATGCACCAGGGCGGTGTGATTATCCGCAGTTTATCCATGCATTCCAGACAGATTTTCTCTCCTGCAGGCTGTACGATTTCATCGCAGACAGGACAACGCAGCGGAAATAACACCTGTAATATCTTTTCTTCGGCTCTCTTTGCAATGATTCTCAGATTCATTTTCCTTCTCAAAGGTTCCTCCTTATTCCGGGAACCCTTCTCCGACTCTGAATACCTCCTGTATTCTCTGTGTCAGCGCTGTATAGCGCCTGTTCTCACTTGCATTATCAATCATGCTTCGCACCGTATCACTACTGCCCAAAATAGTGACACAGCTCTTTGCCCTGGTGATTGCCGTGTACAGCAGATTTCTGTTAAACAGCATCCTGGGGCCGGAAAGCAACGGCAGAATTGTTGCAGGGTACTCACTTCCCTGCGATTTATGAATGGTGATGGCATAGGACAGTTCCAGTTCCTCCAGCAGCGCAAAAGGATAGGTTACACGCCTTTGCTCATCGTATTCCACCACGAGGGAAGAAGTATTTTCATTAATCTCCAATATTCTTCCCATATCACCGTTAAACACACCCGTTCCCCTGTCAATCGGAATTCCGTACTTGCTGACAACTTCCCATTCCAGCTGATAATTGTTTTTTATCTGCATGACCTTGTCACCTTCACGATAAATCGTATTCCCGCTGAGATGCTCCTTCTTCTTCGCATCCGGCGGATTCAGATACTTCTGCAGAATTCCGTTTAGTGTCTCGCAGCCGAGGCTTCCCTTGCGCATCGGTGTCAATACCTGGATCTCATAGGGAGTTGCATTGACATAGCGCGGCATTTTTTCCTGAATCAGCTGAATCATATGCTTGTATATGACATTAACGTCACTTCGTTCCAGCAGGAAGAAATCCCTGGACTTATTGTCCAGCGCAATCTGCTGTCCTGCATTGATTCGATGTGCATTGACAACAATGTCACTTTCCTTCGCCTGCCGGAATATCTTTTTCAATTCTACCATGGGAAATACACCGCTGGCAATCAAATCACGCAGAACCTGTCCCGGTCCCACGCTGGGAAGCTGATTCACATCTCCCACCAAAACCAGCCTTGTTCCCGGTGTCACCGCTCTCAGCAGCGCCTGGAAAAGCTGAATGTCTACCATAGACATCTCATCTATAATAATAACATCTGTTTCCAAAGGATTTTCTTCGTTTCTCTCAAACTTCAGCTTATGGGTATCATCGTCTGAAAGCGCACTGTTCAATTCCAGCATCCTGTGAATGGTTCTCGCCTCATATCCTGTGGCTTCTGTCATTCTCTTTGCGGCACGCCCTGTGGGTGCCGCCAGAAAAATATCCAGTCCCTCTGACGCAAAATAGCGGATAATCATATTGATGGTTGTGGTCTTTCCTGTACCGGGGCCTCCCGAAAGAATAAATATTCCGTTCCGGATGCATTCTTTCACCGCCCCCAGCTGGAGTTCATCCAGTTCCATTTTTAAACTCTCTGCCAGTTTTTCCAGATGCTTTTCAATCGCCGCATCCTGGGAAGGCAGATTTTCAGATTCCTCCATCGGTATGTTGAGTTCATAAAGCATTCTGGCACAATTCAATTCCGCGTAATAATAAGAAGCCGCAAAAACACTGTCTCCTTTTATCACAACTTTTTTATCCATCATCAGATTATCCACTTGGGGACGGATTTCTTCTGCAGGTACTCCAAGTAGTGCATGTGCTCTTTCCAGCAGACTGTTCATCGGCAAAAAGGTATGGCCTTCTCCCACTGCCTGCAGCAGTGTATAAAAAATACCGCTTCTGATTCGGTAGTCAGACCCTGTGTGAATCCCTATTTTCGCCGCAAGTTCATCTGCCATTTTAAAGCCGATTCCACTGATGTCTTCGGCCAGGCGGTAAGGGTTCTCTTTCATGATTCCGTAGAGACCCATTCCGTAGGTATTATAGATTTTAACCGCCAATGTATTCGAAATACCGAACTGCTGCAAATAGACCAGTGCGTCTCTTAAATCCTTCTTTTCCTCCATCTGAACTGCAATCTCTCTTGCCTTGCGTTCACTGATTCCCTTTATTTCCGCAAGACGTTCCGGTTCCTCCTCAATGATGCGGAAGGTATCATCGCCGAATTTTTTCACAATTCTGGCTGCCAATGCCGCTCCCACACCCTTCACAGCCCCCGATCCCAGATAACGTTCCATGCTGACACTGTCTTTCGGTGCCTCTACATGATAGGAACTGATTTTAAACTGCATGCCGTATACCGGGTGTTCAATATAGCTGCCATCAGCTTCAATATTCTCTCCCTGTCCAAGTCCCTTACACATCCCGACGCAGGTTATTTCCTCCCCGTCAACCATCAGGTTCATAACAGTATATCCGTTTTCCTGATTTTGAAAAATGATATGCTCCACATATCCGTTTATTGTTTCCATCCGTGGACACTCCTGTCACTACTGCAAAAAGGCTGCCTCTTTCATAAGCAGCCTTTTTTACCTTCTCATGTCTATTCTGTCGTTTCTATTGTATCCAGACCATAGTTCCTTTTCATCTGTTCATAAAGCATCTGTGCAAGTCCAAGTCCGCTTTGCTCTGTGGTCTGTTCTGCAATACTTTGAATCATCTGATCCTTATAATAATCCAGCATTGTGCTGGTGGAACCGGACAGGTTCTCACTCTCCGGTATCGTTTTCAGCATACCTTTATACATTTGCTCGATAAAATACGCCTCAAACTGTTTACAGGCATCCATCAGTTCATCATCGGTAGCCTTGGTATAATCTGTTCCACTCATCTGATCCTTTAATTTGGAGGCAGATTGATTTGCCGCATTTGCATATACATCACTGTACATGGATGTAATATTACTGATATCCATAATCTTTATCTCCAATTCGCTACGGACTATGCTTGTTTTGCGACGCCATCCTACGGTCTTGTGCTCCGCACAAGCACGCATTCGCTACGGGCTATGCCCTTCGCTCATTCGCCGTACTCGTTAAGCTCATGTAACATCATGCAAGCATGATGTACACGAATTTAACTCGTTACCTCCGTAGGTTGTTAGCCTGCTGAAGCATTTCATCCGATGCCGTTATCGCTTTCGAATTCAGTTCGTAGGCACGCTGTGCCACAATCATATTTACCATCTCATCCACCACCTGGACATTGGAGCCTTCCAGATATCCCTGAATGACAGATGTTTTTTCCACATTCGGATTGGTGGCTTCATTAATCGGCTGTCCGCTCGCTGCGGTTTGTCCGTAAAGGCTTTGTGCCATTCTTTCCAGTCCGTTCGGATTGTTGAATTGAAAAACGCCAATGGTTTTTCCAATCAGCTGAGGGTTATTGTTTTCATCGGGATAGCAGAGCTGTCCATCCTTATTGACAGTAATCTTGCTCAAAATGTAACTGTCATTCAAAATAATCGGCTGTCCGTTTGTATCCAGAACAGGAAGACCATCTGTGGTAGAAAGCATGTTGCCGTTTGTCGCCAGAGTAAACTGGAAATTACCGTTTCGGGTATAATATGTATTTCCGTCTTCCCCTCTCACTGCGAAGAAGCCTTTTCCATCGAGTGCAAACGCCGTATCGCTCTCCGAGGGAACCATATTTCCCTCTTTAAAGATTGTTGTAATGGCGGAATTGCGGGTACCGAGACCCACCTGGGCACCTATGGGTTTTTGCGAACCGTTGGCAGAGGTCGTTTCCGCCTGCAGAGTCTGATATAATAAGCTCTTGAACTCATTCACCTGGGTTTTATAGCCCTGTGTATTGACATTCGCCAGATTATTGGCTATGGTATCCAAATTTGTCTGTTGGGCAACCATACCGGTTGCTGCGGTCCATAAGCTTCGTACCATATCATTCGTCCTTTCTGCTGATTTACTTGCTGCCGTATTCCTGCAACTATTTTATTTACTGTATTCTGCCCAGCTGATTCACTGCTACTTCCAGTGAACTGTCGTAGGTCTGAATAATCTTCTGATTGCTCTCGTACGCTCTGGTAACGGAAATCAAATTAACCATCTCCGAAACAACCTGAACATTCGACATTTCCAGGTATCCGGAATTTACAGTCGCATCAGCCGCAGTTGTTTTTGCTCCCTCTACAGGCCGATAATACGTTTCTCCGTATTTTTCAAGATAATTATAATCTTCGAAATCCGTAACCTGAATTTTTGCAACTGTTCTGCCGTTCTGTGTGATGGTCCCGTCTTCTGCAATTTCGGAATCCAGCAGAGTATTCAGCTGAATTCTTCGGCTTTGTGTATCCAGAACATAGTCGCCATTCTCATTCACGAGATATCCGTCCTTATTCAGGGTAAACTGTCCGGCACGAGTATACATGGTGGAAGTTTCGCCTGCTTTGTTCGTAAATTCAATGGCAAAAAATCCCTCACCGGCCAAGGCCAGATCATAGGTATTATCTGTCACCCGGAAAGAACCCTGAGTGTAATCCGTATAATTCTCTCCGATTTTCACACCGGGATTATTGGTTCCAAGGCGCTGAACATTGTGCAGTCCAACTGACTGATCCTTTATCTTAACCGTTAAAATATCGTCAAAAGACTGGCTGGTAGCGCCTTCTTTTTTAAAACCGACAGTCGATACATTAGCCAGATTATTTGTCAGGGTATCCATGCGGTTTTGTTCGTTAATCATACCTGTATATGCGGTATATAAACCCTTTAACACAAGGCGCCTCCTTTCAGCCCTCGGGCAGCTTTCTCAGTTATCTCTGTATCCGGAAAGGAACTCCACATACTTTCCTGTTCCGATTGCGACAGCCGTCATGGGGTCTTCGGCAGTCATGGTATTGATGCCGGTCTTCGCAGAAATCAACTCCTCAAGTCCCCTCAACAGGCTTCCTCCGCCGGTAAGCACAATTCCTCTGTCCGCAATATCTGCAGCAAGCTCAGGCGGAGTCTTCTCCAGAACACTGTGAATCGTCTCCACAATCTGAGCTGTTGTTTCCCGAAGTGCCTCTTCTGTTTCTTCGGAAGAAACCTTCACGGTTTTAGGAAGGCCTGTCACCAGATTACGGCCTCGCACATCCATATAGTCCACCTCTGCTCTGGGATAGGCAGAACCGATTTTTATTTTCAGGTCTTCTGCTGTTCTCTCACCAATCAGCAGATTATGTTTCTTTCTCATATAGCGGACAATTGCTTCATCAAAATCGTCTCCGGCAATCTTGATGGAAGCACTCACAACCGTACCTCCCAGAGAGATTACCGCGATATCGGAGGTACCGCCGCCAATATCCACTATCATATTTCCGCAGGGCTTCGAAATGTCAATTCCCGCTCCGATAGCTGCCGCTATAGGCTCTTCTATAATGGCAACCTCTCTTGCGCCTGCCTGATATGTCGCATCCTCAACTGCCTTCTTTTCCACCTCGGTAACACCGCTGGGAACACAGACGGCAATACGGGGTTTTCTGAAAGTTCTTCTTCCCAACGCCTTCTGGATAAAGTATTTCATCATTTTTTCCGTCACGGTGTAATCTGAGATAACGCCCTGACGCAGCGGTCTCACCGCAACAATGTTGCCGGGTGTCCTTCCCAGCATCAGACGCGCATCCTCACCGATGGCTTTAATCTTATTGGTATCTCTATCGAATGCCACAACAGAAGGCTCCTTTAACACAACGCCTTTTCCTCTGATGTATACTAAAATGCTGGCTGTACCTAAGTCAATTCCGATATCTGTGCACTGCATGTTAAATATACCCCTTTCTAATGAAACAAACATTTCCGAATTATAGTCATACATGAAATATTATAACCGAAAATCTTTCAATTTCATAGTATTTAATGAAATTTTTTCATAGACTTATATGAAAATTTTTCATAGTCCTTCATGATTTTTTTCATTGTACTCCACGAAATTTTCTTGGAATGGGCTTCTGCACAAATATCACAAAAAAGACGCAGGAAAGCAAACGGTTCCGTCCGTCTCCTTACTGCGTCCATGCCTTTGTAATGAAGTTATCGGCAAAAAGCCGGGGTCTCTTTAGTCCTTTCTGGCTTTTTCCAACATTTTTTTCACATATACTCCTGTATAGGATTTTTTATTTTTTGCAATCTCCTCCGGGGTTCCCTTTGCTATCACGGTTCCTCCTCTGTCACCGCCCTCCGGTCCGATATCTATGATATAGTCCGCCGTTTTTATCACATCCAGATTGTGTTCGATGACAACCACAGTATTTCCGCCATCTGCCAGTCTGTGCAGAATTTCCACCAGCTTGTGAACATCCGCAAAATGGAGACCTGTGGTAGGCTCGTCCAGAATATAGATGGTTTTACCGGTGCTCCTCTTGGACAGTTCCGTTGCCAGCTTGATTCGCTGTGCTTCCCCGCCGGACAATGTCGTTGACGGCTGCCCCAGCTTCACGTACGAGAGTCCCACATCATAGAGTGTCTGAATTTTATTTCGGATGGAAGGCAAATGTTCAAAGAAAGGCAGCGCCTCTTCCACTGTCATATCCAGCACATCAAAAATGCTTTTCCCTTTATATTTCACATCGAGAGTCTCCCTGTTATACCGTTTTCCACCGCAGACCTCGCAGGGAACATAGACATCCGGCAGGAAATGCATCTCTATCTTGATGATACCATCGCCGCCGCAGGCCTCGCACCGCCCCCCCTTTACATTAAAGCTGAACCTTCCCTTGGTATACCCCTTCGCTTTCGCATCCGCAGTGGAGGCAAACAGGTCACGTATCTGATCAAACACTCCCGTATAAGTCGCCGGATTGGACCGGGGCGTACGTCCGATGGGTGACTGGTCAATGTCAATCACCTTGTCCAGCTGCTCTATTCCCACGATATCTTTATGCTTACCGGGAATGCATCTCGCCCGGTTCAAATCCCGTGCCAGATGTTTATACAAAATTTCATTCACCAAAGAACTTTTCCCGGAGCCGGATACCCCGGTAACACAGGTCATAACACCGAGCGGAAATTCCACATCAATGTTTTTCAGATTGTTTTCCTGTGCGCCCACTACCTTAATCCATCCGGTCGGTTTTCTTCTCTCTTTCGGAATCGGAATCTGAAGTTCTCCGCTGAGATATTTTCCCGTAATGGATTCCGGCACTTTCATGATTTCTTCCGCTGTACCGCAGGCAATCACCTCACCGCCATGAGAGCCGGCTCCAGGTCCGATATCTACGATATAGTCTGCAGCCAGCATGGTATCCTCGTCATGCTCTACCACAATCAGGGTATTTCCCAAATCCCGCAGATTTTTCAAGGTATTCAACAGTTTATCATTATCTCTCTGGTGCAGACCGATACTGGGCTCATCCAGAATGTAGCAGACTCCCACCAGTCCGGAACCAATCTGAGTCGCAAGTCGAATTCGCTGTGCCTCACCGCCGGACAATGTCCCGGTCGCCCTGGAAAGAGAAAGATACTCCAGTCCCACATCTGCCAGAAATCCCACACGGGCACGGATCTCTTTCAAAATCTGTTTACCGATTAACTGCTGCTGGGAATTCAGCTGCATATCCTCCAGGAAAACCTTCAGATCCCGAATGGACATGGAAGTAATTTCATAAATATTCTTATCGCATACAGTCACAGCTAGTGCTTCTTTTTTCAAACGCATTCCCTTACATTCCTTACAGGGTGTGATGCGCATATAGGTTTCATACTCCTGCTTCATGGTGTCGGAAAAAGTTTCTTTGTACTTCCGCTCCACATTTTTAATCAGGCCTTCAAACGCAACCGGATAAACACCTCTGCCGCGCTGTCCCACATAGTGAACTTCTACTTCTTTGCCGTCTGTTCCATAGATAAGAATTTTCTTTACTTTATCGGAATATTCTTCAAAGGGCGTATCAAGGTCGAAGTGATATTCCCTGCAGAGTGCCTGCAGTACAGCATTGGTAAAGCTTTTGGGGTCTGTACAGGACTGCCACCCCGTAACCGCAATGGCACCTTCATTGATGCTCAGGCTCTGATCGGGAATCATCAAATCCACATCAAATTCCATCTTGTATCCTAAGCCGAAGCACTCCGGACAGGCTCCGAAGGGGTTATTAAACGAAAAACTTCTGGGCTCAATTTCGCTGATACCGATACCGCAATCCGGGCAGGAAAAGCTCTGACTGAAGGTCATGGGTTCCCCGTCAATCACATCCACTACAAGCAGTCCGTCCGCCAGTTCCAGAACGTTTTCAATGGAATCCGCCAGACGGCGCTGAATTCCCGGTTTCACCACAAGCCTGTCCACAATGATATCAATATTGTGTTTGATATTCTTGTCAAGAGATATCTCTTCCGTCAGCTCATACAGATTGCCATCGATGCGTACGCGGACATAGCCGCTTCTCTTGGCGCGATCCAGCACCTTCTCATGCTGTCCCTTTCTTCCCCTGACCACAGGTGCCAGAAGCTGCAGCTTTGTTCCCTCCGGCAGTGCCATAATCTGGTCTACCATCTGATCCACCGTCTGTTTCGCAATTTCCCTTCCGCAGTTCGGACAGTGCGGGATACCGATTCTGGCATAGAGGAGACGAAAATAATCATAAATCTCCGTCACTGTTCCCACCGTGGAACGCGGGTTCCGGTTTGTGGATTTCTGGTCGATGGAAATTGCCGGAGAAAGTCCGTCTATCCGCTCTACATTCGGCTTCTCCATCTGCCCCAGGAACTGTCTCGCATAGGACGACAGAGACTCCATATAGCGGCGTTGCCCCTCCGCATAAATGGTATCAAAGGCCAGCGATGATTTGCCGGATCCTGACATTCCTGTCAGAACTACCAGCTCATTTCTGGGGATATCCACGTCAATATTTTTTAAGTTGTGTTCATTCGCCCCGCGTATCTTAATATACTCTCTGGGACGCATTTTCTTGATTTCTTCCATGTCTCTTCACATTCCGCCTATGCGGCTCCTATTCTTTATCTACCTGCATTCCGTTCCGGCAGTCTCCGTCTCTTGTCTGCCCTGTTCCATCCCAGAAAGTTCTACTCCTCCAGGTCACGCAGTTTTTCCTTCAGTTCCACCATCTTGTCGCGCAGCTCGGCTGCCGCTTCGAAGTTCAAATCCGCAGCCGCCTTCTGCATCCTTTTCTGGATATCCGCAATCAGCTTTTCCAGTTCCTTGCGGTTCATGGATTCCGGATCCTTCTCGAACTGCATTTCTTCCTTCGCAATCACCTTGGAGATACTGATCAAGTCTCTTACTGCCTTCTTGATAGTCTGCGGCGTAATTCCATGCTCTTCATTATATTTCATCTGTATCTCACGGCGGCGGTTTGTCTCATCCAGCGCAATCCGCATGGAATCCGTAATGGTATCCGCGTACATGATAACGCGGCCTTCCGCATTTCTCGCGGCACGTCCGATTGTCTGAATCAGGGAGGTACTACTCCTTAAAAAACCCTCTTTATCCGCATCCAGTATTGCAACCAGAGATATCTCCGGGATATCCAGTCCCTCTCTCAGCAGGTTGATTCCCACCAGTACATCGAACACATCCAGACGCATATCACGGATAATTTCCGCACGCTCCAAAGTATCAATATCCGAGTGCAGATATTTCACACGGATACCGACCTCTTTCATATAATCTGTCAAGTCCTCCGCCATGCGCTTGGTCAGGGTTGTAATCAGGATTTTATTATGCTTTTCAACTTCCCTGTTTACTTCTCCGATCAAATCATCAATCTGCCCTTCCACAGGTCTCACATCCACCTCCGGGTCAAGCAGTCCGGTGGGCCGGATAATCTGCTCCGTCCGCAGGAGCTCATGGGATTCTTCATAGTCAGAAGGTGTCGCAGACACGAACAGCATCTGATCGATATGCGATTCAAACTCCTGAAAATTCAGGGGACGGTTATCCAGTGCGGAAGGCAGCCGGAAGCCATAATCCACCAGAGTAGTCTTTCTGGAGCGGTCGCCTGCGTACATACCGCGAATCTGTGGAATCGTCATGTGTGACTCATCTATGATAATCAAAAAATCATCCGGGAAGAAGTCCATCAACGTCATGGGCGGGGCTCCCGGCGGCATGAAATTCAAATGCCGGGAATAATTCTCAATGCCGGAACAAAATCCGGTCTCCCTCATCATCTCGATGTCAAAATTGGTTCGCTCCGCAATTCTCTGGGCTTCAATCAGTTTGTCCTCGCCCTTAAAATATTGTACCCGTTCTTCCAGTTCCTTTTCAATATTGTCACAGGCCGCCCTGATTTTATCCTGAGAGACCACATAGTGAGATGCGGGAAAAATCGCAATGTGGTTCAATTCCGCATGAACCTTTCCCGACAGAGGCTCCACTTCCGTAATCCGGTCAATCTCATCTCCGAAAAATTCGATGCGGATAAAGTAGTCTCCGCCCTGGGCTGGATAAACCTCCACCACATCACCGTGTACCCGAAAGCAGCCGCGCTGCATGTCCATCTCGTTTCTGGTATACTGGATATCAACCAGCTCCCGTAGCACCTGATCCCTGTCCTTTATCATACCGGGCCGGAGGGACACAATCATATCCTGATATTCGTCGGGGCTTCCCAGACCGTAAATACAGGATACACTGGCTACCACGATGACATCCCGACGCTCCGTCAGGGAAGCAGTAGCCGACAGCCGCAGCTTATCGATTTCATCATTGATGGAGGAATCCTTTGCGATATAAGTGTCAGAGGAAGGCACATACGCCTCCGGCTGATAATAATCATAATAGGACACAAAGTATTCTACCGCATTCTCCGGGAAAAATTCCTTGAACTCGCCGTAGAGCTGGCCTGCAAGAGTTTTATTATGGGCGATGATAAGCGTCGGCTTGTTCAGTGCCGCAATCACGTTTGCCATGGTGAAGGTCTTACCGGAACCGGTAACACCCAGCAAGGTCTGGAACTGATTGCCTTCTTTAAAACCTTTTACAAGCTCTGCAATGGCTTGCGGCTGGTCGCCAGTGGGCTGATACTCACTGTGTAATTTGAACTCCATGTTCTTAAATTCCTTTCAAAACCTATCGTATGACAATGCTGATTATAGCACATCCCCTCTCATTTGTACATAGAAATACGAACATTTGTTCCTTTATTCTTGGTCCTTTATTCCTGGTCCTTTGTTCCTGGTGTTATAGTTCCATTTACTGTCCCAACTTCATTTTTTTTGATTTTCAACCAGTATGTTTTGAAATTTCACATCGGGTACGAACTACAATTTATGCAGAAATACTGTTTCCTCGCCTTTCCCTTTATATTCCCGTCATACAGAAAAAGCGCCTATCCGTTGGCATTCATGTCATCAGATAAGCGCCATATTCTAGTCGTCACGAATTGATTCATCCATCTAAATCTCAACTGTCACATTTTGATAAATCCATCGAAGTTCAGAGTGTCTCTACTTCACAAGTTCTTCCGCCAGCGCTTCAAGCTGTGCAAGGCTTTCCTCATTCAAATCCGACTTGATATGCACTTCGCTTTCTGCGTAGGTCAGATTTTTGCAATTTTCCAGAGCTGCTTTCATATTTTTCATTGCAGTCGGTGCCCAGCTTCCGTTTTCCATAAACGCCACCGTTCTGTTCTGGAAATTGTGCTCTGTAAGCTGATTCAGGTATGTTTTCATAAACGGGAACATATCTGCATTGCAGGTAATGGCTGCCAATACCAGTTTACGATATCGGAAAGCATCTGCCACACATTCCGACATATCCGTTCTGGCAAGGTCTGCGGTTTTTACTTCCTGACAGCCTCTTTCACGAAGCTTTTCCGCCAACAGTTCTGCCGCCCTCTTTGTATGTCCGTAAACAGAAGCATAGGCAATCAAAACACCTTCCGATTCTGCTTCGTAGGAGGACCATGTTTTGTACAGGTTGATATATTTTTCCAGATGCTCCTGAAGTACAGGACCATGCAGCGGGCAGATCATCCGGATATCAAAAGCCTCAGCCTTTTTCAGGAGATTTTGTACCTGCATTCCGTATTTACCTACAATGCCGATGTAATACCGGCGTGCCTCAGGAATCCAGGTATCGACTGCCTTGTTCCCTTCTGCGTTTCTGTTCTCCGCAGTGCTTTCGCTCCCTTCTGCGCTTCCGTTCTCCTCTGCGTCAAGTGCACCGAATTTGCCAAATGCATCTGCAGAGAAAAGTACTTTTTCATGGCTCTCATACGTTACCATAACCTCCGGCCAGTGAACCATCGGAGCAGACAGAAAAGTCAGAGTGTGTGTTCCAAGAGAAAGGGTATCGCCTTCCTTGATTACCTTACGTCTGTCGGCAAAATCCGTTCCGAAAAACTGCTTTATCATGTTAAACGCCGGGGCAGACGCAAGTATCTCCGCTTCCGGATAGGTTTCCATAAATGCGGCAATACCGGCCGAATGGTCCGGCTCCATATGCTGTACCACGAGGTAATCCGGCCGACGGCTGTCTGATTTCTCTTTGAGGCGCTCCAGCCATTCTTCCGTAAAATGTGCATCGACACTGTCAAGCACGGCAATCTTCTCGTCCAGAATCAGATAAGAATTATATGACATGCCCTTGGGTACCTGATATTGCCCCTCAAACAAATCAAGCTCATGATCATTCACACCGATATACTGAATTGCATCTGAAATCACCATAACAACCCCCTCTCTTTCCTGCACACAATCGCTCTTATCTACTTCATTTTCTCCAGCAGCACTTCTTTCGCTTTCTCCAACTGATTGTCAGGGTGTTCCTCGCTGCCGTAATAGGCTTCTGCGTCAAACTCGCATTCCACATCCGGTTCAATGCCGATTCCGTGAATATTATTTCCGTTCGGAGTGTAATAAGCACTGATTGTCAGCTTTACTGCTGAACCGTCGCGGAACGGCATAATCTGCTGAACAATTCCTTTTCCGAAAGTGGTTGTTCCCACCAGAGTGCCGATTCCGTAATCCTTAATTGCACCGGCCATAATTTCCGAGGCACTCGCGGAATTCGAATCCACCAAAACAACCAGCGGTACTTCCAGTTGCCTTTTTCCATCACAGGTGTATTCACTGCGTTTTCCGCTCTTATCCTCAGTATAGACAATCAGTCCTTCCGGCAAAATCATTCTTGCCATCTCCGTCACTGCATTGAGGCTGCCGCCGGGATTTCCTCTCAAGTCAAGTATCATTCCCTGCATACCCGATCCTCTGGCAGTTGCCAGTGCATCCGCAAACTGGTCGACGGAAACCTCATCAAATTCCGTAATCTGAATATAGGCAATTGTTTCATCCATCATAGTGAGGTTCACTGTAGGAGCTTCTACTCTCTTTCGTGTGATGGTGAATTCCAGCTGTTCCTTTTCTCCCTCCCGGATAATCGTGAGTGTCACATCTGTATCTTCAGGTCCTTTTATCATGGATACCGCCTCTGTGAGCGTCAAACCATAGGTAGATGTCCCATCTACCTCATAAATCAAATCATTTGCACGCAAATCAGCCGCTTCTGCAGGAGAGCCCACCATCGTACTGCTGATTTTAGGCAGACCGGTCACTGTATCAAGGCTGACATAAGCCCCGATTCCATAATAAATGCCTTCCGTCTGTTCCATCAGATCGTTCAGTTCTTCCGCAGAATAATACTCTGAATAAGGGTCTCCAAGTGCCTGCAACATTCCCTTGTAAATACCGTCCTGAAGTTCATCATTTTCCGCTTCTTCAAAATAGTAGTACTTATTTATGGTATTTTCCAGAGCCTGCAGTTTTTTCACAACGGAAGCATCGATTGCGGATCCCTCTTCAAAAGAAGTCACTTCTTCCTGTTCCGCATTTCTGCTCTCCGCAACATTCTGGATCTTAACTCCCAGATAGCAAATTGCCATAATCAGCAGCGCACCTGACAATCCCGCTATCAGCCCTGCAAAAAAGATACCTTTTCCGCTCCCTTTTTCGCTGCCGGCCTGCTGCGCAGGGGGCTGGGATTGGGAAATATAATCAAAATATGTTTCGTTTTCATCCATAAAAATGTCACAACCTTTCTGTCAGAACCCTTCTATAACGAAAGGTAAATGCGAAACCTCCTATCGGGCGTTCTACTCACTTAAGTATTCCCACGGTGATACATAAGAACCGTTCCGACGCACACTGAAATGCAGATGATTTCCGGTTGAACGACCTGTACTTCCCACTGCAGCAATCGTTTCACCGCGCACAACAATGTCATCCTTTTCCACATAAAGTGCAGAAGCATGCATATAAATCGTGTACAATCCGTCACCATGATCTATCATCACATAATTTCCCATGGTAGCACTGTAGGTAGCTGCCACAACCACTCCGTCATAGGCCGCATAAATCGCCGTTCCTTTCGGTGCTGCAAAGTCAACGCCATTGTGAAACTGCTGAATGCCAAGAGTAGGATGAATCCGGTTTCCATAATCATCCGAAACCCTTGTGTATGTTGCCAGCGGAAATTTAAATACACCGCCGTCATAGGAAAGGACAACACCGCTGTTTGCCAGGATTTTTTTCTTTTCCTCAGCAATCATGGCCTCGAGAGAAGCAATTTCCTCCTCTTCTGCCCTGATTTCTTCCTCGTATTCTTTAATTGCCTGCGCCTTATTGCTGATGTCTGTCTCGTAATTGGTAATATCCTGATTTTTCTGTGCAATCAGGGCTTCCAGATTCTGCTGTTCTTTCTCAACTCCTGCCTTTGTTTCATCCAGGAGCTCCTTTTCCAGTTCCAGTTCTTCCTTGCACAGTTCCACGTATTCGCGAACCAGTTTGTAATCCTGCCACATCTGCTGTTCGTAGGAAATTACTTTCTCCACATAGTCGGCTTTGTTCAGAAAATCTCCAAAACTGTCTGCCTTCGTAAGCATTTCCACTATTTCGGGATTTCCGGTCTCGTATATCATTCTTATGTGACGTATCATGGATGCTTTCTGGTTTTCTTCTTTTTCCAGCGCAGCATCCAGTTCTTTCTGAGTTTCTTCAATCTCAGTTTCCTTTTCGCTGATCTGAAGTCTCAGGTTTGCTATATTATTCTCTATTTCTTTTAAGTTACCGTCCAGCTGTGCCACATAATTCTTCAGGTCATTTCTCTGACTTTCCAGTTGTTTTTTCATGTTTTGCAGATTGCTGAGACCGTTCTGAAGATTTTTCTTTTCTTCCTGTGCCTGCGCAATCTGTTCTTCTTTTTCTTTAATACTGTCAGATGTTATGGAGGCCATGGTAACCGCAGAGGCTTCCATTCCCGCATTGCCAAGCAGAAGTACAACACAAAGCACTATGCCAAGCGTCCAACCTTTTCTTTTCTTCATATTCCTCATTTCCCGGTCTTATACATGTAAATGTTTTCTGACTGTGGTAACACTGCCGAGGAAGCCGATTCCAACACCGACAATCAGGCAGACAGGTGTCAAAACACTGAACAACTCCTTCGTTGTCAGGAAATTCATAAAATTGCTTAAAATAGAAAATCTATCCACCACATAGGAAAGCGCATAATTATACAGGCTGTAAATCAGCAAAAGCGGAATCGCGGCTCCCATCAGTCCAATCATCATTCCTTCCACAACGAAAGGTGCTCTTACAAAGAAGTCCGTCGCACCGATATATTTCATGATATTTATCTCCGTTGAGCGCACGGAAATACCCATGGTAACCGTATTCTTGATCAGGAACACACTGACCGCAAGCAAAATTACAATAATTCCAAGAGAGACATAGGCAATCAGCTGATTGACACCGCTCAACGTGTCGGCAGTCACCTCGGAGTAATTGATTTTCCGTACTTCGGGAATCGACTGCAGCCAGCTTACCAGGGCTCCCTGCATAGAGACATCACTGAGGTATACCTCATAATTATCTTCACCTTCCAGAGGGTTTTCCGGAAAGCCAAGAGCATAGTTTTCTCCGTAAAAATCAGATGCGAAGGTCTCCCACGCCTCGTCATCGGAAATAAATTTAACATCGGACACTTCGACACGGCCGGCCATCATCTGACCAATCTCCTCGATGCGCTGTTCCGTAGGGATCTGCCCCTCCGTATGGCTCTCGCAATCATCCGCTTCACAGTGAAAGAAAACCGTCACAGATACCCCTTCTTCCGCTTTCATCACAGCGCTCTGGAAATTTGCCACAATGGCGTAAAAAATTCCAAACAGAAAAAGGCAGGCCGAAATTGTCGCAACAGATGCCAAAGAGAAGGATTTGTTCCTGAAAATATTGACAAAGCCCTGACGGATTGCATAAAACAGTGTACTAATCTTCATCGATATACTCTCCTCCCTCTTCGTCGCTGACAATAACACCCTTCTTCATGGCAATCACACGTTTATGCATCGCATTGACAATCTCTTTGTTATGGGTTACCACAACCACTGTGGTTCCGCTTTCATTAATCTCCTCCAGTAATTTCATAATTTCCCAGGAGTTCTTGGGATCCAGATTACCCGTGGGTTCGTCCGCCAGCAGAATGGACGGGTTGTTAATCAGTGCTCTGGCAAGCGCCACTCTCTGCTGTTCCCCGCCGGAAAGCTGTCTGGTCTTTGCCTTATATTTTCCCGCAAGTCCTACCGTAGCAAGAATGGAAGGTACATTCCTTCTGATCTCTTTTGCAGGAGTCTCCACGATTCTCTGGGCAAATGCGACATTTTCATATACATTTCTGTCATTCAGAAGGCGAAAATCCTGAAACACAACACCAAGATTACGCCGAAACTTCGGTACCTGTCTGTGCTTTAATTTAGCCAGATCATTCCCCATAACATAAACACTGCCGCTGGTAGCAGTCAGCTCCCGCAGCAGAAGTTTTATCAATGTGGATTTTCCGGAACCGCTGTCTCCCACAATAAAAACAAACTCACCGGTTCCGATGCTTAATGTAATTCCGTTCAAAGCAGGAGAACCTGTAGAGTATACTTTACTGACATTCTCCAGATAGATGATTCCTTTGTCTTCTATCATCTGCTCTCTCTTTTTTCTCAGCAGTTCCTTATTGGCCATATTTTCCTCCCTAAAACCTAAAAGTCTGCATTTTCCATGTACTTCATATACTTCACTACCATAAGCGCAATCTTGAAGGTTATGGCATCTTCAAAGACACGCAAATCAAGTCCTGTACTCTTCTGGAGCTTATCCAGACGATATACCAGAGTGTTCCTGTGAATGAACAGCTGCCTTGATGTCTCGGATACATTCAGGCTGTTCTCAAAAAATTTGTAAATGGTCGTCAGTGTCTCCTCATCGAAATCATCCGGGCTTTTTCCTCCGAAAATCTCCCGGATAAACATCTTGCAAAGCGGAATCGGCAGCTGATAAATCAGTCGTCCGATACCAAGTTCACTGTATGCAATGATTTCCCTCTCATCAAAGAAAATCTTACCTACATCCAGCGCCATCTTTGCCTCCTTATAGGAACGGCTGACCTCCTTAATTTCCTGGATTACCGTACCATAAGCAATCCTGATACCCTTTATGCCTTCTTTCTGCAGGTAACGGACAAGCGACTTGGCCGCCTTGTCAATTTCCTCTGTTCCGTCCCCATCGGACAATTCCTTCACAATAATCACATTGCTCTCGTCTACTGCAGTCACAAAATCCTTACTGCTGCTGCCAAGATACGTTCTTGCCAGCTCCAGCGCATTATCGTCCCGTCCGTTGCCGGATTCCAGAATCATAACAACGCGCGGTGCATCTGTCTGAATGTGTAGTTTTTTAGACCTGCTGTAAATGTCAACCAGCAGCAGATTGTCCAACAACAGATTCTTAATGAAATTATCCTTGTCGAAACGCTCTTTGTAAGCCACAAGCAGACTCTGAATCTGAAAGGCAGCCATCTTGCCCACCATGTAAACATCTTCACCGGTACCTCCGGCAACCAGGACATATTCCAGCTGCTGTTCATCAAAAATCTTAAAGTACTGATATCCCTGTATTTCCTGCGAATCAGCGGGAGAGGACGCAAATTCCACAACCGCCTTCGAACTATTCCCCATATCCGTAGTGGATGCCACTTCTTTTCCGTCCACATCCATCACACAGAGATCCACTCGTGAAATGCTCTTCAGACCGTCAATTGTGTTCTGTAAAATCTGATTTGAAATCATAATACCCCGCTCCTTCGTGACCCCATTTTGCTGACTTTTATGTGTAAACCTACTACAAAGTTTACAAAAGTATCACAAAAAAAGCAATAGGATTTTATGAATTTTCACAAAAAAAGCTGCCTGATTTTTCGTATCAGGCAGCTTCTGTAAACATGATTTTCTTTAAACACGCATATCAAAATTCGCACCGACACCCGGGTTCACACTCTGCTCCATGGCAGCAGCATCAATCATCTGAACCAGACCGGCTCCCAGAGTTTCATTCGCATCCATCGCCTTATCCAGAACTGCTGTTCCTACCTTTGACTGCAACGAAACATTTGACAACGCCATCGAAACGCCTGCAATATCCATTTGTATGCCCCCTTCCCTTTTCTTTAGTGTACCACATTCTGTCTGTCTTTTCTATACAGACTGCAAAATTTCCGATTTCTTAAGATTTTTTCCGGCGAATGGTTTTTTCTCCAATCTCAATTTTTCCTTCTTTTAACAGTCGTCCCACCGCCCGTTTAAACTCATTCTTGCTCATTCCGGTTTCATGCTGAATTACCTCCGGAGCCGCCTTATCGCTAAAGGGAAGTGCACCCTCGTAGCTGTCAAGCAGTTTCAGAATCTTCTCCGCATCCCGGTCCATCTGCAAATAGGCCTTGTCGCGAATGCTTAAGGTAAGCTTTCCATCCTCACGCACCCCAATCACACGCGCTTCTATGTCCGTTCCCAGTTCCGCCTCGCCATAAAGTTCCTTTTTGGGAATTAATCCGGAATACATATTGTCTACTGCCACAAAAGCTCCAAACCGGTCACTGTATTCATAGACACGTCCGCTTACGCGATCCTCTGCTTTATAAGGGCTGTCCGTGCGTAGATTTTCATAGACATTCATGGTTGCGCAGAGACGGTTGCTCTTGTCTATATAAAGAGAAACCAGCACCTTATCGCCCTGTCTGACTTTCCCTCTCTGCTGTTTAAAGGGCAGCATCAGATCCTTTTCCAGTCCCCAATCCAGAAAAGCCCCGAATTTCCCAACCTGAGCTACCGTCAGTTCCGCCACCTGCCCCATCTGCAGTTTCGGTTCCTTTGTGGTTGCAATCATTCTGTCTTTGGAGTCCCGATAGATAAATACCTCCAGTTTATCTCCCTGTCTGCTTCCCGCAGGCACCTGCTTTGCCGGAAGCAGCACATGTTCCGCCGCATCCTCAAAGGAAACCGCCAGGTATACGCCAAATTCTACTTCTTTTACAATTACAAGCTCCTGTTTCTCGCCAAGTCGAATCATATCTTCTGCCTCCCCGTAAACTCCACAATCACATACGGAGCGTTTTCTTCATTCCGCAGTGCTACCACTACTTTTCCCTCTGCCTCCGTCACATAAGGATACAGCACATCATCCAGGAATGCCTGCTTCTTATATTCGGCACGCAGCTGTCCGATATTGAAATCCTCCGGCAGATAGTCCATGGCAATTCCGACAAACTGCTGATTGTTCACATGATGATTCGTATCCAGATGGTGCTTCTTCACCACAATCGGCTCATAATCTGTTCCGTTCTCCGGTACCGCAATTTTCCGCGGTGCATATTCCATCTCCAGCTTCGGGCAAATCGGGTATTTTTCAAACATGATTTCCGGTACCGGACAGGGTTTTCCCGTCTCCGTATTCAACAGACTCCAGAGAGAGTTTGCTTTTGCAATATACTCTCCCCGCTCGTCCATCATGGCAAAATTACGATACCCCAGAAAGCCCTTCAAGTCATAGGGCTGGGTGCCGACAGTTACCTTTTCGCACAGTTCCGGATAGCGCTCCACTACAATCTGCCAGGAAGAAAGCACCCACACAAGCTGCCTTTCTCTCAGATACTCCACTCCAACGCCAAGTTCCTCAGACTGAAAAGTAGAGCAATCCTGAAAATAATTGATGAGAGAAGCCATCGTCAGCTTTCCCTCACTGTCAGTCTCACTGTATCTGACTTTGCTGTCAAATGTATACATTCGTTTTCTCCTCGTATCATATCCTCTGGTTACACAAATGAATTGAATGGTCTTACAAGAGTAACTGATAAACAATCATCGCAATCCAAAGCAGGCAGTACACAATCATACCACTGTTCAGGATGACAGTATAAAATCTCTTTCCTTTTGGCAGTACCACCTCTCCTTTTTCAAAGGTAAATCGTTTCTTTGCCAGGAACACAATCAGCAAAACGCCCCCTGCAATGATCATTCCAAGCACAAAAAGGACATAGAGACCATACACTGCAAAAGCTGTCAGGTTCTCCATAACATACTCCATTAAAGCCTGCATATCACCGGAAACTGCAATCTGCTGATATTTTTCCAGATTAATCATTTTAATCACCAGAACGCTGACGACACCTCCCATGAAGTTGATCATCATATGTAAGGCAATCGTTATTTTCAATTTTCCTGTCTTCACATAGAGGAACGCCAGAAAAGCACCCAGTACAAAGGCATAGACAAACTGATTCAGATTGCCGTGGAACAGTCCGAACATAAGCCCTGACATCACAACAGCCACTCCCTGTCCGTAACGAACCGTTCTGTCCACAATCAGTTTGCGGAACACATACTCCTCCATGGCGGGGGCAATCAGCACCATATAAACAAGTACAAACCATATGCTCACGGAGGTTGCAACATTTGCCATCACATTCTGCACCGCTCCACCCTTCAGGAAGCCGATTATAATGGTGAATATATTTCCCACAATATTGGAAATGTAAACAAGTCCGAAACACATAATCGCCGCAACCGCGAACTGCCAACGTTTCATTTCATGCTGCTCCACCTGCTCTGCGGGTACCTTTTTCACAAGGAAAATCAACAGTGGCATCCCAATCAGATATAACGGCAAAACCGACGCCAGCAGGCTGATATTCGGATTTTCCATCCATTCCGGTCTGATTGCCTTGATAAGATACATCGAGGTAAGCTGTGCCACATAGATAATCAGTGTTCCCAGCAAAAACATCCAGCCAAGTTTAGAAAAATACTTTCTTGATACTTTGATTTCTTCCATAAATACTCCTCTGAATTTTCATTGATTTACTCTTCAGTTTATCATAAGATTTTTTATTTGTATAGCAAAACAAAAATCCCATGAGCACCAGCTCATGGGATTTTATTCGCAGGGCTACAAGGATTCGAACCTTGAAAATGACGGAGTCAGAGTCCGTTGCCTTACCGTTTGGCGATAGCCCTATCTGCATTACTTGATGAATTATACACGAAGTATTTCCATTTTGCAATACCCAAATACAAAAAATTTAAATTTTTCCAAAAACTGCTCCAATTATCCGGATACCGGCCAGTGAAAACAGATACCATCAAAACGTGCGCCATCAGGCGCACGGCATAAAACAGCCCGTACTGCAACTGCAACACGGGCTGTCCGTTCCCTGTAAATTAAACCTCAAAGGTCAGTTCGCCGTAAGAAGGTACAGGCCATACTTTCTTATCGACAATCATTTCAAGTGCATCAATCGGTGCACGAAGTTCATCCATAACTTCCTTTACGGAATCCTTGTAGAAGAATGCCTGTGCCTTTGCCTCCTCGATTGCGGAAGCTTCTGCAGTTACCTTCTCCAGTTTGGTCAGAGCTGCCTTTGCTTCTGACAGGTACTTGCTTACCTCACCCAGCGCCTCAGCCTGTACGGAAGCATCCGCGCCAGCCTCTTTCACTGCGATAACAGTGTCTGCCAGAGATTTTGTATAACTCATAACAGCAGGAATATACTTCTTGCTTGCCATGTCAATCATGGTCAGAGCCTCAATATTGATGGTCTTAGCATAGGTCTCGTAAATAATCTCCTCGCGGGATTCCAGCTCAACCTTGGTAAAGATACCGAATTTTTCAAACAGTTTGATTGCCTTATCGGTAGTCAGAGTGGAAGCTGCCTCAACCATGGACTTGATGTTGGGAAGTCCTCTTCTCTCAGCCTCTGCAACCCATTCATCGGAATAGCCGTTTCCGTTGAAAATAATTCTCTGATGCTCGGTCATGTATTCCTTAATCAGGTCATGCACAGCCAAATCAAAGTCTTCTGCCTTCTCCAGTCTGTCAGCTGCCTCACAGAAAGCCTCTGCAACAATTGCATTCAGTGTGGTGTTAGGACTTGCGATAGAATCTGCGGAACCAACCATACGGAACTCAAACTTGTTGCCGGTGAAGGCAAAAGGTGAAGTTCTGTTACGGTCTGTTGCATCTTTCTCAAAATCAGGAAGGGTGGATACACCGGTCTCCAGCTTACCGCCTTCAATCAGATGTGCTGCCTCACCTGTTTCCACCAGCTGTTTTACCACATCCTCAAGCTGTTCACCCAGGAACATGGAAATGATTGCGGGCGGTGCCTCGTTCGCACCCAGTCTGTGATCGTTTCCGACATCGGAAGCACTCTGACGAAGCAGATCTGCGTGTGTATCAACAGCCTTCATGATGCAGGCAAGCACCAGAAGGAACTGAATATTCTCGTTAGGAGTCTCACCGGGATCCAGCAGGTTAACACCATTGTCTGTTCCCAGAGACCAGTTATTGTGCTTACCGGAACCGTTCACACCCGCAAAAGGCTTCTCATGAAGCAGACAGGTCATGCCATGGCGTCCTGCAACCTTCTTCATTGTCTCCATAACCAGCTGGTTGTGGTCAACTGCAATGTTTGCCGTCTCATAAATGGGTGCCAGCTCATGCTGTGCAGGAGCAACTTCGTTGTGCTGGGTCTTTGCGGTAACGCCGAGCTTCCACAGCTCCACATTCAAATCCTTCATATAAGAACCGATTCTCTCACGGATGGTGCCGAAGTAATGATCCTCCAGCTCCTGTCCCTTGGGCGCAGGTGCACCGAACAAGGTACGGCCTGCAAAAATCAGGTCTTCACGCTGTAAATATTTCTCTCTGTCTACCAGAAAATACTCCTGCTCAGGGCCAACGCTTGCCACAACCTTGGTAGCCTCAGTGTTGCCGAACAATCTGACGATACGAAGTGCCTGCTCGCTGACAGCCTCCATGGAACGCAGCAGGGGTGTTTTCTTATCCAGTGCCTCACCTGTATAGGAGCAGAATGCGGTAGGAATGCAAAGAATGACTCCGGTTGCATCCTCCTTCAAAAATGCAGGAGATGTAATATCCCATGCTGTATAGCCTCTTGCCTCAAAGGTAGCACGAAGACCGCCGGAGGGGAAGGAAGAAGCATCAGGCTCACCCTTAATCAACTCCTTACCGGAGAACTCCATAATCATTTTTCCCTCAGCATCGGGATGAGAAACAAATGCATCGTGCTTTTCTGCGGTAATACCGGTCAGAGGCTGGAACCAATGGGTATAGTGTGTTGCGCCATTTTCAACAGCCCAGTCCTTCATTGCTTTTGCGACAACATCAGCAGCAGCCAGAGACAGCTCGCCGCCCTGATCCATAACCTTTTTTACCTCTTTGTACACACTCTTAGGCAATCTTTCTTTCATCTTACCCAGAGTAAATACTTTACTGGCAAAAATCTCTTCCACGTTCAATACTTCACTCATCTGTCGAATCCTCCCTTGTTTGGTTTTTCTGTTTTTGAGAACTAAAAAAGGCGCTACACCACCCGTGTAAACGCCTTCGTTTTCTCAAAATACATATTCTGTTTGAGGTCTTCCCTCTATGGTTCCTTACTATACAGCAATTTTTTTTTAAATGCAAGACCTAAATTGAAATTTTTTACAGTTCAGCTGTAAAATGCCGGCAGAGGTGCGTGAGTGCTTGCACACAAAGCACATTCTTAAACCTCAAACAGCAAATCCGCATAGGTCGGGAAAGGCCAGTACTCTTTGTCCACCAGCTTCTCCAGTTCATCCGCAGGTCTGCGCAGTTCCTCCATGGCAGCCGTCACCTTGTCATGATAACGGTATGCCTGTTCCTTGCCTCTCTCCATTTCAAAAGCAAGCTTTTCTTCCTCCTCCAGTCGTTTTACCGCCTGCTTCATCTCTGTCAGTTTGGCAGTAACCATACTCAGAAGTTCTGTGGGAACGGTATTGTCCCCGCCTGCTTCCTTTACCGCCAGGGAAGTGTCCGCCAATGTTCTGGCAAATCGCATCACTGCCGGAATAATCTGCTTGTTCGCCATGTCTATCATGGTCAGCGCTTCGATGTTGATGGTCTTTGCATAAGTCTCGTACAGCACCTCCGCACGGGAACGCAGTTCCGCCTCGGTAAAGATACCGAACTTTTCAAAAAGCCGGATGGATTTCTCCGTTATCAGGGTATCCACCGCTTCCACCATGGAAGGAATATTGGGAAGGCCTCTTCTGGCTGCTTCCTCCTCCCATTCCTTCGCATAGCCGTTGCCGTTAAAGATAATCCGCTGATGCTCTGTCATGTATTCCTTGATGAGATCATGAACTGCCATATCAAAATCTTCCGCCTGCTCCAATCTGTCGGCCGCCTCGCAAAAAGCCTCTGCAACAATTGCATTCAAAGTCGTATTGGGACTGCCGATAGAATCCTCGCTGCCCACCATGCGGAACTCAAACTTATTGCCGGTGAAAGCGAAAGGTGAAGTACGGTTTCTGTCCGTTGCATCCTTCACAAAATCAGGCAGAGTTGATACACCAGTCCGCAGGACACCGCCTTCTTTCAGGGAATCCGCCTTTCCTGTCTCCACCAGCTGGTTTACCACATCCTCCAGCTGCTCGCCCAGGAAAATCGAGATAATGGCAGGAGGTGCTTCATAACCTCCCAGTCTGTGGTCATTTCCCACATTGGATGCGCTCTGACGAAGCAAATCTGCATGGGTATCCACCGCTTTCATAATACATGCCAGTACCAGCAAAAACTGGATATTTTCATTGGGAGTCTGTCCGGGCTCCAGCAAATTGACACCATTGTCAGTTGTAATGGACCAGTTGTTATGCTTACCGGAGCCGTTCACTCCGGCAAAGGGTTTTTCATGGAGCATGCAGCGCAGGCCATGCTTGCCCGCCACTCTCTTCAGGGTCTCCATCACCAGCTGATTATGATCCACCGCCACATTGGCAGACTCATAGATAGGCGCCACCTCATGCTGTGCAGGAGCCGCCTCATTATGCTGGGTCTTGGAGGTAACGCCCAATTTCCAGAGTTCAATATTCACGTCGTGCATAAATCCGCCGATTCGTTCCCGGATAACGCCGAAGTAATGGTCATCCATCTCCTGTCCCTTGGGCGCAGGTGCACCGAACAGAGTTCTGCCGGAAAAGATGATATCCTCTCTCTGCAGCGCCTTCTTAGCATCCACCAGGAAATATTCCTGTTCCGCTCCCACTGAAGGCAATACTTTCTTCGCTTCGGTATTGCCAAACAGACGTACAATTCGGATGGCCTGACGGCTCAGTGCCTCCATGGAACGCAGAAGAGGCGTTTTCTTGTCCAGCGCCTCTCCGGTATAAGAACAGAAAGCTGTGGGGATACATAGGGTCGGACCGGTGGCTGTCTCCTTGATAAAAGCCGGAGAAGTAATATCCCAGGTGGTATAGCCCCGCGCCTCGAAGGTAGCACGCAGACCGCCGGAAGGGAAAGAAGAGGCATCCGGCTCTCCCTTAATCAGTTCCTTGCCGGAGAATTCCATAATCATTCTGCCTTCTGCATCCGGGTGAGTGACAAAGGCATCATGCTTTTCGGCAGTGATACCGGTCAGCGGCTGAAACCAGTGTGTATAATGGGTTGCACCATTTTCCACAGCCCAGTCCTTCATTGCCTTCGCAACCACATCTGCAGCTGCCAGAGACAATTCACCACCCTGATCCATCACCCTCGTTACCTCTTTATAGGTACTCTTGGGTAATCTTTCCTTCATTTTTCCGAGAGTAAATACCTTGCTGGCAAAGATTTCTTCTACATTCAATCCTTCACTCATCCTTATACCCATGCCTTTCCCGCACGAGCCTCCCATTATGGGAAATCGGCTCAAATACGTAAGGTTGCAAATTTCTTGCAACCCTTTATCTCTCAGACATTGTACAATATGTGCGTCTTATCGGTCAACAAATATTTTATACTGCACAGGATTCGTATCGCAGGTATACCGCTTGCATGCCGTAAATTACGCCTTTACCCGCAGCAAATCGTACTGTGAAGGGAGTTCGGACAATTTTATCCACAATTTCTGTTTTGAGTGGGGACAACTTTCCACCGGCTCCCCCTCCTCATTGTACATAGACTCGACCTTAACCGGAATATTATTTCCGTCCGGCTTCATAATTTCAATGGTATCTCCCACAGAGAACTTGTTTCTCTGTTCAAAGCGTGCCAATACCGTATCAGCCTGTTCATTCGTCACCGGAGTGTGCGCTGCCGCGGCTGTTTCCTCTACAATTCCCAGATAAACATATTCGTTTACATAGGTGTTGTTATCATAAATCTGGGTTTCATTTGTCGGCTTGCCGAAATAGAAGCCGGTAGTGAACTGCCTGTAGGTGCACTTGGAAATTTCGGTCTTATACCAGTCCATATGATTTCGGTAAGTCTCTTCCGATGCAAAGTAATCATCGATGGCTTTTCTGTAGGTTCTGGCTACTGTCGCCACATAAAGTGCCGTTTTCATGCGTCCTTCGATTTTCAGGCTGTCAATTCCCGCCTCCACCAGCTCCGGGATATGCTCAATCATGCACAAATCCTTCGAATTGAAAATATAGGTTCCGCGTTCATTCTCATAGACAGGAAGATATTCGCCCGGTCTCGTCTCCTCCACCACCGCATACTTCCAGCGGCAGGGATGGGTACAGGCACCCTGATTGGCATCTCTTCCTGTGAAATAATTGCTTAACAGGCATCTTCCCGAATAGGAAATACACATGGCACCGTGAACAAAGCTCTCTATCTCCATCTCTTCCGGAATCTTTTCGCGGATTGTCCTGATTTCTTCCAGAGACAGCTCTCTGGCACTCACCACCCGCTTTGCGCCCAGCTTCCACCAGAACAGATAGGTCTGATAATTTGTGTTATTTGCCTGCGTGGAAATATGAATCTCCACCTCCGGCCAGACCTCCTTTGCAATGGTAAACATACCGGGATCGGAAATAATCAGGGCATCACAGGTCTCCGGCTTCATACCCTTAAGTTCGGCAAAATATTCCCTTGCACCTTCCAGATCATCGTTGTGGGCAAGAATATTTGCAGTGACATAAACTTTCACGCCTCTCGCATGGGCGAACGCAATTCCCTCTGCCATCTCTTCCTTAGAAAAATTTTTCGCTTTTGCACGTAGCCCAAAGGCTTCTCCGCCGATATACACGGCATCTGCGCCGAAAATTACCGCTGTCTTTAAAACTTCAAGGCTACTGGCCGGAATCAGAAGCTCCGGCTTTTTTCGCTGTATCATAATGTTCCTCCTGTTCCATCAACACCTGTTCCGGATGCCTCATCTGTCTTTGTGCTTAATGTCACGCCATCTCCCACGGGCAGAATGACCGTCTCCAGCTGCGGATGATGCTTCAGCTCGTAGAGATAGTCTCTCATGCGCGCATGAATCGTACGGTTTCTTCTTGTCACCGCGAATCGGGACTCGATGATGTCTCCGTCCTGCAAGACATTATCAGACACAAGAAGTCCCCCCGGAGCAAGTAGTCTCAGGATATCCGGCAGGAAATGAATATACTGGCCCTTGGCTGCATCCATAAAAATCAGGTCAAAGCTGCCCTCCAGTTCTTTCAGGATTTCCGTGGCATCCCCCTCCAAAAGCGTAATACGCTTCGCCGCTCCCGCGCGTCTGAAATTTTCCTGGGCAAGCGGAATTCTTTTCTCATATTTCTCGATGGTGGTAATATGGCACCCTTCCGGACTGTACTCGTCCATTAATAACGCAGAAAAGCCGATAGCAGTCCCTACTTCAAGGATGTTCTTCGGCTTTGCAAATGCGAGCAGGAATTTCAACAGGCTCTGCATGGATTTTCTGATAATGGGAACCTGTGTCTCCAGCGCATATTTTTCAATTTCATCCAGGAAAGGAGTGTTGCCTTTATCGAGGGAATCGATAAAGGCAGACATTCGCTCATCAATAATCATGTCCTTTACTCCGTTTTCTTTTCTTCCGATGTATCTTCTTCCTCCGTATCAGCCGCCATCACTGCCATCATGTCTTCAGCAGTCATGGAAGTGCTCAGTTCAAAAATACCCGGCTTTACATCTGCCTTATATTCAGATAAATAATATTGCAATGTGAACAGTCTTGCGTCTCTGACCAGTCCCTTGCTCTCAAGCAGTTTCCCGATGTCAGAAGCAGACATTTCAGAGGTTACCGCAACTGTGACGGTTCTTCCCTCACCGGCCGAAACTGCCGGTTCCGCAAAAATACGATACCCATAGTCATAGCACAAAGCTGCACCGTGATATATCGCATAGACGGCAAATATCACTACGGCAACTCTGAAAATGGTGCCGCAGACGGCTCCGATTACACTTCCTGTTTTCATAATAGTATTCACTCCTGCTGTCTTCTTTATCGCTACTCAAAATGCAGTTCGGCAGTAATATAAATATTAAGCCTCTGCATCATGCGGCAGAAATCAAGTTCCGCCGCAAGGAAATCCGCCACCAGTGGATTCTCCCGGAAATTTTCGTATTCCTTTTCAAAACGGTCCAACTTCTCAAAATCGCTGTCCGGGCTGGACTGGAATTCATAATTTCTCCTGCGGAAATCATCTATCTGCTCTTTCAGTTCCGGATATTGCTTAACCTTCTCCAGCTCCGCACGATAAGTGCGGTATACCTCACTGTCACGAATGGCTGCGATGTAGTTGTCTGTAGCAATTTCTAAACTTGTCATAAATCCCTCTCCGCCATGCCGTATTAAACTTCCATGATAATGGGCAGAATCATCGGTCTTCTCTTGGTCTTTTTCCAGACGTAGTCGCCGAGAGCGTCCTTGGTTGTATTTTTCAGCTTGCCCCAGTCGGTAATGCCTCTGTCAAGGCACTTCTGCAGAGCTTCGTCCACCGTATGGCGTGCTTCTTCAATCAGTTCATCTGATTCCTTTACATAAACAAAACCGCGGGATACGATATCCGGTCCCGCCACCAGCTGACCGCTTACTCTGTCCAGACTCATCACGACAATCATGATGCCATCTTCCGCAAGGTGCTGTCTGTCACGTAATACCACATTCCCGACATCGCCAACGCCGAGACCATCCACCAGAATCGCACCGGTGGGAACCTTTCCCGTCACCTTTGCACACTCACTGTCCATCTCCAGTACATCACCTGAGGACAGAATAAAGATATTCTCTTTCTCAATGCCAAGGCTCTGGGCAATTTTGGCCTGCGCCTTCAGATGCTTGTACTCACCGTGTACCGGAACCGCATACTTCGGATGTACCAGCGTATAAATCAGTTTGATTTCTTCCTGGCAGGCATGTCCCGACACATGGGCATCCTGGAAAATAACATCCGCACCTTTGCGCAGCAGTTCGTTAATTACCTTTGTCACAGACTTCTCATTTCCGGGAATCGGATTGGAGGAGAAAATAACGGTATCCCCTGCACCAATGGTAATTTTCCGATGCATCCCGTTTGCCATACGGCTCAGAGCAGCCATGCTTTCACCCTGGCTTCCGGTCGTTATGATAACCTGCTGGTCATCCGGATAATTTTTCAGCTGGTCTATTTCAATCAACGTATTATCAGGGATACTGATACATTCCAGATTCCGCGCCGTTTCAATAATATTCACCATACTGCGACCTTCGACGCAGACCTTCTTGCCGAATTTATACGCTGTATTGATAATCTGCTGCACACGATCCACGTTGGAAGCAAAGGTTGCCACAAAAATTCTTGTGTTCTTATGCTCCTCAAACAGATTGTCGAAAGTCTTTCCCACCGTTTTTTCTGAAGGTGTAAACCCGGGCCTCTCCGCATTGGTGGAATCGCACATCAGCGCCAGAACGCCCTTTTTTCCAAGCTCGGCAAAGCGCTGCAGATCAATCGCATCACCAAACACAGGTGTGTAATCCACCTTAAAGTCACCTGTATGCACCACCACACCGGCAGGAGAGTAGATTGCCAGTGCAGCCGCATCCACGATACTGTGGTTTGTTTTGATAAACTCTACCCGGAACTGTCCGAGATTGATGGATTGTCCGAACTTAACCACCTTTCTCTTGGTTCCTTTCATCAGGTTATGCTCTTTCAGCTTGTTTTCGATAATACCCATGGTCAGTCTCGTAGCATAAATCGGCACATTGATATCCCGCAGCACATAAGGAAGTGCACCGATATGGTCTTCATGGCCGTGAGTAATCATGAATCCCTTTACCTTGTCAATATTATCTTTCAGATAAGTCACATCGGGAATGACAAGGTCGATTCCCAGCATATCATCTGCCGGGAAAGACAGACCGCAGTCCACCACAATAATACTGTCTTCATATTCGAAGGCAGTAATATTCATGCCAATTTGCTCCAGACCTCCCAAAGGGATAATTTTCAGCCTGGAAGCGCTGTTATTCTCTTTTT
This sequence comes from uncultured Lachnospiraceae bacterium, assembly GCA_945913255.1. Taxonomy (GTDB): domain Bacteria; phylum Bacillota; class Clostridia; order Lachnospirales; family Lachnospiraceae; genus Acetatifactor. The sequence goes on from CAMEDC010000001.1 coordinate 71,618, forward strand.
TCTTCAATCAGATTTCCTCCAAACTCTTTGCATTCTTTGCAGTAGCCATAGAGCTTGACTTCATGATTCACAACAGAAAATCCGGTCGTTTCGGCAATCTTCTCTTCCAGCTCCTCCAGCAAATCATCCCGGAATGAGATCACCTTACCGCATTTCTTACAGATTAAGTGGTGATGATGGTGCTTCTGCCCGTGGTTAGGAGCACTCCCCATCTCGTAACGCACAAAGCCATCATCAAAATTAATCCGGTCAATCAGATGCAGCTCATTTAACAACTGTATTGTTCTATAAACAGTAGCCAGTCCAATTTCAGGATAGTCTACTTTTACAAGCTCAAATATTTCTTCGGCAGTAAGATGCTCTTCCGGGCAGGACGCAATGGCCTCCAACACTCGAAGTCTCTGGTTGGTGACCTTTAATCCTTTCTCCTTCAGTAGCTGTCTGAATTCCTCTCTGTCAACTGCCATACGTGCCTCCCGCAGAAATTATGCACTCATTCCGCCTTACGGTTTCCCCGCAGTAAAGCTAATCCTGCACAAAGGTAACATCGTCCATCATGTTCTGGAATACACCTGCCACGGCCTCCAGTTCCTCATCATCGGACACAATCGTAAAAACACTCTCTTCCTCTCCGTCTTTGGAAAGATCTTTCAGAATCAGTGCTTCTCCGTCTCCCTCTTCGAAATCCGTCACAAGAATATAGTTATATCCACCGATTCTGGTCTGTTCCAGCACATAAAACTCTACCGGTTCTTCTCCCTCCGGATTGAACGTAATTTTCTCCAATTTCGCCATTTGCTTATCCCTCATCCCCGGTACGTTTTTACGTCCGGTCTTCTTTGACATCCGCATATGCAGACAATTCTGTCTCTGCTGCTCTTATTCGATTTCAATCCTTCTTTTCCGCCGCATTGCAGTCCAGATACCCCTGCAAAATCAGCGTCGCCGCAATCATATCAACATAATTCTTACGATTCTCTCTCCGAATTCCTGCCTCCATCATTATCTCATCGGCAGCAACGGTTGTCAGACGCTCATCCCACATAACAACAGGCAGACCGGTTCTCCGCTCCAGCTTCTCTTTAAATTCCATGGTCAGTTCAACGCGGGCACCTTCCGTTCCATTCATATTTACCGGAAGTCCCAGCACAATCTTTTCCACGTCATTTTCCACAATCAGTTCTTCAATCCGGGCTAGGGTCTGGCGCAGTTTGTTCTCCTCCTTGCGCCGGATAATCTCCACACCCTGAGCCGTGATAAGCAGACTGTCGCTGATTGCCACACCCACGGTTTTCGAGCCGAAATCAAGCCCCATGATACGCATGGCAGTCCTCCTACTTCCAGTTCTTTGTACGGATATACTCCGTCAAAAGTTCTTCCACCAATTCATCCCGCTCCACCTTCATAATCAGGCTTCTTGCGTTTTTATGGCTGGTAATATAAGTCGGATCTCCACTCATGATATAACCGACAATCTGATTTACCGGGTTATATCCTTTCTCGCTCAAAGCTTCATAAACGGTAGCCAATACCAGTTTTGCTCCGGTCTCAGGTTCTGTCTCTACCTTGAAGTATTGTGTATTTCCCAAGTCCTGCATATCTAAACCTCATTCTTCCGGTACATTACATTCCACGCAGCTGCTGTACTCAGCTGCTTTCGCTATTTTTTAATCATACCTCATTTGTCGCAAAAATTCAAGGTGGCTGTGGCGTACTGTTACAGGAATTCTCCCGCAGTCTCCCCTGTCAGTATTTCATCGGTCAGGAAACCGGAAATCTTTACCCTTACCATAGTATTCAGACAGCGTTCACCCGTACTTTTCTCTGCTCTGAGGGCTACCTTCACATAATCTGCCGTATGTCCTACCAGATAATCCGTTCCCTCTATCTTCCTTTTTTCCTCCAGGAGCACCTCTGCTTCCCGACCTATGTAGGTTCTCCGAAATTCCACAGACTGACGTTTTTCCATTTCCAGTAATTCATTGCTTCTGGATGCTTTCACGGGCTCAGGTATCTGCCCGGGCATTCCTGCCGCAACGGTTCCTTCCCTTTTGGAGTACTTAAAAATGTGCATCTCATAAAAGCGTACTTTTTCAAGGAAACGCTTCGTCTGCTCGAACTCCTCTTCCGTCTCTCCGGGGAATCCCGTAATCACATCCGTTGTAATTGCCGGATTCCGGAATGCCTTTCTCAAATAATCCACACAGGCATAGTATTCCCCTGTTGTATAATGTCTATTCATTCTTCGCAATGTCTCATTGCAGCCGCTTTGCAGGGAAAGGTGAAAATGTGGGCAGACCTTTGGCAGGGCCGCCAGTCTCTCCGCCGTCTGTTCCGTGACAATCCGCGGCTCCAGAGACCCGAGGCGAATTCTTCTGATGCCTTCCACCCCATGCAGCCTCTCAACCAGGTCAATCAGCCTGCTTTCCCCGGAGTATTCCCGTCGTTCTCCACGCTGTGCTTCCACACTTCTTCCCCGTTTCCATTCTTCCCCGTCAAAATCAATTCCATAGGAACTGATATGAATACCCGTGAGGACAATTTCCCGGTAGCCTCTCTCCGCCATTGTCCGCACTTCCTCCAGCACGTCTTCCGCCCTGCGGCTGCGCACGCGTCCTCTGGCATAGGGAATCGCACAATAGGAGCAGAACTGGTTGCAGCCGTCCTGTATTTTGATATAAGCCCTGGTATGCTCTGCTGTCTGTTTCAGTTGCATCTCTTCATATTCATAGGTATGGTTAATATCAAGAACCGTTGTGCCATGAAGGGTTTTGTCCGATTTTTTCCCTGATGATTTTGGTTCTCCGTTCTCCTGATATTCACCGGGTAATTCGTTGTTTCGCTCTTCTTCCCGCTCCTTCAGGTATTCTTCCAGAATCGCTACGATGTCCTTTTTTCGATTATTGCCGATTGCCAAATCAATGCTTTCATCCTTTTCAATACTCTCACGTCCGGTCTGGACATAGCATCCTACCGCCACCACCACCGCATCCGGATTCAGCTGTTTTGCCCTGTGCAGCATCTGACGGCTCTTTCTGTCTGCAATATTTGTGACAGTGCATGTATTTACAATATAAATATCAGCAATCGTATCAAATGGTACAACATTGTACCCCTTTTCTTGTAACTTTTGTTGCATTACTTCTATCTCATAAGAATTTACCTTGCATCCGAGGTTGTGCAATGCTACATTTTTCATATGATTCCTCACTTTTTTTGTATTGTTTTATCCTTGACTTTTATCCGCTTTCCCATTAAGATGTACTCAGAAGGTATGACACCCACAAGGAGGTAAACAACTATGAAAACAGTACAGATTTCTTTAAATTCCATTGACAAAGTAAAATCCTTCGTAAATGATATTACCAAGTTCGATTATGATTTCGATCTGGTATCCGGCAGATATGTTATCGATGCAAAGTCCATCATGGGTATTTTCAGCCTGGATCTTTCCAAGCCTATCGATTTGAATATCCATGCAGAGGATGGCGCTGATGAAGTTCTCGCTGTTCTGAAGCCTTACATTGTATAATCTCAGAGAAAAAGAAATAAGAAAAGCTCCAGAGGACGCAATCACTTTGGAGCTTTCTTTTTTTGCTTTCCTAACTCAACTACTCGACAATAATCAGTTCGTCGGTCTCTAACGCCGTCTTCACCAGCTCATCAATCTTCTCATCCAGATTATGCTCATGCCTGCGGATAATATTCACATTGGGCTTCGTCACAGGGTGCTTTGCCACAAAGATGGTACAGCAATCCTCAAAGGGAAGAATCGAAGTTTCAAAGGTATCAATCTTCTTTGCTACTGCCACAATCTCTTCCTTGTCAAAACCAATCAGCGGACGATATACCGGCAGCTCGCACACCTCATTGGTGGCAATCAGGGAGTTCATGGTCTGGGAAGCCACCTGCCCGATACTCTCACCTGTTATCAATCCAAGGCATTCCGTTTCCCTGGCAATATGCTCCGCAATCCGCATCATATATCTGCGCATAATGATCGTCAGCTCCTCATGGGGACACTTTTCATGAATGTAGAGCTGAATATCCGTAAAGTTAATCACATGAAGATAAATGGGGCCGGTATAGCGGGATACGATTCTTGCCAGGTCTACCACTTTCTGTTTTGCACGTTCGCTGGTGTATGGCGGTGCATGGAAATAAACCGCATCAATCTTGACACCGCGCTTTGCAATCATATAGCCTGCAACGGGAGAATCGATACCGCCGGACAAAAGCAGCATTGCCTTGCCGCCGGTTCCCACCGGCATACCACCGGGCCCGGGAATGATTTCCGAATAAATATAAATTTTCTCCCGGATTTCCACCGTCAACATAATGTCGGGCTGATGAACATCTACCGTCATCTCCGGATAGGCATTTAAAATTGCCTCTCCCAGGTCGGCATTGATTTCCATGGAATCCTTCGGATAATTTTTGCGGGCACGACGTGCATTCACTTTAAATGTTTTACGGCATCCGGGATAAACGTCCCCTATATATCCGACAACCGTGTCGCAAAGTTTTTCAAAGCCCTCATCTTCCACATAAATCATCGGGCAGATGCCGGAGATTCCAAACACGCGCTGCAGATGCGCCACAGCTTCCTCGTAATCAAATTCTCCTTCTGCCTCCACGAAAATTCTTCCCTGTGTCTTGGAAATCAGAAATTTCCCCTCACATTTTTTGAGAGCAAACTTTATCTGATGAATCAACGCATCCTCAAACAGATAGCGATTTTTCCCCTTTACTCCGATTTCCGCATACTTTATCAAAAAGGCTGTAAACATGTTTTCTCCTCTCCGTACAAACTCGCAGTGCACCCCGCACCTGCAAGCAAGCTTGCAGTGCGACTGTCGAACCTATCTGCACTGCTTGTTACCTACGTGCATATCTTCTCAGTATAGGAATTTTATCATACAATACCTGCAAAGTATAGTCTATTTCTTCTATTGTCGTATAGACGGAAAAGCTGAAACGAATGGTGGATTCCAGCATCCGCCTTTCCACACCGATGGCTTTCAGGGTAGCCGAAGGCTGCGGCTTATGGGCAGAGCATGCACTTCCCGCCGACACATAAATCCCCTCTTCCTCCAGAGCATGCAGTAAAACCTCACTGCGAACACCGCCGAAGGAAACACTGACAATATGAGGCGCAGTTCCTTCCCCGTCCGATTTTCCGGGCAGAAGACCGTTAATTTTCACATCCTCCAGCTTCCGCACCCCATCCATAAAATACTTTTTGCATTGGCACAGACGCTCCAGATCTTCGTCATAATGCTGATACAAAAGCTCTGCAGCCCGCGCCATGCCTGCCGCACCCGGCACATTATCCGTTCCGGAGCGAAGATTCATTTGCTGACCGCCGCCGTGCAGAAGAGGCTGTATCTTTACTTTTTCTCCGATGTAAAGCAGTCCGATGCCTTTCGGACCATGGATTTTATGCCCGCTGACAGACAGCAGGTCAATCCCCATTTTATGGGGATAAATTCTGGCTTTTCCAAATCCCTGAACTGCATCTACATGGAACAATGTGTCAGGGTTCATTCGCTTTATCAGGGCACCGGCTTCCGCAATGGGCTGAAGCGCACCAATTTCATTGTTTGTGTGCATAATGGATACCAGAATTGTATCCGGAGTCATAGCACGGCACAAATCATCCGTGGAAATCTGTCCGTAAGAATTTACCGGCAGATATGTCACACAATACCCCAGCGATTCCAGATATTCGCAGGTTCGAAGAATCGCCGGATGCTCTATCTGTGTTGTAATAATATGCTTTCCCTTTCGGCTGTTTGCAAACGCACAACCAATGAGCGCCATGTTATCTGATTCCGTACCGCCCGAGGTAAAGAAAATTTCTTTTTCCTTCACTTTCAGAAGTCTTGCCATCGTCTCTTTTGCATAGCGCAGATGATTCTCGGCCTGTACTCCTTTCATATGGAGACTGGAAGGATTGCCGTAATCTTCGCACATTATTTTCTTCATCAACTCCGCAACCTCCGGAAAAACACGCGTGGTAGCGGAATTGTCCAAATAAACTTCCATTTTCTTTTCTCCTTTTGCTGTTATCCTATCTTATGCAGAAAAGTTGGTTTCTGCGCCTGCTTCGGCATTCTCACCACACGAAACCTTCCATGTCCTACTCTCCTGAACACTCCGTTTCCTCCAGCCCTTCCAGGGCATACATCATCCAGGAAAGGACAGTCATTCCCGCCGTCTCTGTCCGCAGAATCCTCTTTCCTAACGTAATGGGTTCGATTCCGTTTTCCATGGCAAGCTGTACCTCGCTCTCCTCGAAGCCGCCCTCCGGTCCGATAAATACAGCGATATCCTGTCCCGGTTTCAGCAGATTTATCATTTCTTTCGTCTTTTTCATTCCCTCTGCCAGTTCATAGGGGATCAATCTGACATCCATGTCAGAAGCCATTTTTACTGCCTGGGAAAAGCCCATAACCCCGGAGACCTGCGGTATCACCCCACGCTTGCTCTGCTTTGCAGCCGCCTCCGCAATTCCCTGCCAGCGGGCAATCTTTGAGGAAGCCTTCTTCTCGTCCAGCTTCACCACGCACCGCTTCGCCGCCACAGGAATTACCTGATATACACCAAGTTCCACTGCCTTCTGGATAATGAGTTCCATTTTATCCGCTTTGGGCAGACCCTGAAACAGATAAATTCTGGAGGGCAGTTCTACGTTATCCTCTTTGATGAAACGCAGTTCACAGACTATTGCTTCCTCCCCCAGCTCCAAAATCCCGCAGCGGTACTCCCTGCCGTCCTGACCGTTGCTGACACTGATTTCCTCTCCGGGCTTCATGCGGAGGACATTTTTCATATGATTGACATCGCTGCCGAGAATCATCACTTTCTTATCTGACAGATTAATTTGATTCGGTTCCACAAAAAACTGATACATACCAATCCTCACAGTCAGGCTTTTTGCGCCGTCACACTGACCCACTCGCCCTGATAAGTCACTTCAAGTACCTTCAAACCAGCTGCCTTCACAGCTTCCACCACAGTTTCTTCCTTGTCATCTATGATACCTGAAGTAATATAAATTCCGCCCGGCTTCAATTGATTCAAAATCACAGGCGTCAACGGTACTAAGACATCTGCCAGAATATTTGCCACCACAATATCGTAGCAGCCATATCCCACCTTATCCTGTATCTCTTTATCCGTAATAATATTTCCGATCATCATTTCAAACTTTTCCGGCGCGATTCCGTTCGCCTCACAGTTTTGCGCCACTGCCTCTACCGCGCAGATGTCCAGATCGGTTCCGACAGCATGCTTTGCGCCGAACATCAAAGACAGAATTGCCAGAATACCGCTTCCCGTTCCCACATCCAGAAGTTCCGTCTCCGGGGTAATGTATTTCTTAAGCTGTCTTATGCAAAGCTGGGTCGTCTCATGCATGCCCGTTCCAAAGGCAGTTCCGGGATCAATGTGCAGTACCATTTTCCCTTCATCCTCCGCCTTAACATTTTCCCATGACGGAATCACAAGAATATCATCAATATAGAACTGATGGAAATACTGCTTCCAGTTATTGATCCAGTCAATATCTTCTGTTTCATCCACTGTAACGCTTCCCTCTCCGATGTCGCAGAATACCCGCAAGTCCTCCAGTTCCCGCTTAACATCAGCCAGAACAGTGTCCTTGTCCGTCTTTTCCCCATTTACTTCCAAGCTTCCGTCCTCCTTTTCTTCCACAAAGAAGCTTAAGTAAGCAATCCCGTCATCCTCCGGCCCATCCGGCAGAATATCCACAAACATCTGCTCTTTTTCCAGGGCAGTCAACGGTACCTTATCCTCAATCTGTGCTCCCTCCAGGCCGATGTCATAGAGCGTGCTGATAATAATATCTTCTGCATCCGTAATTGTTTTAATCCGAAATTTCACCCACTTCATTCTCTCAAAATCCTTTCCGTTATTGCCTTATTCTTCTACCAATACAACAGAATCCTTTCCGTAATAAGAGGCTACCGTATAGTTTACCCAGTCCTCCGGATCGTCTGTAATGTCACCAAAATACAGCAGATACGGGTAATAAGTATAGGGCTTAAACCGCACATCTTTAACAGAATCATCTTCCAGAACCGAAAGACGCTCCTGATACTCCGCATAATAAGTCTGCGCCTCTCCTCGCCGAAGAGAATCCACTGCACTTAAAGTAGTCAGCGTATCGCCTCCCCAGACATACAGGGTAAAGCAAAGGAGCAGACCTCCTGCTATCCATCCGGGCAGCAAATAGGAACTCTTGTCTGCGTCGTTTTCATTCGTTTCCTTTTTCAGCCAGTCAAATCTGCGAAGGAACCAGCCTGTCCAATACAGTTCATTCCCATACAGCCAGATATAGAAGGTCCAACGATACAGGTTCTGAATTCTTCCCGCTCCCGTAATTCCCAGTGTATAAATGGTTGGTGTAAACTGCGCTGCAAAAACGCCGAAGGAAATCAGTGTAACAAGAGCAGGGAAGGGATATTTATATTTCTTCTGCTTTACGATATGGACAAACAGTGGCAAAAACAGTAAGGCCAGAATCACACAGGGAAAAATTGTATTTCCCGCCACATAAAAAGCAGCTTCCTTCAAGGAAAGGAGAATGGCTTTTATCGCAGATATATCTGCCGCATCTGTAGTGGAAAGTCTTCTCTGATTGCCGGGCGCCAGTACATTCAATAAGAATCCAACCAGATACAGTACCATTCCCACTGTAGCAAGCCACCTGTTGGAGTTCTTCCGGTACCAATACCAGACTGTTGTAAAGAAATAAATCAGTAGCATCGCAATCAATGTCACGTAGGTTCCGCCGGACACCAGAATAGTCAGCAGAGCAATACCGGAAAATAATAGAATTCTTTTCCAAAGCTTCCTCGGATTCTGATACAATAAAATGAGTAAAGCAATCAGAACAGCGGCTTCATTATGCACAACTGTATACAGAACCGCTCCGCAAAACCAGTAGAAAGCCTCTGCCGGAACAGGAACCAGCAATACCTGCATACAGACAACACCAATCGAAATGATGCCTGCCCGGAAGGTATCAGATCCCAGCACTTTTCTCAAAATCACCATAAACAGGAATAACTCAGATAATACAAAACCTCCCAGAGAAAGATAAGTTCCGACATAATAAGCATCCTTGATAAAAATGCCCATCATGGAAGTCACAAACCATTCTGCTGCAAAGGTTCCCTGCCAGCTGCTCCAGTACTCCTTTGCATAAGACAGCTGCCTTGCAAAAACCTTGAGCGCGGAGTGAGTTTCCTCCCATACAATTTCAGCCGAATTGGCATATCCCACATCATCCACACTCTCAAAATTATAGTGTCCAATTGCAAAAAGTGGTATCAGTACAGCTATTAATACCAAAACCATCCCCACAAAAATAATCTTGATGTGTAATTCTCTTATTTCCAGTTTTTTCATTGGTCAACCCTTTCACATATGGTCAAATACACAAAACATTATAAACTATTTCTTCTTGTTTTTAAAGGGTAAGGTTTCTCCGGATTAACCGGCTAAACTTTCTTCTATATTTCTTCGCATAAAAGGATGTATGTAAAAAAAGGAACAGGCTTCTTACTTACCTGTTCCCGTTATTGCTATTTCCAGAATTTCTTTTTCTTGCTGTCCTTTGGTTCCTTATTGTCCCCATTGCTTTCCTGTTCGGAACTTACCTTGGCTGCTGCATTCAATGTATCGCCTGTCAGTTCATCAAACTGACGAAGTAATTCTTTCGCCTCGGGTTTCAGCTTATCCGGCACCTGTACGACCAATGTTACATAATGATCTCCGCGGACATCTTTGTTTCTCCAGGAAGGAACGCCCTTTCCGCGAAGACGGATTCTGGTGTCTGTCTGGGTTCCGGGTTTCACATCATAAATCACCTTGCCGTCCACTGTATCAATCAGAATCTCTCCGCCCAGTGCTGCCACAGCGAAGGATACCGGAACTGTTGAATAAATATCAAAATCCTGTCTCTGGAAGATGGGGTGGCGTCCTACAATTACCTCAATCAGCACATCTCCTCTGGGGCCTCCGTTGATACCGGGCTCTCCCAGACCGGGCATACGTGTGGACTGTCCGTTATCAATACCTGCAGGAATGTCAACGGAATAACGCTTCTTCATGGGAATAAAGCCCGTTCCGCGACAGTCAGGACACTTTTCCTTAATCACTTTTCCACTGCCCTGACATTCCGGACAAGTCTGCACATTACGAACTGTACCAAAGAAGGATTGCTGTGAAAATACCACCTGTCCCTTACCGCCGCACTTGGTACAGGTCTCAGGACTGGTACCGGGCTTTGCTCCGGAACCATTACAGGTTTTACAGGTTTCCTTTACCGTCAGTTCTATTTCTTTCTTACAGCCGAATACAGCCTCTTCAAAGGAGATGCGCACACTGGTACGCAGATTTGCACCCTTCATAGGACCATTGCTCTGTCCCCGGCTCCTTCCGCCGCCAAACAAATCTCCGAAAATGTCGCCAAAAATATCTCCAAAGTCAGCACCGCTAAAATCAAATCCACCTGCGCCGCCTGCACCGCCATCAAAAGCCGCATGGCCAAACTGATCATACTGGCGTCTTTTTTCCGGGTCACTTAAGACTGCATAAGCCTCAGATGCTTCCTTGAACTTTTTTTCCGCCTCTGCATCACCGGGATTCATATCAGGATGATATTTTTTTGCCAGGACACGATATGCCTTTTTGATTGCAGCGTCGTCTGCGTTCTTCTCAACGCCTAGGACCTCATAATAGTCGCGCTTCTGCTCTGCCATAGTATATACACCTCATACGCGGTAACACAGGGTATGGATATCCCCTACCCTGTGTACCTCTAAAATCTATCTTTATTACTCTATCACAATATGGGAAGAATCGCAACGCGATTCTTTCGTTGTACGGAACAACTTTATTCATCGGCGAAACCGGAAGAATTGCATAGCAATTCCGTTGATGAGACTTAGATTTTGTTAGGCGGCGTCTTTTGCCGCCTTAGAAAATCTTCTCATCATTAGACCTCGCGGAAATCTCCGTCGATTACATCATCATCGGATGAAGAGGAAGATGCACCGCTCATGTCAGGCCCTGCACCTGCACCCATATCAGGACCTGCGCCTGCACCCTGTGCCTGCTGCATATTCTCATACATCTTGGTGAACAGAGCCTGCGCACTGTTTGTCAGTTTCTCTTTCGCAGCTTTCAGTTCATCCAGATCGCTGTCACTCATCTCCTGATCCTTGGTTCTCTCCAGAATTGCCTTTACAGCATCCAAATCAGCCTGAACAGCGGACTTGTCGCTGTCGCTCAGCTTATCGCCAACTTCCTTCAATGCATTCTCAGTCTGGAATACGAAGGAGTCTGCGTCATTTCTTGCTTCAACAGCTTCTTTTCTCTTCTTATCCTGAGCTTCGAACTCTGCTGCCTCTTTTACGGCTCTCTCAATTTCCTCATCGGACATATTGGAACCTGCGGTAATGGTGATATGCTGCTCTTTTCCGGTGCCGAGATCCTTAGCAGATACATTTACGATACCGTTCGCATCAATGTCGAAGGTAACCTCAATCTGAGGAACACCTCTTCTTGCAGGCGGAATACCATCCAGACGGAACTGTCCAAGGGACTTGTTGTCTCTCGCAAACTGTCTCTCACCCTGAAGTACGTTGATATCAACAGCAGTCTGATTATCAGCTGCGGTGGAGAATACCTGGCTCTTCTTGGTAGGAATGGTTGTATTTCTCTCAATCAGTCTGGTTGCCACACCACCCATGGTCTCGATGGACAGGGACAGAGGCGTTACATCCAGAAGCAGGATATCGCCTGCGCCGGCATCACCTGCCAGCTTACCACCCTGTACGGAAGCACCGATTGCAACACACTCATCAGGGTTCAGAGACTTGCTGGGTTCCTTGCCGGTCAAAGCTCTTACCTTATCCTGTACGGCAGGGATACGGGTAGAACCACCAACCAGAAGCACCTGTCCCAGGTCTGCGTTTGTCAGCCCTGCATCCTTCATGGCATTCTGAACGGGGATTGCGGTTCTCTCAACCAGATCACGTGTCAAATCATCGAACTGAGCACGGCTCAGATTCATGTCAAAGTGCTTAGGACCTTCTGCTGTAGCTGTAATGAAAGGCAGGTTGATATTGGTTGTCATAGCGCTGGACAACTCCTTCTTTGCCTTCTCAGCTGCTTCCTTCAATCTCTGCATAGCCATCTTGTCGCCGGAGAGGTCAACACCCTCTGCCTTTTTGAACTCAGCCAGCATCCACTGAATAATCTTGTTATCAAAATCATCACCGCCAAGGTGAGTATCACCGTTGGTTGCCAGAACCTCGATAACGCCGTCACCGATTTCGATGATGGAAACATCGAAGGTACCGCCGCCCAGGTCGTAAACCATAATCTTCTGCTCTTTCTCATTGTCAAGGCCATAAGCCAGAGCTGCTGCGGTGGGCTCGTTGATGATACGCTTTACATCCAGACCTGCAATCTTACCTGCATCCTTGGTTGCCTGACGCTGTGCATCGTTAAAGTATGCGGGAACAGTGATAACTGCCTCGGATACTTTCTCACCCAGGTAGCTCTCGGCATCTGCCTTCAGCTTCTGCAGAATCATTGCGGAAATCTGCTGAGGGGAATACTTCTTTCCATCAATGGTACGACCTCTGTCAGTACCCATATCTCTCTTGATAGAAGAAATTGTCTTCTCGGCGTTGGTAACTGCCTGACGTTTTGCAGGCTCACCTACCAGTCTTTCACCGGTTTTTGTAAATGCTACAACGGAAGGTGTTGTTCTTGCGCCTTCTGCGTTTGCGATAACGGTGGGCTTACCACCTTCCATAACAGCCACACAGCTGTTTGTTGTACCCAAATCAATACCAATAATCTTACTCATGTTTATCTCCTCCTAAATTATTGTTTGCATTATTATTTCACTCTACTACAGCTACCATCGAGTGGCGAACCACACTGTCACGGTAGGTGTAACCTTTTTGAAGTTCCTGCGCAACCACGCCAGATTCATATTCCTCACTTGCCACCTGCATCACTGCATTGTGGAGATTCGGATCAAATTCCTTACCGACTGCCTCAATCGGTTTTACGCCAATGTTCTCCAGTTCTGTCAAAAGCTGTTTGTAAATCCGGTTCATGCCGTCCACAAAGGGATCTTCCTTTTTGTCCTCCGGCACGGTAGCCAGACCTCTCTCAAAATTATCGACAACCGGAAGCATCTTTTCAATGACACTCTTTGCACCGGTTTCAAACATTGCCGATTTTTCTTTCTCTGTTCTGTTACGGAAGTTCTCAAACTCAGCAAGCTGACGTTTTACCTTATCCTCAAGCTGTTCAATCTGTTCCTTGTAGGCATCTGCTTTTTTATCCTGCTTTGCCTGCTTTTTTGCGGCTCTCTTCTCAGCCCAGCTTTTTGAATCTTCCTCCCCGGGAGCTTCCGCTTCGCTTTCTTCGGTGTTTTCCTCTTCAGCGTTTTCTTCTTCGACTTCTTCTACTGACTCTTCCACCTGCTCAGCGGCTTCTTCTTCGCACTCTTTTATGATTTCTTCCGCATCCTTTTCTATTGTTTCGGAAGCTTCTTCCATATCTTTTTCCTGCTCCGCCATGCTATCATCCCTTTCTATTTCTCATCATCTTTCCTGTACAACTCATCCAGCTGCGTCTGAATGGTTCTCAGTGTTCCAACTACCTTGTCGTAGTCCATTCTCTTAGGACCTACAATACCGATTGTACCCTTCATGCCGTCACCCAATTCATAAGTGGCTGTGACAACACTGCAATCCTTCATGCTCTGCACCGGTGTCTCCGCTCCGATATAAACCTGAATACCTGTGTTTTCACCGGATTCCCCTGTCTCCTGAAGCAGTTCTCCAAGCAGCTGTTTCTCTTCAAAGGTATTAATCAGTTCACTGGCTTTCTGCTGGTCTGCAAGTTCAGGATAACGGAAAATATTGTTGGTTCCGCTGGTGTAAATCTCCAAATCGTCCTCTGCCCTGATGGCTTCTGCCACCGCGTCAATTACTTCACTCACAATATCACTGTGAATGCCCGCCTGCTGCTTCATAATAGAAATCATTCCGAGATTAATTTCCTCCATGGAAAGTCCGTTCAGATTCGTATTCAGCAGAATATTCAGCTTCAGAATTGTCTCATCGCTTAACTCCTCTTCTATATCGAGGATATTATTCTTGATGACATTTCCTTCCGTCACAATGACTGCCAGAAGCTGATTGGCATCAACCCTTGAAAGCTGGATAAATTTCAGTTTGTTCCGCTTTGTCTGCGGTGCCGAAACCATGGTGGCATACTGGGTATTCTGCGCAAGAACCTTCGCCACCTGCTTCAGCAGTGTCTCCAGCTTATCCTGCCGTTCCACCAGCATATCCTTCATTTCGATTACTTCCCGTTCTTTCTCCTGCATCATGGTATCTACATAGAATCGATAGCCCTTGTCAGAAGGAATACGGCCCGCCGAGGTATGCGGCTGCAAGATATAGCCCATTTCCTCCAAATCTGCCATCTCATTTCGGATGGTCGCGGAACTCAGGTTCAGGTCGGTATACTTGGAAATGGTTCTGCTGCCAACCGGTTCCCCTGTCTCCAGGTAATTTCGGATGACCGCCTGCAGGATTTTCTTTTTTCTCTCATCCAGCTCCATTTCTGTTCCTCCCTCCCGTTATTAGCACTCGTTCAAAAGGAGTGCTAACATCTGATAAACATAAAATAGCACTTACCCTATATGTTGTCAACCAATTTTCTTGAAAATAATTCTAAAATAAAAATAAAGAGCTAAAAGCGAGTCCATTCGCTTTTAGCTCTTTCATTATACCCCTTAGCCTTTCAATCCACTGGTTGCAATTCCTTCCACGAAATATCTCTGGCAGGCAAAAAACAGGACAATAACAGGAATAACCGCCACAGTAGACATTGCCATAACTTTTCCCCACTGCACAACACTTTCTCCATCCAATGACATACGAAGTGCCAACGAAATAGGATACTTTTTAACCGAGTTAATGAATATCAGAGAATTAAAATAATCATTATATGTCCACAAAAACTGGAACAGACCTGCAGAAAACAAAGCCGGTTTCATCAATGGCAGTAAAATATGAGTAAAAGTTTTCAGGGTTCCGCAGCCATCTATGTATGCAGACTCATCCAAATCCTTTGGTAATCCCCTCAGAAACTGAATCAGCATGTATGGAAAGAACGAATTGCAGCAGAGCAGCGCCGGAGCATAAAACGGCATATAAGTATTTACCCACTTAAACTGATTGTAAAGTGTATAGCGGGGAATGATAACAACCGCATTCGGCAGCATCATCATCGCTATTAAAAGCATAAATAATATTTTTTTACCCGGAAACTGAAATCTGGCAAAACCATATGCAACCAGAGCTGCACTTGCAACGGTAAAAATCGTAGTCGGAATTACCAGCAGAAACGTATTGAGAAAGAAATTTGTATAAGTTACCTTTCCGGTACCCTTCCACCCCTCAATGTAATACTGAAAGGAAAAATGCTCCGGAAGCAGCTTTACAGAACCAAAAATTTCTTCATTCGTCTTAAATGTTGCAAAAAACATCCAAATAATAGGATATATCATAACAATTCCGATGATAATAATTATTAAATAGTCAAGCACTGTCTTTGTTTTTTTATTCATTCTGCGTTTCATCTTCATCTCTCCTACTCATCTGCATAATGTACCCACAACTTTGATGTACCGAAAATAATCAGAGTAAAGCTGACAATAACAGTGAACACGACCCAGGAAATACTGCTTGCATAGCCCATCTTAAAGTAAGCAAAGCCTTCTTTATAGAGTTTTAAGCCAAGTACATTCGTTGCTTTTAGCGGTCCGCCTTCCGTAATAACCGATGCAGACGTAAAATTCTGTAATGCCTGTATCGTCTGATTCAACAGATTGAAAAAGATAATGGGTGAAATCTGTGGAAATGTAATACTGAAAAACTTTCTGATTTTTCCCGCTCCATCAATTTCCGCCGCTTCATACAATGACTTCGGAACCTGCTTTAGCGCCGCAAGAAACATAACCATGGAAGAGCCAAACTGCCATATTTCCAACGCACATATAGTCTTCAGCGCATATCGTGTATCTCCCAGAAATTGAACATTCGGGAGTCCCAAGCGGGACAACATGGCATTAATCACACCGTTATCCAAAAACATCAGTCTCCATAAAATTGCAATTGCAACACTTCCTCCGAATAAGGAAGGAATATAGTAAACAGTTCGGATAAAATTGATACCCTTGATTTCCCGATTTAAAAACATTGCAACTGCCAGTGCAAGAATCAGCTTCCCCGGTACTGTATACAGCGCAAATTGAAGCGTCACTTTTAAAGAATTCCAGAACTCTTTATCCTGCGTAAAAAGCTTCTCATAATTGCACAGGCCGATAAACTCCGGCTTTGAACCAACCGAATAATTTGCGAATGAATAAATAAAAGATGAAACAAACGGATACAGTTGCAAAATCGCAAATCCCAGAAGCCAAGGCAGAATATACCAGTACGCTTTCATATCTCTTTTTCTGACATTATTCTTTGCCTTCTTCATACTTACCTCCATTTAAAAGGGTTCCCGTAAAATGACTTGTCACTTCACAAGAACCCTTTACTTCGCACTATCTTATCAGTCTCTTACTTACCCAATGCACTTATTAATGTATATGCCTCTGCGGCAACATCCTCTACTGTACCTGCTCCATATCCAATTGTCTCAACAGAATCAAACAGAATGGTCTTCGATTCCTGGGAAGATGAAATCTTATCATTCGGAGTACCGCCTGCTGCTGCCGCAATATTGGCTCCTTCCATAGCCTCCGCGCTTAGTGCGCCGGTCTTTGTACAGATTTCCCTTGCCTTTTCTGTAGGAGGCACGGAACGGGTGGCGCCAAGCGTTTCAAGTGCCGCATCATTATTAAAGAAATAGTCCATAAATTCCGCTGCAACTTCCGGATACTTACATGTAGAGGTAATCGCAAATACCTGCGGCGTATTAGAAGCCCATCCTGCTTCTGTTGCCCCTTCCAATATAGGCAACTGGCTCATCGAATAATTTGCATTCGGATTTGCCGCAACCATAACGTCAATTGTGGAAATATAGGTAAGCGCTGCAACATATTTTCCGTTCATCCAGTTTGCATCAGACTGCAAATTATCACCACTGTATGCCGCCTGATAAGATGCCGGAGCCACAACTTCTTCATCATAAAGTTTCTGCACATATGTGAACACCTCTTGCAGCTGCTCCTGCGTCATATTGATTTTCTGTGTTTCCGGATTAAAAAGGGTTGTTCCAATCAATTGCTTTGCATAATTAAATACAACCAAGTTCACGATATATTCCTTATTTGCGCAGAGCAAATACAAGCTGTCATCATATTCGCGAACCTTTTTGCCCATTTCAAGCAAATCATCCCAATCCATTTTCTTTGTAAAATCAAGTCCAATCTTATCTGCCAAGTCCTGATTCACAAGGATACCTGCGCCGGAGATACCGGTAGGAAGTCCAAGTTGTTTTCCATCATATCTTCCATTAATGGACAGAGAAATATACGCTTCTTCAAAGTTGGACATGTCTATTCCCAATTCCTTGTAATCAAGAAAATAATCTCCTGTTACAACATAGGTCGGGAAAATTTCAGGATCTACCTGAACAATATCTGCTGCTGTTCCCGACGCAAGCTGAGTAGCCAGCTTATCATGATACCCGTCATTTCCACCGTATTCAGGTTCGATTGTTACATTAGGATGCAGTGCTTCAAACTGCTCGATTACCTTTACAGTCGCTTCGTTCCGCTCATCTCCGCCCCACCAGGACATACGAAGTGTAATCTCCTCATCACCGCCTGCTGCATCGGAATTTGCAGCCGCTGCTTCTTTAGATTCCTCTGCAGGACTTGACTCAGCGCCGCATCCAGTCAAGAGACTTGCTGTCATAACCGCTGCCATAAGGCTTGCCAATACCTTCTTTTTCATAAAGAAAACCTCCCTTTCATTTTGTAAATCTATCATAAAACGATAGCGGCAAAAACAAAAGGGAGGTAAATTCTCATTTTTCTTCTCAAATCATTCAATTTTTTTCCAAAAGTATCATTTTTTGAGATTTTTCTTCATTCATTTTTTTCAAATCCGCTTCTGAAATAGAAAACGCCATAATACATCCCATTCCCCATTTTGCCTGAACTTTTATCTGCGAAAGTTCCCCAAAGTAAAGACGCAGTCTGTTATTGACATTCGCTAGACCAATTTGATGAACATCCGCATTTCTAATAGATTCCCGAAGCCGTTCACACTCTTCCCTTGTCATGCCAACACCGTTATCAATAACCTTAAAATATATCCTTTGTTCTCGCTCATATACTCTCAACTTAATATATCCGCATCCGTCTTTATATCGGATACCATGCAAGATACTATTTTCTACCAAAGGCTGGAGCATCAGCCGGAATACCGGGAAATCGAGCAAATTTTCGTCTACCTCATAATAAATTATAAATTTATCGCCAAAACGTATTTTTTGAATTGCAACATATTTTTTTAAATATGCTATTTCTTCTCTTAAGGAAATCGGCTCTAATGGATCCGCAAGGGAATATTTCAATATGTCTGCCAGATTCTCCAACACCCTCTGCGCTTTTAAGGAACCTGTTCCAAGTTTTTTCACTTCAAGCTGAACCGTCTGTAAGGTATTGAACAGAAAATGAGGATTTATTTGAAGCTGCAATGCTTCCAACTGGCTCAGTTCCTTCTCATACTGCTTTCTTTTCAATTCATCCTTCAGCTTCATATCTTGTAGGAATAAATATATAATGTTGTTCATAATAACATCATATTCATCTTTTATTTCAGATTTATGAGATACTGTATATACTCCCTGTTCCGCATCATGAAATACATTTATCATATAATGCAACTGCTTAAAAGTCCTGCTCGTATTAAGGTAAGCAAGAACCAGCATTATTAATGCATTTAGGATAAATATGAGAATGAACAAGTGAATTGCAGAAACCATGGATTCTTTTTTTTCCTGATAATCCATCAAAGAAACCACTCTTATCCCAAATTCAGAATTTTCGGCACTATGAATCATATATCGATGTCCGGCTAATTTCTCCCAAACAATTTTATTTGCGGAATCTTGATACAAATACCAGTCAAAAGAATCCTCTAAACCATTTTTATCATGCCATGCAAAAATTACCTGTTCCTCATCATTCAGAAACAGAATCGTTTCGTTACTACCAGACAATATGTCATCCAACAATTCTCTATATTCATTAACATCAATATTAACAATGACAACTCCATTTAAAAGCAGCATTTTCTGATAAAAAGTCAATACTTGCTTATTTCCTCCATAAGAGGAATCCATTCTTGTCTCCACTATGCTTCTGGTCCCTTCCTTTAAGTTCTGACAGCTTTGCCACCACCCTTCCCGATCTTCATCCAGAACCTCAGCAACCCCTTCACCAGATTTAAAATAATAGTCATATCCGTTCAGGTATAAATAAACTGACTTAATAAAGGGATAAGATGCTGTCACGCTATAAAGCATAGCTTTCATATTTCTTTGATATATAGCATCACTATAGGATAACTGTAAATTGTCCCCTCTTCTTAGCAATTTTTTTAGCGATAACGCCATATAAGCATCGTTCGTAAATTGCTGGTTTTGAAACAATACATTGTTTATCATTAGATCCAAATTTGCATTCACGCTGGCCAGAGAGTTTTTTCCCTCCTGGTCAATCTTCTTATCCATTTCCGAATGAAAAGCTGCCATAAAAAAGATAAACACAATACATGTCGGTACCATTAGCAGCAGTAAATAACGAATAAATCTCTTTTGGAAAAAAACCTTCTGCATTTCTGTTTCCCCTAGTCTGCTATATTTTTACCATTTCGATATTCTTTCGGGGTCATTCCATAATACGCTTTAAATGCTCTTGAAAAATTTTTAGGATTATCGTATCCGATATAATATGCAATATCATAACTCTTATAATGGATATCACCCAACAATTCACATGCCTTTTCCATTCGAGTCTTCATTAGATACTCCGCAAATCCCCTTCCGCATTTTTCCTTAAATAATTTGGAAAGATAGCCAGGACTTAAATTTACCAGAACTGCAGCTTCCTCTAAAGAAGCTTCGTTGTAATTCTCTTTAATGTATTCCTTCACAGACCGTATAATCTGTTCATAATAAGTTTCCGGCTTTTCTTCCGTTACCGCATATTTTTTGTCCAGTTCTTCCTTAATTTTTTTAAAACAATTAATCAGATCTGTTCCTTTCAGCGGCTTCAGCAGGTAATCCACAACGCCGTTACGAATAGCGCAACGAAAATATTCATAGTTCTGATAACTGCTAATAAAAATAATCTTAATTTCAGGATTTACAGCCAATACCTGCTCACATAGCTGCATACCATCCATATCAGGCATCTCAATATCGCTCATTAAGACATCTGTTCCGTGTTCGGAAATATGCCGAAGTGCCGCCCTTGCCTCCTGGAAACAGGTCACTTCAAAACCAATCTCATTCCACGGAAACAAATTGGAAATTCCTTCGGCAATATTCTTTTCATCGTCTACTATCACCAACTGATACATAGTAATCCCCCTCTTTATTGTATCATATCAAAATTATGGCCTGATAGCAAACACCAATCGATAATAAGACCGTCATTTTATTTCCGCATCCAATGCAGGCAATACCTGGGAAAAGTCCATATCGGATGCATAATAGAATTTTGTATAGCAGGTCTGATTATAGCAGTTATTCTGCCACGCAATTCCTGTTCTGTACATCACATCATGCATCAGCGTAAAGAGCTTGTGATGAGAAAGTTCCAGTCCTGTGTATATTCTGATGGCACTGCTGTCCTCCGTCCGCAAAAGCAGTTCCTCTCTGTAGTCTCCGAAAATGTCCGCCACCAGACAGGGATTGCCCTTCGTGCCGTTATTTGTCAAGGTTCCCTCAGGCTTCAGTAAAATGCCGTGTGTATTATCGTTTATCACACCGGTCTGGCAATCATGCAGATAATCTACTCCGTCTATCACCTGAGTGGACAAATCCGCAGCAAATCGAATGGCCTGATTGGTTCCAAGTACCTTGTCCGGAAGCTTATTTCCCTTGCAGTCGTACATCTCCTTCACCCAGACGGAAAATCCCCTGACATCAGGGCTGACATCTCCCACCATGCATCTTCCCAAATCCGTTTCCGCATATTCTCCGAAAAGTGCCTCTCCGGTTTCGGCATCTCTCAACGCCCAGCCAAAGGGTGCTGCCGCAGCTCCCTCAAAAACATTAAAGATCTGGAATCCGGGTCTGTCTGGGTTCATGACGGCAACATGCATGGAATCCCCATGTCCGAATTTTGCCGGTGTGCCATCCGGAAGTTCCCCCCAGGAAGAATACAAAACACTTCCGTCATGATCAATCACAGCTGCGCCATAGATAATTTCCTGACAGCCGTCATCATCCACATCGGCTGCAGACAGGCTGTGATTCCCCTGCCCTGCCAGGATTCCGTACACCGGATCGGTTCCGACCCCGCCGTGAGGATTGTCATGAAACGGATTCCGCATCGGCACAAATCCGCTATCTACATCAAATTTTAACCGATGCTTCCCTTCAAAAAAGTCGTATGCCGCAATTGTCGTTCTCGTATAATATCCCCTGCAGATAACAAGATAAGGCCTCTCGCCGTCCAAATAGGCCACCCCCGACAGGAAACGGTCCACTCGGTTGCAGGGCTCTATGCGCTTCATTGCATAATCGCCCCAGCGCAGTCCGTCATCTATCCTGGGATGGGGGAAATCTATTGTCTCCAGTTCCTCTCCGTTTCCACCGAACATCGTCAGATATTCCGGTCCGCTGTAAATAAACCCTTCAAACTCTCTCAGTTGGTTTTTGGGGCTTTTCGCCGGTGCATAAACATCCAGGAAGTAATCTGTCAGTTCGCCGGCATCCTTCTCCGAAAGCGGATAGGAATAGAACGGTTCCCTGCCAAAGCACTCTTCCAGAGTCGCAGGCCACTGACCGGTTTTCACTTCCTCATATTCCGCCCACTCCATGAACACTCTTTTTATGTGTTCCGCGTAATCGGCAGCGCTGCACACATAATTGTCTTCATTCGTAATTCCCGCCGCTTTGTCTCTTTCCGGAATCGTGATATAGCTGCGGGTTTTCACGCTGCCATCTTCGCGAAAGACAGTCATGCAGGTGCCGGGAGCTGTCTTTACGGACATTTCCGCCTTTCCGTCCCCGTCAAAATCGTACACCATAAACTGAGTATAGTGGGCGCCTGCACGAATATTGGGTCCCATATCAAGCCGCCACAAAAGTCTTCCGTCAAACTTGTAGCAGTCAATATAGCACCTTCCCGTATATCCTCTGTGGGATACATCGTGGGCATTGGAGGGATCCCATTTTACAAAAAACTCATATTCTCCGTCTCCATCCACATCACCTACGCTCATATCGTTTGCACTGTAGACATATTCCTCGCCGGAAGGTGTTACCCCTCCCTCCGGTTTCCTCATCGGTATTTCATAATATGCCTTTTCATTCACTTTGACAGGCTCACAGGGCTCCTCCTGCGTATCGCCATGCAGTGCCGCAACCGCGTAAGAATCCTCACCTGTTCCTTCTTTATCCAGATAATTGGTGCTGTCCGTGACAAGCACCAGTTTTTTCCCATTTTTAAATACAACATAATCCGTTCCGCTCATACCGGTGGCAGTATATCCCGTCACCTCCTGAAGCAGCATTCTCCAACTTAAAAAAACGCCTTCTTCCGTATGAATCGCTATCAGTCCCCTGTTCAGCTTTTCCAGTTGTTCCCTGAACACTTTTTTTACCGGCGTTTTCAGCAGACTGCTCTCTCCAACGAGTTTATTCTCTCTCCATGCTTCTACTTTTATATAATAAGGAATATGCGTTGCTTTATTCAAAGTAAATTCCGCGGCTTTCGTTTCGGCCACACATTTATATTCCATTTCTTCCGTATATCTGTCAGACCAGTATACCTTATACAAATTATCCGGACACTCCGTTTCCGGCTGCCACTTTACTTTCAAAAAAGTATCTTCTATCGTATCTGCCCAAAGCTTTATCTGAAACATATCCCTCTCCATTTCCGTGGCAATTCTTTATTCTGTCTGCCCGCCATTTTTTATGTAGGAAAGCCACCGAAATCCGTTGCCGGATAACGGTGGCTTTCAGAAGTTCTTCTTAATTTATAAGTATTACTTATTTGCCTGATACTGCTCGTTTACTTCAGCAATGATTGCATCATAACCCTGTGATCTGATGTCATCAAGCTGTTTCTTGAACTGCTCCAGAGTGATTGCACCGCAGATATACTGTGTTCTTGCAGCAGTTGCAGCGGTATCCAGAGTTGCGCCCTCAGTAGAATAGGTCTCAGAGTTTACAAGGAAGGAAAGAGCAGGATTAATCTCCGCATAGGGCAGAGCTGCTGCATAAGCTGCATTCTGTGCATCATTGAACTTATCCGACTTAACAGGAACTCTCTCGGAAGTAGCCTCAGTGGAAGGAAGGAAAGTAAGCAGCTGGTTCAGGCCCTTGTAGTTGTTAGCCAGAACCTCATCCTCGGTATCTGTCTGTACAAGATGACCATCTTCCATCTTGTAGTTAACGCCTTCCAGACCATACTGGGTAATTGTAAGCATTTCCGGATCGCAGAGCTTATCCAACAGTGTCAGTGCTGCTTCAATCTTCTCCTCTGTGTCCAGAGTGGTAGCGGAAAGTGTGAAGAATCCGTTGTAACCGGCAGTTGCAAGTGTATGTCCGTTCACTGCGCCATACAGAACCATGGAAGCAGGCTGGGAGCTGTCAACTACAGAAGGGGTATAGGTTTCCTCCGTCTCAAAGTACTTCCAGATACGCTTACCGGAGTCAAGCACATCGATGTAAACACCGTTCTCACCTGTCTTACATCCGTTTGACCAGGAATCGGTAGGTCTGGAAGCCCAGTCTTTCGGCATCAGACCATCATCATAAAGCTTCTTGATGTACTCAACAGCTTCGAAGTAATTGTCTGTCATCCATACGGGAACAAGCTGTCCGTTTACATCCTGCCAGCCGTTACCGCAGCCGAACCATGTCTGAATGATATCGAAAGGACCTGTATAAAGGGTCATCTCCATACCGATTGTATCATCCACACCATTTCCATCGGGATCGTTATAGGTAAATGCATACAGCATGTTGTAAACATCATCGGGAGTTGCGTTCTCAGGAAGCTCTACACCCAGCTTCTCTGCCCAGTCCTGACGATAGGAAAGACCATAACGTCCAACCACACGGGTACGGGGAACTGCAATCAGCTTACCGTCAACAGTCAGGTTTGCTGCAACGCTCTCGGACATTGCGGACAGATTAGGATATTTCGCGGAATCCCAGATGTAGTTGTTCAGGTCAATAAAAGCACCGTTCTTTGCTGCGGATACCACATCACCGGTAACGGTACCACCCCAGGACATAATCTGCGGCATTGTCTTGGGAGAAGCAAGTGCCAGTGAGTTTTTCTCTGCAAGTGCATCGTTTGCATACCATACCAGATCCAAATCAACTCCTGTGTAATCTTCAATTTCCTGAAGAATCTGTTCTGCATAATCACCGGTGTTGTTAACACCTGCATTCAAATCGATAACAGACCAGGTAATCGTCTGACGCTCAGCGGGAGCTGCTGCCTCGGAGCTTCCCTCCGTTGATGCTGCAGTACTGCTTGCAGTGCTTCCAGCTGTCTGACTGCTACTGCTACTGCTGCTTTCGCTGCCGCATGCTGCCATGCTCAGAGCTGTGGCAGAAGCAAGCACAAGTGCAAGAACTTTGTTAAAACTTTTTCTTTTCATATAATCCTCCTATAATAAAAATTATTTATGTTGCAACGGAACAGAACTTTTCCCCATTCCGAAGGCATACGCATTTATCCTTTGACTGCTCCGACCATGACACCCTTTGTGAAGTACTTCTGTACAAAAGGATATACACAGAGGATCGGCACAGTTGCAATTACCGTGCAGGCCATCTTAACGGCTTTGTCAGGCGGTGCACCATTCAGATCATAATAGTCCATAACAGCATCCGAAAAAGAAGATGACAGCAAAATCAAAGAACGCAGCTGAATCTGAATCGGATACTTTTCCGCACTTGACAGATAAATCATGGAACCGAAATAGTCATTCCAGAAGCCCACACCATAAAACAGGGAAATGGATGCGATAACGGGCTTTGACAGAGGCAGCGCCACCTTTGTAAAAATCTGCAGATCATTTGCGCCATCCATATAGGAAGCCTCATCCAGTTCTGTGGGAAGTCCCTGGAAAAACTTTTTAATAATAATCATGTTAAAGGGATTGATCAGTCCGGGGAGAATCAATGCCCAGTATGTATCCAGCAATCCATATGCAGAGTAAACAATGTAGGAAGGAATCATGCCGCCTCCGAAGAGCATGGTCACGATCACCATATTCATCATCCAGTTTCTGCCTCTGAAATGAGATTTGGAAAGAGGATACGCAAAGGTCAGTGAAAACAACATACACATGAGAGTTCCCAATGTTGTCAGGATAATGGAGTTTTTAAGTCCTCTCAGGATATTTGCTGTATTAATTGCGTACTTATACGCATTCAGAGACCAGGTTGTCGGTATAATAAAGAATGCCTTTTCCGTCAATTCTTTCTCTGTCGCGAAGGAACCTGCTATCACATAAAGGAAAGGTGCCACGGTACTAAGTGCAATCAGGCCAAGCACAACATAAATAATTACATCTACGATACGGTCGCCAACGCTTTTCTTTACTCTGACGCCGTTTTTTACCATCTGTTTTTTTGCCACTTGTCACGCTCTCCTTTCTTTAATATAGTCCGCTCTCACCGCACATCTTCGCAACACGGTCAGAAATAAGTACCATGATCATACCCACCACTGATTTAAACATACCCGCGGCTGCCGAGAAGGAATACTGTCCACTCTTGATACCTTTCGTATAAATGTAAGTATCAAATACTTCAGCTCTCGATATATTCAGGTCGTTTCTCATCAGGAATATCTGTTCATATCCTGTGTTCAGCAATCCACCGACACGGAGAATCAACATCATTACAATCGTACCTCTGATGGCAGGCAATGTAATGTGCCACATCAGTCTCCATCTTCCGGCACCGTCAACTTTTGCAGCCTCGTAGAGTTCCTGATCCACACCGGAAAGCGCTGCCAGGAAAACGATTGTTCCGTATCCCGACTCTCGCCAGATGTCCTGCCCGATAATCAATCCCCAGAAAGTATTTGCATTCTGCAGAATGTCAAAGGAATGTCCTGTTATCATCTGATAAATCAGATTGATGATACCATCTGTTACGTTAAACAGCTGGTAAGTCAGGCTCGCCACAATAACCCAGGATACAAAGTGAGGTATGTAAACCAATGTCTGTACGACTCTCTTATAACCACTGTGCGTCACCTCGTTCAGGAACAGGGAAAGAATAATAGGCGCAGGGAAATATAAGAACAGTGACAGCAGGCTGATACCCAACGTATTGTAGAGCAGCGTTCCGAAGTCATGCATACTGAAAAACTTCTGGAACTGTGCGAATCCTACCCAGTCACTCGCCCAAATTCCCTTGAAGGGACTATAATCCTTGAATGCAATTACCAAGCCACCCATCGGAACATAACGGAACAGGATGAAATAAATAAATCCCGGCAGCCACAGGAGATACAGCCATTTATGTTGAATAATGTACTGTCCCGTGCTCATCCGGTGAGGTTTGATTTCCCGACCGTCCTCAAGAATGACATATCCTTTTTTTGCTTTTTTTGCCATGTCAAACCACCTTTCTGCACTCTCTGAAATTTTCAGTCCCCGGCTTTTTGCGGTTCGTCATTTCTTTCAAAAATGGCTATCAAAAGCGCCGGTCTTTACTGTAATTTTATAAATAAATAAGAATTACGTAAATAATCAAAACCTTTCCTAAAAGCAAAATGCTCACATTATCGTCGTTTTGCACATATCCTTTGTGAGTTTTTGTGCAAAACAACCGATAATGTGAGCAATAATCATTTTCTAGAAATCAATACAATTTACGGAATTTACCGGGCGTTACACCGGTACACTTACTGAAAAAGCGGATAAAATTCTGTGCATTGGTGTAATTTAATTCTGCCGCAATTTCAGCAACAGACATATTGGTGTTAAGAAGAAGTTTCTTTGCCTGCTCCAGTTTATACTCTTCCAGGTACTCTGCAAAGGATTTTCCTTTTTCTGTTTTCAGGATTTTCCAAATATAGGTCGGATGAACATGCAACGCTTCCGCACATTCTGTCAAAGTGATGTTCCCTTTGCTCTCTGAAAGCAGTTCCTCAATCTCCTCCATCATGGAGTAGGAACGTTTTTCCAAAAGAACATTTCTCTCTTCCAGAATAGGATCAATAATATAGCGCTTGATATACCTTCTTTCTCTTTCCAGTTCCGGAACTTCCATCAGTTCAAAATAAACTTTCCTGATTCCATCCGGAAAAATCTGTTCCAAATTCAGCCTTGCATCCATGGCAGTCTGCAGGATTGCATTAACATATTGCAGAATATAGATCATTTTCTCCGTTTGATCGGCCTGCAGTTTTGCCAGATGTGACATAAACTCATCCGTTGTACAATAACAGGCTTCTTTATCAACTGCTTTAATTCCGTTTCTGATATCCTTCTCATAAGAGGAATCATACTGCTGTCCGTTCAGGGTATAGCTGGCAAGATAAAAATGGCAGTCACGCAGATTCTCCGGCTTCTCTGCCGTCTCCGTCTCCCCGACACCATTGTTCGTCAGTGCATTGATACTCTCGCGGTAAGCCGCACGGACATGCCGGTAATCCGCATGGTTACCGCTGACTCCCATCAAAACATGATAGCCCGTGGCAGCCATGGCATACTCCTGCATGCCAAAGTAAAATTCCTTAATCTGCTCCAGCAGCCTGTTTTCGTCATCCTCCGCAAATATGGCAAATATCGTACAGGCATTATAAACCGGTGCTATCCATGCCATTTTTTCCAATGTCTCCGGCATCTCCTCCACCAGCTTCAAGCATATGGCATCCTCGCTGACACTGCTCTGATTTTCTTCCTCTTCCCTCAGATTCAATACAATAACAGCCGTAGCAAAATACTTCCAAGAACGAAGTTCAAAATCGTTCACATATTCCTTCCACTCTTCATCTCCGCTGATCTCCCCACGAATCATTCGCAGTTCAAACAGCTCCTGCAGCTTCTTTCGGTTCGCATTCACCACTTCCTGTAAAATCTTTTTGTCGCCCATGGCAGTTTCAAATTCTCCCGCAAGAAACTGTAATTCATTTCCTTTCCATTTCTGCTTGTCATTCGATATATTTCTCACCAGACTTCCAACCGGCCTGTAAATCAGATAGGAAAACACCATCAGCATAGCCACAATCAATACGCCGAGGAGCAGCAGAAAAGGAATCGGAAAACGTGCTCCCAGAAACCGTTCCTCTTCCAGATTCCGGCAGACATAATATTTCCATCCGAGAACATCCGAGGTTCTGCCGGTAACGGTATAAACTGCCCCTCCCATTTCAATTGAATCGCTTTCTTGCAATGTGGCACAATACTCTGACAATCTCTCATCAGACGTATAAATCAGGTTCCCGTCCGAATCAACCACGACAACGCTCTCACACTCGTCCAGCAGCTGATTCATCCAGTTTTTCCATGCGTTCATATCCACATTGACCACCAGCATCGCATAAACCTTGGAAGATGTAATCGGAAGCCGCATTACAAAGTTGATACCTGCCGTTTCAATCGTCAGCCGGTAATTTCTGTCAATTTTGTTTGTCAGCTCCTCCGTATCATTGTAGCACCAGTAATTTTTATAAGGTACTCCCTCCTCCTGCCGGAACATTTCTTTCAATTCCTCCGCATTCACGGTCTCCTCCAGCTTATAAATACCTTTGCTGTTCAGTACCCACTTGGTTCTGAAATTCACCAGCGCATAGCCGGAAATATAATCTCCGAAAAGAGTATTGTTCGCCAGTTTTTCCATGACCGGATTATAGTGATTATAGTCGGAGAATTTTATGTTATGTTCCAACACCCACATGGTTTCATCATCAGAAACCACCGACAGATAATATTGAGCCAGATTTTCAAATCGTTCATCTATCTGCCCCACAATCCTGGTCGCTGTATTGTCCGCCTCACGCTTCGCACTCTCCATGCACTCCCTGCTGTAGTCATAATAGTTATAAAGACCGAATATCAGGGTAAGTATGCCGCCCACACAGAAAATACAGAAATAGATAATATATTTATAAGAAATTTTCCCGATATATGCCCCAATTTTTTTACTCAAATCAATACCCCTTTTTCAAATACTTTTGTTACCTTCCCCACAAATAAAACTGCCCCACCAAGTCCCAAGCGGGCTTAATAGGGCAGCTGGTGATTTTCAAACTATGTTCCGCTTTTTAAATAAAGAAGCTTCCGGTAAACTCCTTGTTCATCACATAGTAAACCATGCTCTCTTCCGGCTTAACATAAAGCTCAATGCTGGTCAAGTCACCGGCTTTCTGCTTTAAATCATACTTCCAGACATCCTTAGCAATCTTAACCAGGTCTTCCTGTGAATAAGATTTGCCTGCAAACTGCACATGAAGCTGGGACTTCAACTCTGCTTTCTTTGCAGGAGCTTTCTTTGCAGCTTCCTTTTTCGCAGGTGCCTTCTTTTCTGCCTTCGGAGCAGCTGCTTTCTTCTCAGCAGGCTTCACTTCCTCTGCCTTAACAGGAGCTGCTGTCTCGACCTTCTTTTCTTCCGTCTTCTTCTCAACTGCCTTGGGTGCACCGGTCTTAACGGCTGCCTCTGCAACCTTTGCCGCGGGTTTCACTGTTGCTTTCTTTACTGCTGCCATAAAACTTTTCTCCCTTCTTGTTACTGAAAAATTTTTTCATAGGTTCCTCAACAGGCCTGTACCTGTTGGCAACAGTTTATTCCTTTTCACGAAAATTGTCAACTCCGGGCCATTGGGGACGGTGTTTTTGGCAGTTTTTATGTCCCTCGTGGCCTCGTGGCCTAATTATTCTTTTTGCTTGCAATTTGGCAAATTATTCATTATTATTGAATATAGTTTCTCTTATTCACCTGGTTGGCTTTCTATACTTTTCTTATTATTCTATCATTGCCCTATTCACTTTTCATTGTCGCTATACTGTCAATATTACTTGTCAACTTTTACCCATTCCTGGAAAGCAGCGTTATATATAATCTTTTACCTGTATCTAACTTTTCAACCTTTTATCCAACTATTTATGTTACTCTGTAATTCTACGTTATAATATTACTTTCGATTGGAGGATGCTATGCCCAGAAAAGCACGACAACAAAG
The DNA here is from genome assembly GCA_945913255.1 of uncultured Lachnospiraceae bacterium. Classification (GTDB taxonomy): domain Bacteria; phylum Bacillota; class Clostridia; order Lachnospirales; family Lachnospiraceae; genus Acetatifactor. The sequence goes on from CAMEDC010000001.1 coordinate 102,108, forward strand.
TTCCTTACATATTCACCACATCATTCTGAGGGGGATTAATCAGCAGATCATTTTTGAAGACGTGTATGATTATCTTGAATTTATTAATATCATGAAGTTTTATAAACAGTCCTGTAATTTTAAGCTCTATGCTTATTGCCTCATGAACAATCATGTTCATTTATTGCTTGAGGAATCGACGGTTCCGTTGGATATCATTATGAAAAGAATCGAAGTTAAATTTGTTAGATGGTACAATTGTAAATATCAGCGTATTGGACATCTGTTTCAGGATCGATATAAAAGCGAACCAGTAAATGATGTGGAATATTTTCTCACTGTTTTCAGGTACATTCATCAGAATCCGCTCCATGCAAAGCTGGAACGCCACTGGGAAAGTATCCCTGGAGTAGCTACTATGATTACGTAAATCAAGATATTTCTTTTGTTGATGTTAATACAGTTTTGCGGTTATTTCCAAATCATTCTGCATGTCTTGATTTTTTATGCAAAAATGCTCCGGAAAAATGTCTGGAACATAATTCCGGCAACCGACTCCTAGACACAGAGGCACTGAAGATTATACGGGCAGAAACATCCTGCCTATCCCCATCTGATTTCCAGCATTTGGATCTGTTAACCCGAAATAAATACATAAAGCACCTGTCAAAACTGGGACTTTCCATACGGCAGATTAGCAGACTTACCGGCACGCCCAGGGCTGCCGTCACCAAGGCTGTCAAACAATAAGTTATCCGCCAACAAAATATCCCGAGGGAAACCACTGGGGACAGGAAATCATCCATAAACTCCGTCCCCCTGGCAAACCCGTCAACCTGCTATCACTCCAAAGTACAGGAGCACTACTACACCCAGTACAATTCTGTACCAGCCAAACACCTTGAAATCATGTTTCTTGATATATCCCATGAGAAATCTGAGCACAAACAGGGAAACCACAAAGGATACCACAGTTCCTACAGCCAACAGAATAAGTTCCAGCGAAGTGAAGGCAAATCCGAATTTTACCACTTTTAAAAGGCTTGCTCCGAACATAACAGGAATTGCAAGAAAAAAGGTGTACTCTGCCGCAACCGTTCTGGAAACACCGATCAGCAACGCCCCCACAATGGTTGCTCCGGAACGGGAAGTGCCCGGGAAGATTGCAGCAATCACCTGAAAAATACCAATCAGTAGCGCTGTGGTATATGTAATATCCGACAGTGATGTCACTTTTGGCTGTTTGTTCTTATTCCAGTTTTCAATCACGATAAACGCCACACCAAAAATAATCAAAGCCAGTGCCACACAGGGCGGATTGTAAAACAGTGCATTGAACACATCATCGAAAAGAACCCCAATGGCTGCAGCCGGCACACAGGATACCAGTATTTTAAACCACATGGACCAGATATCCTTCTTAAGATAAGAAGAAATACCTGTCTTTCCCTCTCTCTCCTGTTTCGTCAGGGCAAAAGGCCAGATTTGCTTCCAGAACAATACCACAACCGCAAGTATCGCACCCAATTGAATCACCACATCAAACATATCAAAGAATGCTTCGCTGGTTCCCCGGAAGGGAATCAGTTCTTCTACCAGAATCAGATGTCCCGTACTGCTGATAGGAAGCCACTCGGTGATGCCCTCAACAATACCGTAAAAAATAGCCTTGATAATTTCCAACATTTACATACTCCTCTCCAGGTATGCCATCAGCTCTTCATAGCACTCAACAGCATCATCATACCCTTCCTGATAAAGTGCCTTCAGCTTTTCCACATCCTTTTCCACTCTTCCTACATCGCTTTTCTTTTTGGGACGGATTACAAAGGCTCCGCCCTCCGCTTTCTGACGTTCGATATAAGCAACCTGCTCATTATAGTTAATATGGCGCTCTGCCATCAGCTCCGCCACCTTGGGATACCTGAAATATCTTGCCTTCATCAGCGCCAGCTGTGTTGTCGGCTTTCTGACAAAACCAATCTCCTTTGTCATGACCACCACATTCCTGCGGTTGCCGTCCATAATGGATTTCTGAAGCGGGATGGCATCACTGATGCCTCCGTCCAGATAATACCTGCCGTCAATCTTCACATTTCTGGAAACCAGCGGCAGAGACGCAGACGCACGGATTTTATCAATATCCTTCCTCATATCCCGAATGCGGAAGTACTCCGGTTTTCCGGTGGTAATGTCAGTCGCCACACTGTAGGCTTTTCCCCGGTATTTTTCAAATGTCTCATTGTCATAAGGATACAGGTAATCAGGAATCAGATGATAACACATATCCACGTTGAACAAATCGCCTGTGGTCAGCAGGCTCTCCAGACTGCAGTACTTTTTCGTGTCCAGATAGTCTGTGTTGACAGCCAGTGCTCTGCCCCGCTGCTTCGACAGAAAGCTGCACATATTGCAGGCTCCCGCAGACACACCGTAAACACTGGAAAATTCAATTCCCTTATCCAGAAAGAAATCCAGTACACCGGCGGTATACACACCCTTCATTCCACCGCCTTCCAAAACAAGTCCTGCCTGAAACATATGCTACCTCCCATACTCTTCCCGAACAAATCTGCGAAGTGCCTCAAGAGAGCGCTCCACCTTCTCCGTATCAATGCAATATGCCATACGGAAATATCCGGGTGCACCGAAGGAATCTCCCGGTACCAGAATCAAATCATATTTTAATGCTTTCTGACAGAATACCTTTGCATCCTCTTCCAATGCTTTCGGGAAAATATAAAAGGTTCCACCCGGCTTCACACAGGTAAAGCCCAGCTCCGTCAGTTCCCGATAAATCAGATTCATATTTGTCTCATAAACACTCAGATCCGCCGTCTTATCCAGCACTTCGGCAACTGCAAGCTGAATAATGGAAGGGGGACAGTTATGTCCGATGCCTCTGGAAATCTGCCCGCACATATTCACCATATCCTCTGCGTCCCTGCAGTTGGGATTAATCGCCACATATCCGATACGTTCTCCGGGTAGGGACAGTGATTTGGAGAAGGAGTAGCACATAATCGTATTATCATAGAAGGCGGAAACACATGGTGCCTCCACTCCCGCAAACACGATTTCACGATATGGTTCATCAGAAATTAGATAAATCGTATGACCATATTCTTCCGATTTCTGCGACAGCAAAGCTGCAAGTCGTTTTAAAGTAGCTGCGGAATACACCACACCGGAAGGATTATTCGGCGTATTTACCAGCACTGCCATGACCTTCTCCGTCAGCATTTCTTCAAACATATCAAAGTTAATCTGAAAATTCTCCGTATCAGGCGGCACCACCTTCAACACCGCTCCCGTCAGGTCTACATAGGGATGATACTCCGGGAAAAACGGTGCAAAGGTCAGTATCTCATCTCCGGGCTCCGTTACCAGACGGAAGGCATGTGCAAGGGCACCGGCTGCACCGGATGCCATAAAAATATGCTCCTTACGATAGGGAAGACCGAAACGCTTTTCCAGGGAAGCCGCAACAGCCTCCCTGACGCTTGTAATTCCCAGACTGGGACTGTAACCATGCAGTTCATTCGTCTCCCTCGTAGTAAGCATATGAATCATAGTGTCTGTAAATTCCTGCGGAACAGGGACAGAAGGATTTCCAAGGCTGTAATCAAACACATTCTCATAGCCTATTTCCTTACCCCTCGCCGTAGCAAATTCCGACAATTGTCTTATCACAGATTTTCCGGACAGCATATCCTTATATTTTTGTACCAGCATATGAATCTTCTCCTTACTTTTGTAGAAATTTTTCTTCTATATGATAACAGTTTCTTCCCTTTCGTTTTGCATGATACAGCGCAATATCCGCCATGGAGTTAAAATCCCACTCCCGGTTCTCCTCATCAGGAATCCTGATAAAAACACCCTGACTCACGGTAACTGTTTTACAGCATTCCGAGCTTTCGTGGGGAATACATTTCTCGCGAACCCTGTCCTGTATTTCCACGACAACCTTACAGATTTCTTCTGACGTCATATCACTGTAAATTACAACAAATTCGTCTCCGCCGTAACGGCCGCAAAATACTCTGTCGTTTTCCAGTTCATGCAGCACGGAAGCAACTGTTTCAATACAGACATCCCCTGCCAGATGTCCGTAGGTATCATTATACCTCTTAAAGAAATCAATATCCAGTAATTCTACGCCAAATAATTTCGAATTATTTTGCGCATCCTCAAATTTCTGGGAAACATATTCGTTAATCAGTGTTCGATTTCCAAGGTTTGTTAAGGAATCATAAAGGGCCAGCGTTTCCAGCTTCCTGTTGGAAGCAAGCACTTTCTCCTGTTCCTTTTCGATACTTCTGAGTCTGTCCTGTAGTTCCAGAACGCGTGCCGTGACCTGCTTATTGTTCAGCCGGTCTTTTTCATATGTGGAAAAATACTGTTCCGTATATTCTATATACTCTTGATTTCGTTTTTGATGAAGCAGGTATTTTGCCCGGTAAGGATACATCTCCAGAGAGAGCAATATTCCTTTTTCAAGTCCAAGTGCATCTGCTTTTTCAAACAGCTTCTCCAGTCCGCTGTACTGCTCATAATTCAGCAGCAGTTCCGCTACATTTGTCAGGCACTCCGCTACCTCCTCCAGAGACTTTTTCTCATCCAGATGAACGAACACCTTTTCCACACATTGAAGTGCTTCTTCTTTTTTCCCCTGTGCTGCCAGGCATTCCCCACGGAATATATTGATTCTGATATCCGGATACCTTCTTTCCGGTTGTTCTTCTCTCATCCGATGAATCTGTTCCAGAAGAGAATAGGCTTTTTCCTCTTCACCAAGGCGAAGATAGCATAGACCGCAATGCAGCATACAGGACGCCAGGTTATAGTTCCAGTTCAGGCTATCCTCCGACTGTCTGTACGCCCGGATTGCCCTCTCGTAATATTCCGCAGCCTCAAAGAATCGTCTCATGCGAATCAGGATATAGGCAATGTTCATTGCTATCATTCCCAGTGCATAAAACAAATGATAGGTTTCAGCATACTGTAATCCCGTGTAATAGTAATTCAATGCCACTACCTTATTGTCCCGGTAATCCGATACCGCTCCCATCATATTATAGGTTCTTGCAAGGAACTCATACATCTTTGCCGTGCGGAAGCATTTTGTACATTCGGTCAGACAGTACATCGTCTGCTCCGTATCCTCCTGAAACCAATAGTTTTCCGCAAAATAATAATAGCCTATTCCAAATACAGCATCCGATTTATTCTCAGCGGCATATTCCAGAATTCTCTGACATTCCTCTTCACTCAAAATATCGCCCTGATTCCTTCGTTCAACGACCCGCGCTATATAATCTTTAATTTCCGTTGGTACTGCATTTGAATTCATGGCAATAACTTTCCTTTCACTTATTCTGAAACCGTTTAGTACCCGGTGCTTCACAGTCACAAATGAGATTCCGAATAGTTACCTCATTCCTCATCTTCCGCCCAGGCGAGCGCACATCTGACAGCTTTTTTCCAGCCTTTCAGCAGTTTCAGGCGTTTATCCTCCTCCATGGATGGCTTAAATACAGCTCCCAGCTGCCAGTTCTCCCGGATTTCTCCCTTATCCTTCCAGTAACCGACTGCAAGTCCTGCCAGATAGGCAGCTCCCAGCGCTGTCGTCTCAATGCACTTTGGTCTGTGAACCTGCGTATTCACAATGTCTGCCTGGAATTGCATCAAAAAATCGTTTGCACTGGCTCCGCCGTCAACCTTCAGGCTTTTTAAGTGCATTCCGCTGTCCTGTTCCATGGCACGCAGTACGTCTGCCGTCTGATATGCGATGGACTCCAACGTTGCCCGAATGAAGTGCTCCTTACTGCAGCCTCTGGTCAGCCCCACAACCGTACCTCTGGCATACTGATTCCAATAAGGTGCGCCCATTCCCGCAAATGCAGGCACAATATATACCCCGGCAGTATCCTCCACAGCCTCACAGTACTCCTGGGACTGGCCCGCACTCTTAATCATTCTCATGCTGTCTCGCAGCCACTGCACGCCTGCCCCGGCGACAAAAACACTTCCTTCCAACGCATATTCTGTCCGTTCTGCCGTACTTGCCGCAATGGTTGTCAAAAGCCCTGATTCAGAAGTAATGGCTTGCGTCCCTGTATTCATCAACAGAAAGCATCCGGTTCCGTATGTATTCTTTACCTCACCCTGTTCAAAGCAGCACTGTCCGAAAAGTGCAGCCTGCTGGTCTCCGGCAGCTCCCGCGATGGGAATTTCCCCGCCCAGAATAGAGGCATCCGTATGTCCGAACAGACAGCCGGAGGGCTTCACCTCGGGAAGAATAGAAGCGGGAATGTCAAAACGTTCCATAATCTCCTCATCCCAGCAGAGCCTGTGAATATCAAACAGCATGGTACGGGATGCATTTGTGTAATCCGTCACATGGACTGCTCCTTTGGTCAGATTCCAGATCAGCCAGGTATCCACCGTTCCGAAAAGCAGTTTTCCTGCCTCGGCTTTTTCTCTTACTCCGGGTACATTCTGTAATATCCAGGCAATCTTGGAAGCGCTGAAGTAGGCATCCGGAATCAGCCCTGTCTTTTCTCTGATTTTTTTGTCAAAGCCGTCTTTTTTCAGTTCTTCTATCATATCGGAGGTACGGCGGCACTGCCAGACAATGGCGTTGTATACCGGCTCTCCGGTTTCTTTATCCCAAAGAATTGTGGTCTCTCTCTGGTTTGTGATGCCGATTGCCGATATGCGTTCCGCATTTGCTCCCACCATTGCCATGCATTCTGTAGCCACAGCCAGCTGGGAAGACCAGATTTCCATGGGATTGTGTTCCACCCAGCCGGGCTGGGGATATATCTGGGTAAATTCTTTCTGGAACATGGAGCAGATATTGCCCTGTTTATCAAAAAGGATACAGCGGGAGCTTGTGGTTCCCTGATCCAATGCCATGATATAGTTTTGCATATAGCTTTCCTCTCCTATCTTTACCATTGACCGGGCGCCGCCTGTTGCCGGGCACCTGTATGCTGCTACGTTGCCGGGCGCCTGTATGGGCTCACCGCTTTGTGAGACGCGCTCTCGCTTGGGACGCGACGTAGCGGTACATAAGGCTGCACAGTACGCAGCCTAAGTACCGACGTCTTGTACAGTCTCACAAAGCGGTATGGCCATAGGCGCCCTGGGTACATGAATGTTCATTAGTATCGGTATCTTGCATCTTCCTCTGCGAAGCGATGCGGCATTGGTGTCCCGGGTATGCAGATGCTAAAGTATCCGCGGATGGTACAATTTCATGATATTGCATTTACAGTGCGGGTGGCAATTATGTTGACACCACAGCCGCAGACATTTTCGACTACAATATCCCCCATATGGACGGGAGCCTGCAGGTCTATCTCTTTCAAAGCAAGGATGCAGTCCTGTATCTTTGCCTTCGGGATGTCGGACGCTGTCTTTACGGAAACGGTGGGAAGTTCACCACCGGTCACACGCACCAAGCTTGTCACGATGCGTCTGGGGTCTGTCAGTTCCTTTGTCACGTAATCGGCACCTCTCGGACAGGTGTTCCCGGTAATGCCCCGGATTTCATTCTGTTCCATTTCTACTGATATATTACAGCCTAAAGGACATCTGATGCAAACAAATTCTCTCTTTTCTGCAGATTTCTTTTCCATCTCCTGATTTCCCATGGATTATATTTCTCCCTTCCGCTTATTTTTACCTGTTTTCCGCACTTTACCCGGTCGTGTAAAAACAGTCTGCAACATCAATTAGGTATCCCGACGGATTGAAACGGAAATTTCCTTTATGCCCTCTGCCTGTTCCAGATCAGCTTTTTTTAGAATTACCTGTTCCATCTCTCCGGGTGCCAGCACCTTCTTTTTCCGGCTGCTCACTACCTTACCGTCAAAAGCCACCTCCACCGCTGCATCCCGGTAGACATTTCCCACGCGGAATCGTACCACCTGTGTCTGCTCCATGCGTTGCATATCGATGGACGAAGGCACCGTGTAGTGCACGCCGTTTACTGCCCGAATAAGGATTTTCCTGCCACGTTCTTCCAATTCTCCCTTTAAATAAGCCGCCGCTCTTTTTCCTGCCTGGGAAGCCTCCTCGGAAACATAGTCCACCAGGTCATGCACATGGAGAACATTGCCGCAGGCAAAAACTCCTTCCTTGTCCGTTTCCAAACTTTCATCCACCAGAGGACCGTTTGTCACAGGATTCATTGTGACTCCAAGATTTCCGGAAAGTTCATTTTCGGGAATCAGCCCGCAGGATAACAACAATGTGTCACAGCTGATTTCCTCCTCTGTTCCCGGAATGGCTTTCAGCTGTTCATCCACCTGCGCCACTACCACGGCTTCCACTCTTTCCTTTCCCTTGATGTCGACCACTGTATGGCTCAGTTTCAGCGGAATGCCGAAATCATCCAGACATTGCACGATATTTCTCTTCAAACCGCCTGAATAGGGCATCAGCTCTGCCACCAGCTTCACCTTTGCCCCCTCCAGCGTCATGCGCCTTGCCATAATCAACCCGATATCGCCGGAGCCCAGAATGACAACCTCTCTGCCGGGCATCCTACCCTCCATATTTACATAGCGCTGTGCTGTTCCTGCGGAATAAATACCTGCCGGACGGAATCCGGGAATGTTCAACGCCCCTCTGGAACGCTCCCGGCATCCCATTGCCAGGATAACCGCTCTCGCCTCAATGGTATAGAGCCCTTTCTCCCTGTTCATCACGGTGACAAGTTTTTCTTTCCCTTCTGACGTTTGTGTCAGGTCAATTACCATGGTATTCAGCTCATAAGGAATTTCCAGTTCAAGTGCCTTATCAATATATTTTCCGGCATACTCCGGTCCGGTCAGTTCCTCTTTGAAGGTATGCAGGCCGAAACCATTGTGGATACACTGGTTCAAAATACCGCCCAGTCTCGCATCCCTCTCCAGAATCAAAAGGTCATTGATTCCCGCTTCCTTTGCTGCAATGGCTGCTGCCAGTCCGGCGGGTCCTCCGCCGATGATTACCAGTTCTTTTTTCATCATTGCCTCTTTTCCGCACATTCTGATATGTGCTCGAATCTATAGATTGTCCTTGTCAAAACCCGTCAGGAACTCGCTGCCTTTCTCATTTTTGGTAATTTCACTCATGTCTTTTCCCAACTCTCTTGCCAGGATTTCCACTGTCTTCGGGGAGCAGAAGCCCGCCTGACATCTTCCCATACCGGCTCTGGTACGACGCTTGACACCATCTAAAGTGGTTGCGCCGAGGGGTCTGTGAATGGCATCCATGATTTCTCCCTCCGTCACCAGTTCACAGCGGCAGACCACATTGGCATACAGGGGATTTTCTCGAATGAACTGCTGCCGTTGCTCACCCGTCGCAAGTGCCATATTGGGGATGCCTTTTCTGGATGCAATGAAGTCTGGCTTTTTCTCTGCGGGCAAATAGGCAAGTACCTGCTCCACCAGATATTTTCCAAGGGAAGGAGCACATGACAATCCGGGCGATTCAATCCCTGCCGCATCAAAGAATCCCGGAGCATCTTGTACTTCACCAATGATAAAATCCGACTCCCCATTTTCAAATATAGCGTGGGCCCGCAGCCCTGCAAAGGAAGTAATCACCTGCTTTGCCGGAAGAGCATTCACACTGAGCGCTGCCCGCTTCAGCACATCTGCTATACCCTCTCCTGTGGTATTCACCGCTTCCTTATCTTCCACATCCACGGCAGTGGGACCAACAAGCAGGTTCCCGTGAACGGTCGGTGTCACCAGTACACCCTTGCCGTAAACCGTGGGCAGCTGGAAAATTGTCCTGTTGACGTAATCGCCCACCTTTTTGTCCATCAGGCAGTACTCCCCTTTTCTGGGGATAATTCGGATTTGATTACCGCTGACCATATTGTGAAAACGGTCTGCACAGACACCTGCCGCATTGATAACCACTTTGCTCTCCAGCACACCCTGATTGGTTGTAAGGCGGTAGCCGCTTTCTGTCCGTTCTATGCTCTCTACCTCTGTATTCAACCGAAACTCCACACCATTGGCCGCGGCATTTTCCGCCAGGGCAATGGTTAGACCAAAGGGACAGACAATGGCACCTGTCGGCGCATAAAGGGCTGCCACGGTGTTATCGGAAATATTGGGCTCCAGCTGCTTCAATTCCTCTCGTTCCAGGATGCGCAGTTCCTTCACACCGTTTTTCAACCCCTGCTCATACAATTTCTGAAGCTTCTCTCTGTCTTTCTCATCAAAGCAAAGTACCAGCGAACCATTCCGTTTGTAAGGGAAGTCCAGTTCTTTCGCCAGTTCCTCCATTTGTTCGCTGCCTTCCACATTCAGCTTTGCTTTCAAGGTACCCGGATGGGCATCAAAGCCCGCATGTACAATGCCGCTGTTCGCCTTGGAAGTACCTTCGCAGACATCCGAAGCTTTCTCCAGCACCATTACCCTCCAATCATAGCGGGACAGCTCCCTGGCAATTCCGCATCCCGTCACCCCGGCACCGATTACAATCACATCAATCATAGTCCTTCTCCTCTCCACTGATGCAAAAAGAGCCAAGCAAACCAATGCCACCCCTGTGACATTCCAATTGCCCGACTCCTCATCTCACGCATTCACTGTTCTGTTGGCATTATTATAGCATGGCGTTGCCGGTTATGCAACGCCATTTCGCTTGCAACCTTGGATGAAACCTATGATGTTCGTCCATAGCCTCGTTTTGGGCATACACCTATATACCGCACTCTTTTCGGAAATCTGAAACACTTCCTGCTTTCGCTGCCGCAATGAGCCAGGCATTCAGCCTCTCTATCTTCTTTTCCCCTAAGATAGTTTCGGATAATTCTTCCGGGATCTCTCCTTTACAAGAAAGCAACATTAAGATGTCATCCGCTTTTCCTTCCGCTTTTCCCAAGGCAACTCCTTCAGCCTTAATTCGCTGCTCTCTCTCAAAGCTCTTCATATACGCTAAACCTACCTCTCCGTCACATTTCACCGCTGTTACCATTTTATGTAACGATTTTAATCCTTCTGATTGTGCATTCTCTACAATGGAGTTCTCCATGTACCGCAACAGCTGACGCAGTTCCTCCGGTGGATTTCCCTTTGTCCCTTTCGTGTAAAGGAACAAGGTTTTGGCTCCATCCTCATAAGGCATATCCGGCTCTTCCACACAGCCATTCTGGATAGTATATACCATGCGCTCTCTTCCGAAAGGATCATAAGTTGTAATGAAAATAACAATCACATTTCGGAGCTTGCTGTAATCCTCACCTGCTGCCAGATTACCAGCATCAATTTTCGCGTGGTAGAATCGCACTCTGCGGGGCAGTGATGCGATATCATCCTCCCCGTCATTTTTGTCCGGTTCGATGTCAAAGATTTCACCATCCTCTTCATCCAGGTACACATCCAGACGTACGCCATGGTCTTCGGTGTTCTCGCCGCCCCAGAAACGTTGCGGCACCACCGTCAGTTTCCCGATTTTCCTGTGCAAAATACACTCCAGAATATATCTGGATGATTCCTCTCCGTAAATTTTGTGACTTGTCAGGCTGTTCACCAGAAAGTCGTCCACCAGATTCATTTCTTCCAGTCTCTTCATATACCCTCCTGTTCTCATAGTGTATCAAAACAAGAGGCTTCCCTCACTTAACATTCAATACACTATGCATATTAAAATGGAATTTTAAAAGCATAGAATTCATTGAATGATAAATAGAATGATAAGACAGCTGCGCTGTTTGAAACAAAGATTATATGCTTTGTATTGATTATAACAAAGTTAATATTTCTTTTCAAGCCCCTTCTCATTCAGTTCATACACCTTGTCACATACTTCCTCAATGTATTTCCTGTCATGGGAAACGCTGATGATTGCCCCCGGAAAATGAATCAGCAAATCCCGAATCACCGGGCCGGACAAGGGGGAGAAGTTTCTGGTAGGCTCATCCAGAATAAGGACATTTCTGTGCTCCATGCTCATCTTCAGCAGTAACAGCTTCGCCTTCTGGCCTCCCGATAAATCCCGTATGGCATGCTCCATCTCGCCTACCGTATATTTCATACTGCCAAGATAGGTTCGAATCCGCGTGTTTTCCTCCTTGTCCCATGTCTTTGACAAATACTCCACAGGTGTACTGTCCATATCCAGGAGTTCCTCGTAATTCTGAGGCATATACGCAGCGCGTATATCCGTTCTCTGCAATAATTCTTCCGCGATTTTTTTGAGGAAAGTTGTTTTCCCGGCTCCGTTCCTTCCGATGATACAGATTTTTTCAGAACCCTTTACCTGCAACCTGATACCCCGGGAAAGCACACGGTCTTCCACTTCCAGACATGGCAGTTCATAATCAATCACCCATTTTCCTGCGGGAATTCCTTCCCCTTCCGCAAAGCGGAAGAAAATCGCCTCCTCTGTTTCCGGCATCTGTGTCATATTTTCAGCCTGCTTTTCAAACCGACGCTCCATGGATTTCACTGCGTGCATCTTCTTTTTCAGAAGTCTTCCGCCGCTGGGATTCTGTCTGGTGATAATGTCCTGCTGGTACTCTACCTTGTCATAAATTCTCCGGAATCTCTCCTGCTGTTTCTCATAAGCTGCTCTTTCCTCCGTCGCAAGCCGCTCCTGTCTGTCCAGGCTCTCCTGTCGCCTGTTCACATACTCGCGATAGCCTGCCCGGGTTACCGTACAGCGGCTCTCCGTCTTCCGCTTCAGCTGTTCCATGTGAATGATCAGATTTGCCGTATTCTCCAGAAGCGTTTCATCATGAGAAATGTAAAGCACCGGCACCTGACTGTTGAGAATGAATTTTTCCAGCCAATTTAACGTATCAATGTCAATATCATTGGAGGGCTCATCCAGCAGATACACCCCGGGACGTTTCACTCGCAGCCGCAGCAGCTGCAGCTTGACCTTTTCCCCTCCGGACAGGCGGCCTACCTTTGTGTCGCTGTAGAGCATATCCGATGAAAGCCCCAATTCCGCCGCAATGGATGCAAGTTCCCTGTAGTCAGTCTCCAGAAAGGCATTTTCCTCCGAAAGGAACTCATAAACTGTTTTTTCTTTGTCCTCCTTGGGCAATTCCTGTGCCAGATAACCGCAGATTGTATTATTTTTGTGAATCTCCCCCGTATACTCCGCATATTCCTCCACCAGCTTTTCATCATATAAAAGCTTCAAAAGGGTGGATTTCCCATTTCCTTCCTCACCGATGATGGCGGCTTTGTCACCGTTGTTCAGGATAAAAGATAAATTTGTTGCAAGGGGGCGTAAATCCTTTTTATGATATAAATTTAAATTCTTTACCTGTAGCATACTTGTCTTCCTCCGCGCAGGCAGGAAACCTGCCCACAAAAAACTGCTTCCGGTTATGTAACCGAAAGCAGATTCTAATCCAGATACACAATATTCAAAATCCCACAGAAAAACCCAGCGCACTGTCTTTTCAAAACGGAAGCGCTTTTCACTGTATACTTCTCATTATGGGAAACATTGGCAAATGCATCTGATATCTATCAACGGTCACACAAAGAACACAGCCGCCCAATTAACAGGCTGCCGCCGAAAGCCTCTGTGTAGTTACTGTTCATAGATTATCTCCGCACACTGCCTTTCCTCCCGTTTTCTCAAGAATTGTAATTGCAGACAAATTATAGCATGCACTTCCTGCGTCTGCAAGCCGGATATTTCAATGAATTTTTCTTGACATCCTTTTTTTATGCTCTATACTATATTCCAGAAATGAGTTTTACGACCGTACAGTATACTTACTCAAGCGGGCTACTCGTTTCTTTTTTTGCATTTTTTCTTATGCATACCACAACTCTCTGTTTGTGGTAGAAATCGACACTGCCCCCGCATTCAGGGCAGACATCACATCTTCCTTGTCCGTGATGAGACCTCCTGCAATCACAGGTTCCCGTACTGCCCTGACAATTCTCTTGATTACTTTCGGCATAAGCCCGGGAAGGATTTCAATGCAGTCCGGTCTAGCCTGTTCACACTGGCGATAAATATTTTCAATCGCCATGGAATCAATGACGAAAAAGCGCATCACAGTATACAGTTTCAATTCCCGGGCACGGCGGATCAGTGTCGGTTTCGTGGAAATAATGCCGTCAGCCCGGGTTGACTTGCTGATAAAATCAACACTGACCTCTTTGCTTCCGAGACCTGCAATCAAATCCATGTGCACCATGGCAAGTTTGCCCGCAGCTTTCACCTGCTCCACAATTTCCGCAATATTCATAATGTCCCCATACAGGATAAATACAATCCCGCAGTCCGTTTTCAGACACTCTTTCAGGCCATCCTCGTCCTTTACCGCCGCAATGACCGGGCAATCCTCCAGCTTTTCTCTGATTCTGCCGTTCATGTTATTGCTCTCCGCACTTTTTCAAATCCGTCAGGCAGCCGCCTTTTGCCTCCACATAATACTTGTCATCCACTTCAAGCCACACACTCTGAAAGCTGGGGTTAAACACCTTTGTATTGTCTGCCGTGAACTGCAATCTCTTTGCCGCATCCATGTAGTCGATGATTTCAATATTCGTGGCATACCAGATATCCTCTCTGCCGCCCATGAATTCACAGAATTTCTCAATCACTTCCCAGTTATTGTTGTTGTCGAATTCATAGCTGTGTCCCCAGACATACATCAGTTTCAGATACTGCTTCTTGCCAAAATCCGCAAAAAACTGCGCCTTCTTCATCAGTTCCGGGTCATTGTGATGGCAGGTGGGATGCCACTCCAGCGGATCCTTGGGCAGTTCATAATCAGCCACAGAAGGTACCACTCTGGCGTAAGCTACACCAAGCTGCCGGAACAGCTGCTTGATTTCCTCACTGTAAGAACCATTGGGATAAGCGTGTCCCCTGACGGGCGCTCCGAGCAGGCCCTCCAGACCCTTTCTGTCCTCCAGGATTTCTTCTGCCACACCGGTCAGCGGGCATCTTTCAATGGTGGGATGAGTCATGGTGTGCGTTGCCACCTCATGCCCTTTGTACAGTTCTGCAATTCTGCTTCTGCTGAGGCGGGGCGGCGTCTGCTCCTTCTCCATCAAACCGTAATTGATATTAAAGGTTCCCTTGATTCCATATTTGTTAAAGATTCCAACCAGCCTTTCGTCCTGAATCTTTCCGTCATCATAGCTCATTGTCAGCGCTTTTGCTTTTCCTTCCGGGAAACAGGTATATATCTTCATCTTTATCCTCCATTCTGAAGATGCTTTGCGAAAAGATGCTGCTATCGGGCAGTTTTTTCACACAATCCTCACTTTCCTTTATACTATCCCTTTTCTCCGTGGTATGCAACCCATATTACACTTCCATTCTACACCTATATTCACCCTGAGTCAGATTGTTCCCGCACAATAAATTCTCCTATCGTGCATTTGTTTTCATTGCTATTTCTCTTCATATCCTGTATGATGTACTACAGTACTAAGTTCCTGATACAACAAAACGATAAAACCGGCTGCCGTAATTAACTAAATGCGGCAGCCGCCGAAGAAGGGAGAGAAATACTATGAAAGGTGATTCCTTTCGCAACAGAAGAAATGGTTTTGAGACAATGGACGGAGGACAATCGGGTTCTTCAAAGAGAAAATCCGGTGGGAAGATTGCAGGTATTGTTGCTGCTGTCATCGTTGTAGCAATACTGCTGATGAATTCCACCTATGAAATCAAAGAGCAGGAGCAGGCAGTGCTCATCACCCTTGGCAAAGCCTCCGCAGTAACCGACCCCGGACTGCACTTTAAAATTCCTTTTATTCAGAAGGTAAAGAAGGTAAATACGACCATCCAGGGATTTCCAATCGGCTACAGCACCGAGACAAACCAGACAAATGAAGATGAGTCGCTGATGATTACCTCCGACTTCAACTTTATCGATGTGGATTTTTATGTGGAATACCGTTACAGTGACCCTGTCAAGGCTGTTTACGCCTCCAGAAATCCACTGGAAATCCTGAAAAACATCAGCCAGAGCTGCATCCGTACCGTCATCGGAAGTTATCCTGTGGATGATGTCCTGACAACAGGAAAAAATGAAATTCAGGCAACCATCAAAGAAATGATACTGGAGCGCCTCGAGGAGCAGGACATCGGCATCCAGCTGGTCAACATCAGAATGCAGGATTCCGAGCCGCCCACCGCTGAGGTTATGGAAGCCTTTAAGGCAGTGGAAACCGCAAAGCAGGGGAAAGAAACCGCATTAAACAATGCAAATAAGTACCGGAACGAACAGCTTCCTTCCGCCCAGGCAAAAGCGGACGGCATCCTGAAGGACGCGGAAGCCCAGAAGACGGAACGAATCAACGAGGCAACTGCACAGGTGGCACGTTTCAATGCCATGTATGAGGAATATATCAAGAATCCCGTTGTCACAAGACAGCGTATGTTTTACGAGGCGATGGAGGATGTTCTGCCCGATTTGAAGGTTATCATCGAAAGCCCTGACGGTAAGGTGCAGACCATGTACCCTATTGAAAGTTTTACCGGAAATTCCGACACCGCAGACAAAAGTGAAACTGCTGCGGAGACAAACTAAGGAGGCACAGGATTATGAAAACATTTAAAAGAATTTCTTTGATTTTCGCACTGTTTGTGGTTCTGATAATCGGTGCGTCCACTGTAGTCATTACAAACGAAAACGAATACAGTTTAATCCGTCAGTTCGGAAAAATTGACCATGTGGTATCCGAAGCAGGTATCAGCTTTAAGATTCCTTTTGTCCAGAGTGTGGATACCCTTCCCAAGCAGACGCTGCTCTACGACCTTTCACCCTCCGATGTCATTACCAGCGACAAAAAGACGATGATCTGTGACAGCTACATTCTTTGGCAGATTACAGACCCCGTCAAGTTCGCTCAGACGCTGAACTGCTCCATCGCCAATGCGGAAGGCCGTCTGGATGCCATTGTGTACAACTCCACGAAAAATGTCATCAGCAGCACTTCCCAGGATGATGTGATTTCCGGACGGAACGGTGCTCTTTCCGAAGCAATCATGTCAAATATCGGCGCTTCTCTTGATCCGTACGGCATTCAGCTCTTAGCCTTTGAGACAAAAAAGCTTGACCTGCCCAGTGACAACAAAGCGGCTGTTTATGAGCGCATGATTTCCGAGCGTGACAATATCGCGGCAACCTACACCGCAGAGGGAAGCTCTGAGGCACAGAAAATCAAAAACACCACCGACCAGGAAATAACGATTATGCTCTCAGAGGCGGAAAAGGATGCGGAAATTCTGATTGCTGAAGGCGAAGCAGAGTACATGAGGATTTTGGCAGAAGCTTACAATGACGAATCCAAGCAGGAGTTCTACTCCTTTGTCAGAAGCCTGGATGCCATTGAAGCTTCCATGAAGGGGAATAACAAGACAGTTATCCTGTCTCCCGATTCCCCGATTGCGCAGATTTTCTACGGAAAGTAAAGCGCTGGCATCGCTGACTGAGCCCGACAGATACATCTACAAAAAAGAACTATCGCCGCAACGGTGATAGTTCTTTTTCATGTTTATCCATGAATCCGATGAATGAACTACATCAGAATTTCATCAATTTTCTTTCGCTCTTCCTCGCTGAAAGTTGTGTCTCCAATCATGCCGATATTGTCCAGAATCTGAGAAGGCCTGGACGCACCAATCAGCACACTGGTAATGTCTCCGTCCCGTAGAATCCAGGCAAGCGCCATCTGTGCCAGAGACTGTCCTCTCTCCGAAGCCAGCTCACTCAGCTTCTTCACCCTGGTGAGTGTTTCTTCCGTAACAGCGCTTTCCTTCAAAAATCTTCCATCCGTACGGATACGGCTGTCCTCAGGAATACCGTGCAGATATCTGTCTGTCAAAAGTCCCTGCGCCAGCGGGCAAAACGTGATAATGCCAATCCCGTGGGCCGCAGCATAGTCTTTGAGACCGTCTTTTTCAATGGTTCTCTCCAGCATGGAGTATTTTCTCTGATTGATAATAAAGGGCGTTCCCATCTCCTTAAACAATTCTGCGATGGCAATGGTCTGCTCCTTATTATAATTGGAAATACCGATATACAGCGCCTTGCCGCTCTTCACAATTCCGTCAAGTGCTCTTGCCGTTTCTTCCAAGGGAGTCTCCGGATCCGGTCTGTGATGATAATAAATATCCACATACTCAAGGCCCATACGCTTCAGGCTCTGGTCAAGACTTGCCACCAGATACTTTTTGCTGCCCCAGTTGCCGTAAGGCCCCGGCCACATATCATAGCCTGCCTTCGTGGAAATCACCAGCTCGTCGCGGTACTCTCCCAGTCCCTTTTTCAGTATGCGTCCGAAATTTTCTTCAGCGGCACCGGGTACCGGTCCGTAATTGTTTGCCAGATCAAAGTGCGTGATACCATTGTCGAAAGCCGTCCGGCACATAGCCTCCATGTTGTCAAAGTTGCCGTTGGAGCCGAAATTATGCCACAGTCCCAGTGAAACTGCCGGAAGCATCAGACCGCTCTTGCCGCAACGGTTGTACTGCATGGTTTCATATCTTTTTTCGTTTGCAATATACATAAATAATCCTCCTTGATATATAAGCTTTCTGTCGCAATACTCGAAGAAAAAATCGCGCAGAATATTTTTCGCATTGCATCTTTATCTGACATACTCAGACTTCTCCTTTTTCCCGACAACCTTAATTTTGCTAAAAAAACAATAGTATAAAATAAACAGCAAACTTGTAATCACCCAGGTTAGTGGATAGCTGAATATAATGGTACGGATTCCGGGCCACACAGGCACCGCAGCCATAATCCATGCCACGCGGATGGCGCAGATACCGCTGAGGGAAATCAGGGTAGGAATCCATGCATCGCCCGCACCTCTCAGGGCACCGGACAGGATTTCAATACACACATAGGTAAAATAGGTCGGAACCAGAAATCTTGTCATTTCCACGCCAATCCGCAGTACCTCCGCATCCTTCGTAAACAGGGTGTAAATAGTGCCGCAGGCCAGATACAAAAACGCGGAAATTACAATCGTTGTGCCAAAGCTCATGGCAAGACAGGTTCGCACGCCCTTCCGAACCCGTTCCGATTTGCCTGCTCCGTAATTCTGCCCCACAAAGGTGGTGATAGAGATTCCGAATGCACTGATTACCATCCAGAAAACCACGTCCAGCTTGCCGTAGACCGTCCACGCCGCCACCGGATCCGTTCCCTCACCGTTAATGGCGGTCTGAATGATAATATTTGAGAGGCTGTACAAAACGGACTCCAGTCCGGCAGGAAAACCGATTCGCAGGATTCTTGCGAACATTCTGCCGTCAAATCCGATACGACGCAGGCTCAGACGATGCATATCATTGGTTCGCATTAAGACCACAACCACCATCACAGCACTCAGGAACTGGGAAATGATGGTAGCCAGTCCGGCTCCTGCTACACCCATCCGCAGAACAGCCACAAAAAGAATATCAAGAACAATATTGCTCAGGCAGCTTACAATCAGGAAATACAGCGGTCGTCTGGAATCTCCCACCGCCCGCAGGATTCCCGAACCCACGTTATAAATCAGGTTCCCGATAATGCCCAGAAAATAAATTCTGATATAAAGAATTCCCAAATCCAATATATCCGCAGGTGTATTCATGGCTCGCAGTATCGCTGGTGCCAGAGGAATACCGAGCAGCATCATCAAAAATCCTCCCACCAGGCTGAAAGCGATTGCGGTATGCACCGCATATCCCACCATTTCTGCTCTCTTTGCGCCGTAGTACTGGGAAATCACAACGGTTGCCCCACTGGCAAGTCCAACGAAAAAGCCAAGCAACAGGTTGATAACCGTACCCGTCCCGCCGCCCACCGCGGACAGAGCTTCTTTTCCCACAAATCTGCCTACAACGACTGCATCCACGGCGTTATAAAGCTGCTGAAAAAAAGTGCCGAATAAAATCGGGAAAAAGAAGAGCAGCAGCTGTTTCCAGATGACGCCCTCCGTTATGCCGTTTTGTTTTTCTGAGACAAGATTCTCCTCTTCCATTTTAATCTCCATTCCGCAGACGCTTTGCGTCGAAGGAATCGCGAGCCAAATTTCAGATTTGGCCTGCGATAAAGGCTACTCCACACTGCCTGTCTTCCGACGATATCTATTATGACTGTCGGCCTTGCTTTCTTGCTCTCTTATTCTCATACATGCGTTGGTCGGCGGTTTCACAGCATTCCTCAAAAGAAACCGGATTCTCCCTGCTGCAGATACAATACCCGACACTTACGCCCAACTCATATGGCAGTTTCTGCTGTGCCACATGTTCCCTTATCTTATCATTAAGTGCCGTTTTCATGTTTTCCCAGTAGCCTGCATCTGTCTCATATGACAAAATCTGAAATTCATCACCGCCACAACGTATTATCAAATCCCGTTCCGAAATCAAGGTCTTGATTGCGTTTGCCGTAATACAAAGTGCATTATTGCCGGCTAGATGACCAAATCCGTCGTTGATTGTCTTCAGGCCGTCCATATCCATCATGACGACGCAGTATTCATCCTTATCTATATACTCTTTCTGATAACGGTTCCATGCGAACCGATTCTGTAATCCTGTCAGGGCATCCTGCATATGCAGCTTATCCAACTCTTCAATACTCTTGCGAAGCAACATCTGACGGTGCAGATTCTCCATACTGATGCCGATGCTCTCATGGCAGATACGATAATTATAGATATCAATCGGAAGATATTCATTGACAAATGCCATATACCCGAAAACACGCTCATTGTGATGGATAGGGAGAAATAGTATCAAATCTCCTGCCCTTACCTCCAGAGGAAGGAGCTTCTCAATTGCAAAAGAAAAATCCTTTAATTCGCCGGTGCGCTCCGTGATTCCGGTAACTGCCATCATCGTACGGTCAAAAGGTTTTCCATCCTCCGAATCCGTGTACTCCATCTCACTTGTAATATATTTTACCGTACGCTGATTTAAACAAAAAATAAATTCTTTACAACTGATTCCCTGCAGCATGTTTCTGATATTCTCACCAAGCTCATCCAGCGAAATGACTCCCTCCAGAGAATCATTGTACTGCATCATCCGGCTGATCTGGTTACCGGCTTCGATCTTTGCCAGAATGATTTCCTGGTAACGTCTGGAAAATTGCTCTTCCTGCGTATTTTTACACCCGCAGCTCTGTCCATAATAAATCTTTCCCTTACAACAATTTTCCTGAGGTACCTCTTTTCCTTCCATCATCTGGATCAACAGTTCACAGGCTTTTTCCGCAAGTTCTGAATCCATTCTGTCGGCCCCGGAAATATCCGGGCGAAAAACAACACTGTTGGCACTCCGGTTCAGAGAACAGAGAATCAGATCCTCCGGCACATGATATCCCTGCTCCTCCATTTCCAGGCACAGTCCAATGCAATAGACATCATGATTGCAGATTACAGCCTCTGCATCATCGATTCCTCTTTCCCTGAAAATATGGAACAAATCCCGACCGTGCTGAACAGAAACCGTCATTTCCACGATTCTTTCCGCATTCTCCGGAATACTATATTTTTGCAGCGTATCCCTATACGCCCTCATCAGCTGATTGGCAATGACATCATTCCCATCCAATGCCACCATATTGATTTTCGTGCAGTGATGTTCCTGAATCAAATGCTCCATCAGCTGACACCCGGCATCGTAGCTGTCCAGGGAGACAAAAGGAACTCCCGGCAGCCCGCAGTTCAAGGTCAGAAAAGGGATTTCCTTCTTCCGAAGCAGCTGAATGAAGTCACGATACATGTCCCTGTTCGCAATATTTCCATCTATAATACACCCATCAAAGGAGGTCTCTTCCAGTAAACTATAGACGGCAGATTCTCCTTCGTCATAGGTATTCTCTTCCCTGTATAGTCCGTAGCTTGTCAAGACAAACAAGGCATAGCTGCCTGCTTTTTTCAACTTTTTATCAATAGAGCGAATTACATTTTTATGGCATTCAAAATTTGATGCACTTGTCAGCAGTAAAATCCTTTTTACGCTATCCATTGTATCCCTCCGCCTGTTTTATCTCAAAGTAAATAGAACCCCATGTATCTATTTTACCAAGTTGCAGGCACAAGGGCTAGTCCCATTTGCTATTTATTTTGAGATTATGGTAATATGATATACCTGCACTACCACTCCGGTATCCGGGTCAACTACTTCTTTTACAAGTTGTCCCCCATTCTTTTCTATCGTTCTTGCTGAACCTATATTGTCTATGTCACAGGAGATTACAACCGGATTAATACCATATCCCGAATGACCGTTAATTCCGACATTTTCAGCATCTTTCCCAAACCGTATACTAATCGCACCAATGATGCGATTTTTACATTGTTTTATGGCAAATGAGAATGCTTTTAAATATTCAATTTTCTATTATCAATTTCCAGACTCGAATCTTTTGGCAACGCATTGACATTCATCTATATATATGTTATTGTACAATACATAGATATTTATCAATGTGAGGAAGTAAAAATGGATATACTCGAGGTTGCTGCAATCTGTAAGGCATTGGGTGATGCCAATAGGTTACAAATCATACAAATGTTGTCGGATGGGGAAAAGTGCGGCTGCAAACTACTGGAAGCCTTTGAGATTACACAGCCGACTCTGTCCCACCACATGAAAATTCTGTGCGATTGCCGGCTGGTAAATGACAGAAAGGATGGCAAATGGCATCATTACTCGCTCAACTGCGAAACGCTGGGAGAATTTAAAAGATACATCGAAACTCTGTCTTGCACAGAGAAAGGCTGTGACTATCTATGATATGGGATTTTATTCAAAACCAGATACTTGGCATGAAATGGTTGAACAAGCTGATCGGAGACGGTCTGGGAAAAATAGGGCTTGATATATCAGACCGGCTTGGCGGCAGTATTCAGTTCTTTATTTATGATGTGATAAAAATTACACTATTGCTGTGCGTACTGATTTATTTGATTTCCTATATACAGAGTTATTTCCCGCCGGAGAGAAGCAAAAAAATACTGGGAAAATTTCATGGAATAGGAGCGAACTGTATCGCAGCCCTTTTAGGAACGGTAACACCATTTTGTTCCTGTTCCTCCATTCCTCTTTTTATCGGATTTACAAGTGCCGGTCTTCCGCTGGGAGTAACCTTTTCCTTTTTGATTTCCTCCCCTATGGTAGACTTGGGCAGCCTGGTGCTGCTGATGAGTATTTTCGGAACTAAGGTTGCGATCATTTATGTAATCATCGGTCTGCTGATAGCAGTTGTCGGCGGTACATTGATTGAAAAAATGCATATGGAAAAGTATGTGGCGGACTTTATTTTAAAAGCCAATGCTGTTGATATTGACAGTCCGGAGCTTTCACAAAAAGAACGCCTGTCCTACGCAAAAGGGCAGGTAATAACTACCTTCCGAAAAGTATTTCCCTATATTCTTCTGGGAGTTGCAATCGGTGCGGTAATTCATAACTGGATACCCGCTACATGGATTGAAACCGTACTCGGCAGCAAAAATCCTTTCGGCGTGATTCTCGCCACGTTGGTAGGTGTCCCTATGTATGCGGACATTTTCGGCACAATACCTGTTGCAGAAGCTTTGTTGGCAAAGGGAGCCAGGTTGGGAACAATTCTCAGCTTCATGATGGCAGTAACGACGCTTAGCCTGCCTTCCCTGATTATGCTGAAAAAAGCCGTTAAGTCCAGATTGTTGGCTACATTTATTGCAATTTGTGTGATTGGAATTATTCTTGTCGGTTACTTTTTTAACATGATACAGCTTTTGCTATAAGGGGGCTTATACTAAACTTCCACAAAGTTGATCTCAACAATAATATTTTGCATATGGAAAAATCTAAGGAGGACAAAAGAATGGCATTATTCGGACTTGGCAAAAAGAAAACAGAAAACGAGAGCAGTTGCTGCTGCAGCGGAAACTGCACACCGGAAACAATGGAACAGGCGGAGGCGGAAAAGAAACAGCAGGGTGTAAAAATTCTGGGCGGCGGCTGCGCCAGATGCAATCAGCTTGAAGAAGCTACAATTCAGGCGCTTACCGAGCTTGGAATGGATACAACCGTTGACCATGTCAGAGATTATGAGAAAATAGCTGCTTACGGTGTCATGTCCACTCCCGCGCTGGTCGTTGACGGTAAGGTTGTTTCCTACGGAAAAGTTCTGAATAAAAATGAAGTGATTGAGCTTTTGAAAAAAGTAAGGGGCTAAAGATGTCAAAACCGAAAATAGCATTTATCTGCGTTCACAATTCATGTCGCAGCCAGATTGCAGAAGCGCTGGGGAAGCATTTAGCCGCAGATGTATTTGAAAGTTATTCGGCAGGAACGGAAACAAAACCTCAGATCAATCAGGATGCCGTTCGTATCATGAAGCAACGATACGGTATTGACATGGAACTGACACAGTATTCAAAATTGATTTCCGATATTCCGGAACCGGACATCGCAATCTCCATGGGATGCAATGTTGGATGCCCCTTTATCGGCAGACCATTTGATGATAACTGGGAACTTGATGACCCAACCGGAAAATCGGATGAAGAGTTTATCACAATAATCAAGAAGATTGAGGAAAAAATAATTCAGTTAAGAAATAAACTGAAATAGCCCAGTGAGAGATATGTTCTATCAGCTGTCAATAAAGATTTTATTGGGCTAAAAAGAAGTGAGGATATTTTGAAAGGAAGACCAACATGAAGATAGTGATAGCAATCGACTCCATGAAGGGCAGTCTCACCTCCATAGAAGCAGGCGAAGCTGCCGCAGCCGGAATTCGCAGAGTTCATCCGCAGGCTGAGATTCTCGTCCGCCCGCTGGCGGATGGCGGAGAAGGAACCGTAGAAGCATTGGTGTCCGGTCTGCATGGAACCATGCAGCAAATACAGGTGACAGGGCCGCTGGGACAGCCCATCCATTGTAAATACGGTATTCTGGAAGATGCCGATACTGCCGTGATTGAAATGGCTGCTGCCGCAGGCATCACTCTGGTTCCATGTAATCAGCGGAACCCTCTGTACACGACCACCTACGGGGTGGGAGAAATGATAAAAGATGCCATCCAAAAGGGATGTCGGAAATTCATTGTCGGAATCGGCGGAAGCGCAACCAATGACGGCGGTGTCGGTATGCTGCAGGCGCTCGGCTACGACTTTCTTGATGTCCAGGGGAACCCGATTCCTTTCGGTGCCCATGGGCTGGAGATGCTCGCTACTATTTCTGACACAAATGTCGTTTCTGAACTTGCAGAATGCCAATTCCGTGTTGCCTGTGATGTGACAAATATTCTGTGCGGTGAATCCGGCTGCAGTGCTGTATTCGGTCCGCAAAAAGGGGCAACTCCCGCTATGATTGCACAGATGGATTCGTGGCTGCAGCATTACGCAGAGCTCGCAAGAAAGAAATATCCTTCCGCAAATCCCACGCAGCCCGGAACCGGTGCCGCCGGAGGTCTCGGCTTTGCTTTTCTGACTTTTACCAACGCCACACTGGAATCCGGTATTCAGATTGTTCTGGAGGAAACACGATTGGAAGAAGCCATCCGGGATGCCGATCTTATCATTACAGGAGAAGGAAGATTGGACGGCCAGACCGCCATGGGTAAAGCTCCCATCGGCGTGGCACGCCTTGCGAAGAAATATGACAAACCCGTCATTGCTGTAGCCGGAGCAGTCACATCGGACGCCAAAGCCTGTAATGCTCAGGGAATTGATGCCTTTTTTCCCATCTTACGCCAGGTTATGACGCTGGAGGAAGCAATGCAGCCGGAAACGGCAAAGCAGAATCTTTCCGATACGGTGGAACAGATTTTCCGACTCTCAGGTAAGCTCTGAGGACTGACTCAAGTTCTGCTTCTTAACATTTCCATTTTCATTACGACCTTTCCGTTTCATTACGACCTTTCCGGAAAATGGCAGTTTATAGCATTATACTTCCCCAAGCCTCTTTCAGCCTCTCCATCCCATAGGCTGCATTCGCCGGGCTGGTGGAGGGAAGCCGGACTGCCTTCCGTCCGCAGAAAGGATAACAGTATTTCTCATACAGCTCATAAGCCTTGTTTCCATTCACATAAATTCTTTGAATAGGTGCATGCTTCAAAATGACGCTCATGTCATTTGGCATCACATTTCTGATAGAGCTATCGCTGGAACCAAAGATATCGCATTGCGCAATCACATCCCAGAGAGCGATATGATGACACAGAAGAAATGCCTTTTTCTGTACAATCGTCTCAGGGACTTGGCTGTCAAAAAGTAATGCGAGCAGCTTCCAGAATCTGTTTTGCGGATGTCCGTAATAAAATTGGTTCTCCCTGGATTTTACGGAAGGCAGGGAACCCAGAATCAAGATTCTGCTGTTTTCATCAAACACCGGTTCAAAGGTATGTTGAATTGTCTGATATTCCATGATTACCTCACATTCTCCTGCCAGACACAGGTTGAAGACAAAAGAGTTCTATGTACGCATTCCTCACCAATCGCAAAATGTACGACAAAATCCTCCTCATTCAGTGTAACGAACCAGCCGCCGCCATGTCAATACACTCTTGTAACATATATACTCATGGAAAAGCCCCGGGTGGTGGAAGCACCCGGGGTCCTGCCGCATGTGTCGCAGTCATGCGGTTTTCCAATATACTAAACTAAGGGATTAGATGAAAGCAAATTAAATTCGCCATGCCCATTCATAAGATGCTGCGCATCTTATTTCATGTCGGGCTTCGCCCTATAAAATCTTTCATGTGTCATCTGCTCTGCGAGCAAGCTCGCTCGCCGTTGCCACATGAATATTTTGCATGGCTCAGTTATTCAACATCCTGCAGTGCGGCGAAGTCCTCTTCACCGGTACGTACCTTTACAACCTTATCTACATTGTAAACAAAAATCTTACCGTCGCCGATATGTCCGGTATACAGTGCCTTCTTTGCAGCCTCAATCACGTCTGCCACAGGAATCTTGCTGACTACGACTTCAACCTTAATCTTAGGAAGCAGTGTCGCATCCATTTCAACTCCGCGATACATCTCGCCGGCACCCTTCTGGATACCACAACCCATTACATTGGTAACGGTCATACCGGTTACGCCCAGATCGTTCATGGCTTTTCTCAGTGTATCGTATCTGTTCATCTTTGCGATGATAACTACCTTGTACATTCCGGTTGCTGCTGCGGAAGGAACTTCTACAACAGGAACAGCTGCTGCCTTCTTTGTCTCAGATGCAGCCACATAGCTGTCCTCGCCAAGATCGGTATTTTCATTCACACTCATCATACCTTCGGAAACATCCATGATGGAGAAGCCTGCGTATGCAGAAGCAAGACCATGTTCCTTTGCATCAAGACCAACAATCTCCTCTTCCTCGGTTACACGAAGTCCGACAATTGCCTTAATTACCAGGAAGGTAATTGTAATTGTTACAACCGTCCAGGCTGCAACTGCCAAAAATCCAAGAAGCTGAAGTCCAAGAAGCTTGAAGCCGCCGCCATAGAACAGACCGGTAAGCTCTGTGCCGTTTGCATCGGCAATGGCATATCCGGGAGCAGTGTTGGTAGCAAAAAGACCAACCGCAATGGTTCCCCAGATACCATTCAGGCAGTGAACTGCAACTGCACCGACGGGATCGTCAATATGTAATTTGTAATCAAGAAGCCATACACCAAATACCACCAGAACACCGGCAACTGCACCAATCACAATGGAGCCAAACGCATCTGTCACATCACAGGGAGCGGTAATTGCTACCAGACCTGCAAGAGAAGCATTCAGACACATGGATACATCGGGCTTGCCATATTTAATCCAGGTGAAAATCATACATACAACGGTTGCAACTGCAGGAGCAATTGTCGTGGTTACGAATACAGAACCAAGCTGTTCTACGGAAGTACAAGCTGCACCGTTAAATCCATACCAGCCAAGCCAGAGGATGAATACACCAAGGGCACCGATAGGAAGGTTGTGTCCGGGGAATGCATGTACTTTTGTAACCTTGCCGTTTTTATCTTTTGAAAACTTACCGATACGGGGTCCAAGTATCTTTGCACCAACCAAAGCGCTGATACCACCAACCATATGAATTGCACAGGAACCTGCAAAATCATGGAAGCCAAGCTGTGCCAGCCAGCCGCCGCCCCAAATCCAGTGTGCTTCAATCGGATAAATCAAAGCAGAAATCACTGCGGAATAAATACAATAGGAAAGGAACTTTGTTCTCTCTGCCATGGCACCGGATACGATGGTTGCCGTCGTTGCACAGAAAACCAGGTTAAATACAAAGTTAGACCAGTCAAAGTTCTCATAAGAGGTAAAGATGTCGAAGCCGGGCTTTCCGATAAATCCCACCAAATCCTCACCTAATAAAAGACTGAAACCGATTAAGATGAATACTACTGTACCGATACAAAAATCCATCAGGTTCTTCATCAGAATGTTTCCGGCATTCTTTGCTCTAGTGAAGCCCGTCTCCACCATTGCAAATCCGGCCTGCATCCAGAACACCAGTGCTGCGCCAATCAGGAACCAGACACCAAAGACCTGCCCGCTGACAGCTTCCATAATTTCTTCTGTCATAATTTTTTCCTCCTTCCATCAAGCAGCTTCCCTGCTTGATTGTTGCGACATTCGCCAGATATCCATGCAAGCATGGCTGCCTGGCTCATTGTTCGCACAAAATAAATTTAGCGATGCCGAGACTCATCCCTTACGAAGCCCCTTTGCATCGCTGAAAAAAATAAAGGCACTACGGATTCATCCATAGCGCCTTCGCTTTATGTATGCGAGTATACCATCCGATTTTCTATCTGTCAACAACAATTTTAGAAATTTTTCACACATATTTTTTACACAATAATTTTCGAGTTATCAATATAGATGTATTTTATTCCCAACTTTATTCCCAACATGATATAATTATTTGGGTTGGGCATAAATTATCAGTGATGTTACTAAAACGGTAAACCTTGGAGCAATAGACTCTATCCGGAGCATGGTGAATCTATGATACGTGAAGGTGAAAAAGTATATTTTACAGAAGAGGATAAGAAAAATATTCATACTAAGAAATATACTGAGAAGGAATTAAAAGAGAAAGAGACACAATACAGGAAAAATCAAATTATCAGGCGGAGTATCTTTATGATGATTCTGCTTGGTGCAATTGCGTTATCGATATTTGTGAAATCGCTAAAATATCCTTCATATCTTGTAATAGTGTTTATGATTTTTCTGATTGTCCTATATGAAGATATTGCCAGAACAGATATAAAAGCTGTCAGGCGCAAGTATTATTTTGAGGTATTGGTTGAAGATAAACTTGAAACAGAGAACATTATTGAGCAGACATTGTCACCGGGATCCAATATTACAATATTTTATCCTATACGAGGTAGGGTTTTGGAAGACGATTATTTTAGTTTGTTTTACCTTGATAAGGAAGAATATAAAAATTGTCAGATTGGCGAAATTGTAAAAATTAGTGTGAAAGACGAAAAATTGTGATTAAGAAATACCTATATTTTCTATTCACTGAATGAATAATTGGATATCGGTGCATATTCTCTTAGCGGAATCACTATATTACTGTACAAAAGATGATTGCAAGGTAAATCAAAGAAATCTTTATTGATACTTCAGCATCCGGTAATGCTCGCGCTCGCCGAGCATTACTTTTTCCTCCCCCTCAAAGCCCAGCTTTCTGCACAGCTTCAGAGACGGCTCATTCTCCGTTTCCACCAGTACCTGAACCCGGTCAAATCCAAGCTCTTCTCTGCCGAATTTGAGGATTGCCCGGCATACTTCCTCCGCATAGCCCTTTCGCTGCCAGGGCACGCCGATGATAAATCCCAGCTCCGGTT
The DNA here is from genome assembly GCA_945913255.1 of uncultured Lachnospiraceae bacterium. GTDB lineage: Bacteria > Bacillota > Clostridia > Lachnospirales > Lachnospiraceae > Acetatifactor. The sequence continues at coordinate 131,913 of CAMEDC010000001.1, forward strand.
CCGCATACCCTTCCCTGCAGGAAAATCCGGCGCGTCCGATGACTTCACCGCTTTCCTTCTCCAATACCGTCCACACACCAAATTCATAATAAGTATAAATCTTTTCAATGTATTCCTTCACATACTGCTTTTCCTGTTCCACCTCCGGATAAAGGTCTTCCATGTATTTCGTAATGGCCGGGTCATTGTAAATCCTATAAAAAGAGTCCACATCCTCCACCATGGTCTCCCGCACCAGGCACCTTTCTGTCTCCAAAATATTCCAGGGCAGCCCCTTCAGCCTACGATAGACCTTCTCCAGATACTCCTGCTCCAGCTGCTCCGGATCTTCCACCGCAAAAATAAAATCAGAAAAATCCTGATTTCCGTTTCCTTCATGAAAATACACCAGAACCGCCTGTCCGTCGTCACGCAGCTTTCTTGCCCTGTCTGCATTGTCTGTGATACAAAGTTCCACGGTTTGCCCTTCCACGTACACCGGAAGCTTTTTGAAATAGCACATACCTGTCCACTTTCCTCTTTACTGTCTCTGTCTTTTCGGTTACAATAAATATATCAGAGTCTTGCCTGAACCGCTACAATCAAAGTATATATCATGGCGGTACAAAATCAAGCATTGACAATCAGAAACAGGAAAGGAATTTTATCATGGCACAGAATCCTATCGTTACTATTACAATGAAAGGCGGCGATATCATCAAACTGGAGTTGTATCCCGAAACAGCTCCCATCTCCGTCAATAATTTTATCAGTCTTGTAAACAAAAAATACTATGACGGACTGATTTTTCACCGCGTCATCAAGGGCTTCATGATTCAGGGAGGATGTCCCGACGGCACCGGTATGGGTGGTCCCGGCTACTGCATCAAGGGAGAGTTTGCGCAGAACGGCGTTGAAAACAATTTAAAGCACACAGAGGGTGTACTCTCCATGGCAAGAACCATGATTCCCGACTCTGCCGGAAGCCAGTTTTTCATCATGCATAAGAATGCACCTCATCTTGACGGTCAGTACGCTGCTTTCGGCAAGGTAATTGAAGGAATGGATGTCGTAAACAAAATTGCCGAGACAAAAACCGACTGGAGCGACAAGCCTCTGGAGGCTCAGGTTATGGAAACCGTCACCGTTGATACCTTCGGTGTAGAGTATCCCGAACCGGAAAAATTACCTGAGAGATAATATTTCAGGAATTTCAAAATATTGTACCTTCACAGCCCCGCTGATGTAAATGCCTGTAAAATAGCTGTAAAACAGGCATTCTTCCTCAGCGGGGTTCATAATTTGTTCATAATTCGTTTAATTATTTTTTAATTTAACCTCATTCTTTAGACATTTTCTTATCCTATACTAAGAGCATAGAAACAAAAAAAACACCAGCCAAGACATTCACAGTTAATTGTTTACTAAATAACTTTTTCATAATAAATGCCAAGGAACCCGGTTCCTTGGCATCCTCCCTTTTCAGGGGTTTTTCATTTTTTTGCAATTGTTCAACCATACAAATTTATTAGATATATTTGAAAATTAAAAGTATTTTGGAAAAATGTGTTGACAAAAAGAAAAACGATGTATAGAATACAAAACAACAATTGTGACGAAGAGGTCCTTCTGGGACATCTTCGTTTTTTTATGCGCATATTTAAAATCGAGCAAACATTAGGAGGAGTACATTATGACACCGATGAACAATTTTGAATATCTTGAAAGAGTAAAATATGCAGATGAATTGGCTGCTTTAGATGAAGCAAAGCGAAAAAAAGGACTGAGCTATGAAGCTCTTGCAGATCTTGTTGGCGTGAATAAAGTTTGGTTGACCAGTGCTTTAAAGGGTCAGCAATATGTCCCTGAAGAATACTGCAAAAAAATAGCAGAAGTTTTGGAAGTTCCAGAAGAGACAACCATGTTTCTTGCTGATCATCCTTATAAAGGAAATACCGACCCTGTACTGTACCGCTTACATGAAGTACTTGATACATACGGACCGGCAATCAAAGAACTGATTCATGAAAAAGGCGGAAATGCCATCATGAGTGCTATTGATTTCGGTATTGATGTTGACATTGAAAAAGATCCTCACGGCGACCGCGTTATTATCACTTGGAATGGCAAATTGCTTCCATATAGTAAGCAGGGCAAATACCCCTGGTAAGTCAAAATATCAACGAAAGGAAGAACGCTATGGAAACAGCAGTAATCGAAAAAATATCTAATGTTGCGAGAACAAAAGCCGATTATGCAAAGGGAAGTTTCCTTCGCTGCTTTGTATATTCCATGTTTGCCGGTGCATTTATCGGCATTGGTATTACATTAATCTTCACCCTTGGCGCTCAGGTCAGCGGAAACGAATATTCTGCCGGTTTTACAAAACTGGTTATGGGCGCTAGTTTCGGTCTTGCACTCTCGATGTGCATCCTGTGCGGAAGTGATTTGTTTACAGGCAACAATCTGTTGCTTGGTGTCGGAGCCATGTCAAAAAAAATTACATGGCTGGAGGCCTGTCACGTATGGGCAATTAACCTTCTGGGCAATTTATGCGGCTCCTTGCTGGTTGCATATATTGTAAAGCTGGGTGGTTTACTGAACAACGAGCAATTTGGTACCTTTGTTGTCACAATGAGTGCTAATAAAATCAGCCCTTCTTTTATCCAATTGTTTTTCAGAGGTGCCCTGTGTAACGTCTGTGTCTGCGTTGCTGTATGGTGTGGACAAAAGCTACAGTCGGAAGCCGCTAAATTAATCATGATTTGGTGGGGATTGTTTGCATTTATCGGAATCGGCCTGGAGCACAGCATAGCAAATATGACTTTACTCGCACTCGGTATATTATCTCCGTATGCGTCATCCAATGAATTAGTAACCTGGGGCGGATACGCAAGCAATCTGATTCCTGTTATTTTAGGAAATATGTTTGGTGGTATTATATTGTTTGCATTGCCGTACTATTTCTGCTCAACCTCTAAAAAAAGCAAATAATTTTTTTAGCAAGAATGGCACTTTCAATATTTTTTAATTATTATGCAATTTTTGCTTGACTGGAATTACCTTAGTATATTATTCTGTTAATATTACAAGGGCGTAATGATGCATTCATTACGCCCTGTTTTTTTGCAGTTTACTGACAAAAAATCCAAAAGAGGGAGGATCATATGATGGAAAATATTCTTAACATCATCACTACAGTCAACAAGTATCTGAACAGCTTTATCTGGGGACCTGTAATGCTGGTCTTTTTCCTGGTGGTAGGACTTCTGTTCACCGTTCGGACAAAGGTATTCCAGATTACCCACATTAAGGACTGGCTGGATGTCACCTTTCTTTCCCTGTTCAAAAAGGGCAATAAGAAGGTTCTGCGTACCAAGGACAAACATTCCATTTCCCAGTTTCAGTCTCTTTGTACCGCTCTTGCCGCTACCATTGGCGTTGGAAACATTTCCGGTGTAGCAGTCGCTCTGGCTCTGGGCGGTCCCGGCGCCATCTTCTGGATGTGGCTGTCCGCCTTTCTTGGCATGATGACAAACTATGCAGAAAACACATTAGGAATTAAATACCGTTACCGCAATGAAAAAGGAAACTGGGTCGGTGGTGCCATGATTTATATCGAAAAAGGACTGGGCTGGAAATGGCTGGCAGTCATTTTCTCCGTGTTCTGTGCTCTTGCTTCCTTTGGAATCGGCAATATCTCCCAGGGAAATGAGATTGCAAACGGTCTGAAAAATTCCTTCGGAATTCCCACCTGGGTTAGTGCTCTTTTCATTATGCTGTTTGTCGGGCTTGTCATTGTCGGCGGCATCAAGCGTATTGCTTCCGTTACCGAAAAAATTGTTCCCTTTATGGCAATTACCTACGTTATCGGCGCTCTCGTGATTATTTTTGCCAATATTACCAAGGTTCCAGCAGCTTTCGGAGCCATTTTCTCAAATGCCTTCAACTTCTCCTCCATGGGCGGCGGTGTTGCCGGTTTCACCATTATGGTTGCCATGAAGAGAGGTATTTCCAGAGGTGTGTTCTCCAATGAAGCCGGCTTAGGTTCCTCCGTTATGGTACACTCTGCCTCCGATGTGAAAGAACCCGTTGTCCAGGGAATGTGGGGTATTTTCGAGGTTTTCGCAGACACTCTGGTTGTCTGCTCCATGACTGCTCTGACGATTCTGACCTCCGGCGTTTATGATTACAACGAATATGCACAATATGTCGGGAAAGACCTTCCTTCCCACCTAAAGAGCGGTGTCGCTCTCACCAGCGCTGCCTTTGAATCCGTTTTCGGTAGCTTCGGCGGTAAATTCATTTCCATTGCTGTCATGCTGTTCGCTCTCTCCACCATCCTGGGCTGGTCCTACTATGGTGAGCGTGCAATCGAATATTTATTCGGAATTAAAGCAGTTCCGATTTACAAGATTATCTTTATCCTGATTATCTTCATCGGATGCAATATTTCTCTTTCCCTGGTAGTTGATATTTCCGATACCTTCAACGGATTTATGGCACTGCCCAACCTGATTGCAATCACGCTCCTGTCCGGTCAGGTTGTCCAGATGACAAAGGACTATGTCGCCCGCGTCAAAGCGGGGAAGGAGACTGTCTCCGGAGATGATGTGGCGTAAAGGAATAAATTATATCCCTGTACATAGCAAAAGAGCGGTCCCTCGAAAGAGAGCCGCTCTTTAAGCTACGTTGCAATACCTTGCAAATGAATTTATGGAATTCTTATCTCGCATTAAGGCTGTTTATAAATACCAAATAGCAGGCAAAATCGCCAATCGCCTTCCGATTGTATTTATCATCTTCCTCATAACCAAGTTCGTCTCTCCACGCAGCTGCTTTTCCCTGCATTTTAAGATATCTGGCCAACATATTGAATTCGATAATTAACCCATTATGGCAAGAACTTCTGACGGGATCCCGCTCTATACGTTCTTCTTTATCCCAAACAAACCAATTGGCACGGTAAGAAGCATATTTGACTGCTTTTTCTATCAATTCATCATATATTTCCAATCCCTCAGCATCATTCCCTATTTCGGAAATCATCTGGGAATGAATGGATTGCATTGTTTCTATTGATAAACTCTTTGGACTTTCTAAATATTCTGTATAATTTGATAGCATAATCCTTTTCCTCCTTCAAGTGTTATCCCATGTACCGCCCTCGGTAATACGCTGCAAGAAATGTTTCAATGCACTTTTCACAGCTACGTTCTAACTCATCTCCATCCCCTTTTACCGGACAGTTCTCGTTCCACAATTCAAAAATGTCACAGAATCTACAGCCTTCGCTGGCACTATCTCCAAAATACATGGATTCAACCAGCCTTGCAATCGGATGCTTACTTGTACGAACAATTCCGCGTGCCTCTAATAACGCACGATTCTGTTTTTCTTTGATTTGTTTCCATTTACTATTGTTTTCCCGCTCCAGGCGGCGAATCGTCTCCTGATTCTCCTTCTCCCTGTGTTCTAATATCATCATCCTTCTTCTTAAAACATCCGGATTTTCCGTCTGGGCAAGGAACTTCTGCTTTTCCGCCTGCGTCATGAGAGAAATATTCCGCGCCGCCAGTTTCTCCTGCACTTCCTGCCACCCACGCTGCGTCATATTTTCCATTTCCTGTACTTCTTCCATGGATGCATACGCCAGTTTTGCCAAGGTATCACATCTGCCTCTTCGTAAACTGTTATAGGTCCGTACAGAGAACTCCAATTCGTCTATCTCCGTATGAAATAACTCCTCAAGCTCCTGCTCCGGTATATCGAAAAATTTCATCCTTGACCTCCTTACCCGGCAAACAAAACCCTATACTTGCCCATTTTTCGGTAACGTAATTCTAAATCTACGTTCCGCTTTACTAAAACTTCATCCGTCTGCTCTCAGCATCCATAATTTCTCCGCATGCTTGAAGTACTTTCAATTTTTCAGTAATCTGTATTGCTCCCTCCGCGATTGCATCATCCTCTATATTGGCAGACTGATAGCAATCTGCCATAATCATCCCTCGCAAACGTGCTGACATATTTCTTGCAATCGCCTGACGTGTCTTCTGTTTCATGCCTACCAGTGCCTGGACCAGATAATGGTTATCAACATCCCTCAGCAGCCTCTGAATTTCCCTGTCCGTCATACAGGAAAGTTCTCTCTCCAGCCAGTCTGATGCCTCCCTTATCTCAGGTGCCGCACATCGTGAAAAGTCCGTCTCAAAATAAATCTTTGCCGCTTCCTCTTTCTTTTTCTGTTTCCGTGCTTCAAAATTTTCGCAGACTCTGACACACTTTTCCCGTATCTCAGACGGAAGCATGCTGCTTATAATCTGCATGATACTATAGGGATTCATGTCTTGTTGCACCAATAACGCACCTCTGATCGCAATATATGCTGCTGTCGCTGCATAGCCTTCCGGCTGACTCACCCAATAATAGTTGGAAAGTACCTCTGCCATACTCTCCAGACTGCATCCATCTACAAGCATCTCCGCCGCCTCATAAAGAATGGCTTCCGGCTCATTCTCCAAATTCAAACAGGAAGCTTCTTCTTCCACTGACAGCATACCATAGATACGTGTAGTCTCTGCGAAGCTTTTGACAACATAGATAATGTGTCCTAACAGTTCAATATCCGCATCTGTCGGTTTCGTCTTCCTTTGCTTTTCAATCGCGTCATGGCGCATTTCATTTAAGTACCCCTGCCAAATATCTTTTTCTGCTTTCATATGGTACCATTTCCCTTTATCTCTTGCTTTTCATTCTGAAAAGTATTCTGCTGTCTACCAAAAAACTGACTTTCCGGGACAAAAAACGCCCCGGTATCGCGCCTGTCAATCCTAATTTTCCTGTAAAATACATACTTCAGCATGATACCGTCCCTCTAAAAATTCCCTCAAACTGATATCATTGCCTCTGTCTCCTGACAGATAAATCTTAGAAACTCCAGCTATGGAACACTCTGCCAAAAGTTGCTGAACAATTTCCACACAGACCTCATAAAAGGGAAGCATACATTCCCGATATACTTCCCGCGACATGACCTCAGATTTCTGCAGCCATAAGTTATCAAATACAATCATTACTTCATCCTTTTGGGCAAGCTCATGCTTTACGCTTTCAACGCTTCCATAAAAATCTTCAAAAGCCTTTTTATTCTTGTCATCATCCTCGAAAATTCCAAGCGCCTCCAGCTTTCCAACCTCAATAACCGCCTTCATCTTTTCTATCAGTCGTCTGTCGGCCTCTTTTATATATTCGTCTAAATCCACCTGATAGGTATCTGTCAGACAGATAAGCTTTCCACCCTGTTTTTCCACGATATTCGTCCTGCAATCAGCTGAATTCAGACAGAAAACGAGTGCCCGCTCTCCTTCGCGCAACCTATATTCTTCTTTTGCATCAAAATCCTCTGCAACTTCACAGATTCCCTTCCGTCTATGCTGCATCCGTTTTCTGCCCCTTTCCACTCTTCATTTCTATGAAAAAGGAAGTTCTTCAACGGCCTTCGGATAATGTACGCTTCCTGCAATACGACTTCCGATTGCTTCGTAATACCTGCGAATTTCCTCTCTGACCAAATCCATATTGTCTAGCAAAAATTGTTCCTCGGGTGTATACGCCACTTTCTCCAAAAAGTTTGTCCCACTCTGCTCATCCGGGGTAATTCCTTTGACCGCTTCCCGATTTGCATTCAGAAGATTTCTTATCTCACCATTCTTTTTCTCAATCTCGAAAAATATGTGGTTTGAATCATCTCCCTGCCACATTTCTGCTTCAAATCTACCATTATTCTTTTCTTCCAGGCAGACATGCACAAGCTTCGCTTCCTGTTCTCTTTCTGCCATATTCTCCAACAGCTCTGATGCATCATATACGGCATCTTCATAATCATAACCCATTTTGATATCCTCTCTTTTCTTCCATATATTTTCTCTATCCAATATGCTCTGATTGTAACAAAACAAAAAACGCTTTTGGCAGGTAACGCTTCCTCAAATGAAGTATCAAACAAACATACGCCTATTTACAGTGATAACAACTCCTTTTCCGGTCTTATCTTCTGTCTTTTCAAGAAGCTCTTTCAGCTGTGCCGCGCTCTCTTCATCCGGCAGATAAATGTAGGAAATCTCTGTATATGGTACTGTTTTCTCTGTCACGCAGAGAACCGCTTCTTTCCCATCCTCGCCTGTCTGCTCTTCCATCGTATCCCAGTCAATCTTCGAAATGCCCTCTTCGTAGCTGTACATACGCGGGGGCGTATCCTGCAGCCGTTTTATGGAAATCCGGTATCCCTGTGCAGCTGCAAATTCTCTTGTGACACACAGATACGCATAGGTTGTCTTGGGATTCTCCCGCTGTTGCTTCATTGCCGCCGGTGAATATGCATGGAAATCAAATCCTACATATCTGTTTTCGTCGATTTGTAAATCCGGGCACAGTCCGTTCTTTACAATCTGCTCTATCTCCTCAAATTTAACCAGATGATAAAGCAGCTTCTTATCGCGGATATTCCTTGTGCCGATTCTGGACGACCGGAAGGCCTGCTTTGCTGCTTCCTCTGTTTTATAGGAACGATAAACAGCATTGGGATATCCCTTTACCTGTTGGGAACATTCAGCCCAGGTCTCATAGATCCCCGGCTGTCTTCCGCTGATTACCACATACCACTTATGTGGCGCGACAGCTTCCGTCTTAGATGACGCCACTGCCTGTTCTCCCTCTTCCAAAATAGTTGTCAAATTGTCGCCCTGTATATAGGACTTGTCCATAATCACGGAAACAACCTTGTCTATCACTGCCCTGCCTTCCCTGATGAACTCTATAGCACGCTGCAGCTGCTCCGCTAAAATCCTGTCAGCTTCTTCAATTACTTCTGCACCCTTTGGAGAATCCAACACTCTCTCCGGATTCAGAGACAGCAATCCCAGACTTCCCATTCCAAAATGACAAATCATCCGTATCGCATAATTCGTTGCCTGCTCTAAATCGCTGCTTGCACCTGTGTTAATACCGCGTTCCCCATAGTACACCACCTCGGCGGCGCGTCCGGCCAAAATCTGGCAGATATAATTTAAGAAGTCCTCCTTCGTCAGGTTATGCACATCTTCGCCATCTCCGTAGGATACATATCCACCGAAATTTCCTCTTGAAACGATAGTGATAAACTTTGGCTCCCTGCCTGTCTTAAATCCCACATAAGCATGTCCTGCCTCATGGCGCGCAACACTCAGCCGATATTCGTCATCATTCTCACGTTTTTCTCCGTAAAGCTGTGTTTCTAAGGTATCTGTAAGCAAATCATCATTGATTTCCTTTTGCATATCAATAGCTGCGTTTGTCATATTTGAGATGGCCCGCTTTAAGAATGCAAGACTTTTTCCACCGGTATGCTCTGCCATATAATCAACTGCCGCCTCAGAAATCTTTGATGTATAGTTTTTCTTCTCAAGCAAAAGCTGTATATACTTTCTGCGCTCTTCACGGCTCGGCAGTCCCACATAAATCGGATTGTCAAACCTTCTGACTAACGCCGGATCAATTACCACCTCATTTGAATCTTTGCTACGGCGCGTCACATTATAATTCGTCGCAGCCACCACAAACACCGGCTTAAACGGGTCTTTGTCGCTAAATCCCTCCATCTCCGTCAAAAGTGTGTTTACCATCATCTCAAGCATCGTATCATATCCGGTTCTTTCCTTGGCAATCACATCGATTTCATCGATAAAGAGAATCGCAGGTGCGTTGGCATATGCAATCTGAAACAAATCCCTGATTTCCTGTACCGGGTCCTTTGCATTTCGTATCCCGGCACCCGTGGTATTCAAGAACAAGGCATCACATTCACCCGCCAGTGCTTTCGCAAGACTCGTCTTTCCTGTTCCCGGCGGTCCGTAAAGAAGTACTCCACGGGGTATCTCCGCGCCCTCAAGCACATATTTATCGATATTGTGCATGTAATTAATAAAATGCCTGAAATCCTGTTTTGCCTGTTCTGCTCCGATGATGTCGTCAAAACGCAGCTTCGGTCTCTCGAAATCAAATACCTTGGAGTTTTTCGCTTTTCTGCGCAATGCCGCATCATTCATTCCCACATCACGCAGGCTCAGGTTGTAGAATTCCACAACGCCTACATTTCCTCTCGTGATATAACGTATCCTGTAATCAACGCACTGCCCTTTTTCCGACAAACGCTTCAGATTATTCTGAATATGTAGCTGTTGCACCAACACTTCCATGTTTGCAGCGCAGGTCTGCTTGTCCTCACCCTCTGTAAAAATACCGCGTACTCCGGCATTTAATATCTCTTTTTTATCCTCTGCATGATAAAATACCTGATTCACGACATAAAGTGGAATCTGAGGCGCTTTTTCCTGCAGAACATCAAGGCACTTTCTTCCCACGGATTCAATACCCAGCGCATTTGATATTCCTGCGTGCCCCGATTCTGTTTTATAAGTCAGATCAATCACTACAAGCATAAGCTGATTGTCACGAATCATCTGTACCGCTTCCTGTTCATCCGCTGCAAAAAGCAGATGTATGCCCGGATGTGTAAATTGCATCCTGGGGCTGTCTGAGATTACCAGCACATTGCTGTCCTGCTCATTCACAAACAACGGATAGATATCACTGTTATCTCTTTCCAGCTTTATCTCGACAGATACTTCTTCCACCGTGAGTGCACCCTTTTTTTCCACTGCATCCTTTACATATGAAACCATACAGTCTTTCAGAATCTCTGCGCCCCTGCTTGAAGCGACACGTGCATCCACATTGCTTCCTATCTGAAACAAAAACAATTCCGGCAGCTGCTTATCGTATTTCATCCGCACATGATAGTTTTCCGTGATCTCCTTTGCCACTTCATCCATCTTATTCCGTACGATGTTGCATAAATAATAGCGCTGCAAGTGATTAAACATGATAATACTTCCCGAAGCAAAACGCGAGCAAAGTTCATTCGGGAAATCTTCATCCTCCCGCATGGCATCCAGCACTTCGCTTTCCACCAGCGCAGATAAATTGGTATCTTCATTGTCCTGATACAGGCTTTTGCCGCAATTCGTTGTAAATATTACAATTACATTCTCAAAGCTTACATATCTTTCATAATACTTATCATACAAACGTGCGCCTTCCAATATCTGGAGAAACAACATCTTTACCGCAGTATGCGCCTTTTCAATCTCATCCAGAAGAATGATAGAACTTGGATTGTCAGCGACAAACGTCGTCAGTGTACCGGGGATTGCCCCTTTCCATGTCTTCTCAAATCCAACCAGACCTTCCGTGGCATTATTTCCCGCATATTCACTCATATCGTAAATTTTAAACGGTATGCCGAGTGTCTCGGCAGCTAGGCGGGCAAGATAGGTCTTTCCTACCCCCGGCGGTCCCGCAAACAAATAGGACGCTGCAGGTTTATCCTTTCTGCTTCCTCTTGCCAGTTTTGCATTGACATAACCCTGCACGAATTTCTGAATTGCGAAATCCTGACCAACTATTTTTTCTGTAAGGGTATCATACAGACTGCTCGATGCTCCCGCAATATCCTCAAGACTTTCCTTTACCGGCGGCTCTTTTTCCCGATTCGGCATGAACTTCCTGTTATATTTCAGATAGGCATTATTCAGTCCTGTCGTATTATACTCTTTGCTGTCAAACAGCAATCTGTTCAACAGCGTGTACACAATCGCTTCCGCAGGATATTCCTCCCTGCTTCTGCAATCATTTAAAAATTTCTCCGCTTTCTGATAATCCTCTATCGCACTCGAATCCTTTTCAAAAGAATCGATGTAATGCAATATCATGTGCTTCAGATTTTCCGGGTTAATCTCCACATGTTCATCATCAAATGTTGATTTTATTTTTTCCTGCAGATAGGAAATGGATTCGTACGCTTCTTTCCCCAATTCCAGCTCCGCACAGATGTCCTTCACCGACATCAGGCTGATGCAGGCATACGCGTAGAGCAGATGAAAAGAAGTCATCTTTTCTTTCTTGATGCTTTCTGCATATTTGAAAACGAAATCTATCATTGTTTTGCTTTTGCCATTGTTTTCCTGCTTGCCGGACTCCTCGGCACAAGGCATCTCACCGCCAAAGAAATCATCATCGTCTATATCATCATTCCAGTCCTCGTCTGCGTCATAGTCATCTTCCTCCTGTGACAACGCAGCCCCCTCCCGGAAGCCTTCCTCTGACGGTTTCGTCATAACTGGCTTCTGATATGCAGCTTCATGTACCAGAGAAATCAAATCGACACTGGGGTTCTCCTCATCACTTAGTGCATCCCTGTCTGCCAGTTTCTGTGTCAACGTCAGAAAAACCTCTTTCGTGCCCAGCTCCCGCAGCCATTTTCTATCCTGATTCCAGTGAAGTGCGTCAATCAGTCTGCGGCTGTCTACTCCCCGTGCATCCTCTCTGTACAGACATGCATTGACATAACCAGATTCCGTCTCAAAGACTATTCTTCGTTTCGTTTCTGAATTCTGCTCCGCGGTTCGCCCATAGATGTCTCTCCTGTCTGTAAAGATCTCTTCCTCCAGGTCATAGACAATCTCCACACTTCTGATCTTGTGTTGCATGCAATAATCAATTACAGCCATCTCCACCGCATTTTCCATTGCTTTCACGTTCGTGAGTGTTCTTCCTGCCTGGTGTCTCACTCCGTGGGTATCCACTGTACCCCCATGAAAAATGCAGGTCATATATTTCAAGTATTCTCTTCCCGTTATCGACTTTTTTTCCGCATATGCCACAAAGGCCAATGCTTCTGCATCCGTACTATAAATATCCTTTGGTGATTGTCTCCCTGTTTCAGAATGCACTCCCAATACATTGCAAAATGATTCTGTATCTATTTTGACCGAAATGTGGTCTTTGCGTACTTTGCAAATACTACATCTGCATCTGCACCCGCTTCGGCAAGCATTCTTTTCTGCTCTTTGAATGCCAGATTGTTCGCCGGCAATGCAAAATCACCGGTAATTCCGTAATCTTTTTTTATTTTTTCCGTGAGCCATTCCATGTAAATATCACTGAGATACGCACTGATGACTGACGCACACGAAACCGCCATGTTGACTGCATCTGCCTTAGTCCTGAGGAAAACTCTCCTACTTTCCATATTCAGAGCCGCACAAAATTCATCGCGCACACTTTTATCCGTCTCCATAAAGTCATCCACCACAACATAGTCCGGCTTGCACACCCGAATCAGCGGATTTAAAACTCCCGCATGAAGCTCCCCCAGCAAATTATTTTTGTCCTTACCGTTTTCTATTCTCTGAAACTTATCATATTCCCTGTTTGGCAGGATTCTGCACCGAAATTTGACAAACGCGTCTTCCAAGGCGATATCGGTGTCTTCATTCTCAAAAATTTCCCATGCCTGCTGTGATGAAATTCCCGACAATACCTCGCCGGCCAGCCTGAGCTGACTCTTTTTCATCTGCTTCGAATCCGTCACATTCATGCGAATCAGTTCATCCATATGACTCGGCGTGACAGCTACCGCAGTCACAATAATCTGCTTGAAACGCTCACCGGTTCCAACCTCGTCACTGCCGACAATCACGTGCTTAAAATTAAGTTCTCCGCAGGTCGGCGTAGTTTCGTCCACCGCAATAATATGCTCTTCATCATTCTGCATATCGTACCTGCGGAAAAAGGCTCCAAGATTGTCTTTTCCCTTAAAATAGATGCTGTTCGCATATTTCACAATACGCTCCGAAGGTTCGTCCCTTTTCGCCATCGCAAAATCGGCTGACGGTGGGCACTTTACATCCATCCAGTTGCCGGCATTCATGCAAAATTCCTGAATTTCTCTTGCTGTGTTTGGGTTTCTTGGGATAAATGTGTAATCTGAAAGATTCTTTTTTTCCGGCACAGCAGTATCTCTCCTTTGGAATCATTTATCTTCGCTGTTCTGATTCACTCTTCGATTATAACATATGTATCAGAGATTTTGGCAGACAAAGTTTGTTTTTTGCTCAGATTTTAGTGGGAATGATGTAGCAAAAACTTCTCAAAACATCCTTTCATTGTTCCGTTCACATAAATGCCTGCAGCTGCACCGGTGAAGCGCTTTCCTTTTTTCAGACCTTCGCTGCTGAGGTAGACGGTATTTTCAAAAACTGCCGCCTGCCTCCAGCTGCCGTCATTGTCTTTATAATACAGACTTCTCTTCAAATCATCCGTTGCGATTTTCAACTCTGCTTTCGTCTGAATGCCTTCAAGTTCCAGAAATTCTTCTGTCACATATCTGTCGTCCACATATTCTGCTGCCAAAATGCCATGTTTTCCACATCTTTTACACAACGCCAGTTTTAAATAACTGTTCTCGTCATAATAGCAGGTCAGTCCCAGATCCCAATCCGCATCAACTGACTTTTCAGTATGTACTGTTCCATCCCCATCAGCTGATTTTCCGGTATTCTCACCATAATCTGCTGTTTCCTCCACAGATACTCTGCAGCTCATCTCAAACTGAAATTCCTGCTGGTGTTTCAGCAGCAGGCTGTTATAATCCGAAGTATTCAAATCCCTGCCATTGCCCCGGATGAGAATTGCGCCATCTTTTTCCGCAAAAGTTCCCGGCTCAAAGCCGCGGATCGTGGACCAGTCCTGCCAGAGACCGTCATCCGGAGAAAAAGGTATCGGCCTCCGTCTCTCCTGTACGGAAGATGCCGGCTTATGCACTTCCACCGAAGCCTGCAATGTGCTTTCAGGAACATTGTCTTCGGTACAATCATCTTCCACACGCTTCGGCAGCAAAGGTTTCTTCTGCAAATCGGAAGGACCTCTCAGGGAATTGACCAGGGGCCAGCCGTCTGCCGTCCAGGTAATCGGGTCAAGTGCCGTCTCGCGTCCCAACAGCGCATATCCCGCCGTTCCCGGACGATTGCAGAGATAAACCATGTACCAGTCACCCGTCTGTGTTTCCACAGGCATACCATGTCCACAGCACTGCAATTGTTTTTTCTCATCCCACTGACGTAAGATAGGATTATAAGGACAAGATTCATAGACCCCCATCAGCGTCCTGGAACGAGCCACCGAAATCCTGTGTCCCATTCCGGTGCCGCCCTCTGCCATAAACAGGTAATAATAGCCGTCCTTGTAAAGCATGTGAGGACCTTCCGATGCCTTTTTGTTTTCTCCGTACCAGAGCAGCTTCGGCTCGGACAAAATTTCTCTTCCATCTTTGCTGATTTCAAAAATTCTGGCTCCTCTGTTTAACAGCATGTAACGTCTCCCATCCAGGTCCGTAAAAATAGACGGGTCAATTCCGTCTTCATCCAGAAAAACGGGTTCACAGTAAGGACCCTCAGGCTTATCGGAGGAGGTAACCATCTGCAGTCTCTGCGGCATGCCTCCCTCATTCAGACGATATGTCGCTGTTATATAATATCTTCCTTCATAATAGGAAATATCCGGTGCCCAGTAGCCTCTGCCTCCCTCAATCCCTTTCAGACGAGCCCAGTCGGGATTGGTAATCGCATGCCCGATTACCTCCCAGTGAATCAAATCTCTGGAATGGGAGATGGGAATGCACGGGAAAAACAGAAAGGAAGAATTCACCATATAGTAATCCTCTCCCACCCGGACAATGGAAGGATCGGGATTCATACCGCGACAGATGGGATTATGGTACATATCCTTGGCCTCTGCCCCCAGTTTCTCCTCAAAGTAGCTGAGAATCTCTTTCTGTCCCAGGCGCTGCGCTGTGTCAAAGGGTGTCTCCCCTTTCAGGTTTGCCTGCGTAATCGAAGAATCTACCCGCTCTACCAGATATTTCACCAGTTCCAGGTTTCCTGATTCCACGCCATAGTGCAGAACCGTGTTCCCGACTCTGTCAACCAGATTCAGATTCACAATGCCGTATTCCACGACATACCTTGCCATCTCAAGGCTGCCCTGACGAATTACCTCATGCAGTGCCCAAACGCCGTCCTCCTCCGCATCCAAAGCTCTCGGATATTCCACAAGAAGCGCTTTCAACGCATTTAAATCCTTTTTTCGAATCATTTCAAATATTTTTTCGCTCATTTTTCCTCTCAATCTGTCGCCTACTCTTCCCCTCCGCGCAACTCCTTGGGACTGACTCCCTTCACACGCTTGAAAGCACGCCGGAAAGACTGTACACTGTTATACCCTACCGTCTCTGCCACATCATTCACGGTAAGTTTCTTGTCCTGGAGCAGTTCACATGCCTTCTCAATGCGCAGTGTTTCCAGATAATCCGCAAAATTCCCGCCGGATTGCTCCTTGAACACGGTGGAAAGATAACTCTCGGACACACGGAATTCCCCTCCGACTCTGGAAAGTCCCATGTCGGATTCACAGTAGTGTGCCCGTATGTACTCCTTTATTTCTTCCACAAGCTGTCCTCTCTGCTCCTGTTTTTTCTCTACATTATCATTGCAAATTTTACGACACAGTTGTCGTAATCTGTGAAAATACTCCTGTTGGGGAATTTCCGGCTGCATCAGTACCTCGTTGAGCCAGAAGGCTTTTTCACTGAGTTCCTCCTGTTTCCATACCCCTCCGAGGATATCCATAATTTTTCTGTTCAGTTTGATAAACTGGTTTCTCCGAAGATTTCTGTTGACACAGTTTTCCGTCTCCAGCAGGGCAAGAATATCCTTTGCCTCCTGCCATTGCCCGGAACGCAGGCATTCCTCCAGTTTATCCTCGGCGATGGAAGGGAAATAATATTCACTGCTGTTTATCAGCTCCGCCCGATAGCCCACTACCGGATTTTCTCTGGTACAGCTTCCAAGGGCTATTTTCGCCTCTTCCATGGAGCGCCAGATTAAGAGAAGGTTATTACACGTACCGCCGATTCCGCTGCTGATTTCAATCTGACATTCTTCTATCATCCAATCCTTTGTCTCGCGAATGAGGTCAATGACATCCGCTTCCATATGATCAATGGCAAAAATAGCAATCTCAGAGTTATAATTCTTCTTGTGAAACCAGACATTATTTCTGCACTTTTCCCGCAGATGGTTTTTCATCAGCTGGGAAAGCACTCGGATTTCATTCATGGTCTGATCATCCACCGTGGAGAAATCATTCTCGGAAAACATCTGGATGTATGCTGTCTGATAAATCTGATTGTCGATGTCCAGCCCAACCTTTGCAGCCTCTGCCTTCAGCTGAGCCTCCGAACCGAATCCTGCAGTCAGCAGTTCATCAAAGAAGTGCTTCTGCAGCGAAAACTTATTCTGCTCCGCCTCACGCAGCACATCCTCATGCCGTTTCACGATACCCGACACAGCCGTTCCCAGATTTGCATAACGCTCCGGTTCCTCTCCTTCTGGCGTTAAGGCCTGCAACGCCTCATCCACAGGCTTTCCTTTTCGTACCGCCTGAATCAGAGAGAGAAAAATACTTCCGATGATTGCCGCCAGCATCAGTAGCATGACTGTATTTTTCAGTGCACGCAGTTCAGACAGACTCTCCTTTACCGGTAATGCCAGCACATAATACCAGTGCAGGTTATCCGACTCCGTTGCAATAATGCTGAGCCCATCTTTCTCCAGGTAGCCTCCCTCCAATTCCTCCGGCGTCAGCTCAGGAAATTCCTCCAGTGTATTTGACAGCCAGATTCTCTCTCCGTTTTTGTCCAGAATTTCCACCAGATAGGTTTCCTGGCTCTCCAGATTGTTGATAAACTTCATCTTCTGGAAAATGACATCCTCGTCAATTCTGAACACAATTACACCCTGCCTCTCTCCAAACATCATCTTGGAAAAAGGAAATACATACTCAAAGCTGTCTCCCATCCTGCGAAACTCGGGTGCAACCAGTTCCGGATCTGTCATGTTTTTCTGCCACTCTTCATAATCAATTCCCCAATCATTCAGATAAGTTCTGAAAATGGATGGCTTGTAGTAGCTCTTCTCAAACATGACAAGGTCTGTGTTGCGGAAATAAATATAGGCACTCTTTGATTTCATCAAGTCTATATCCTGATAGTTCAGATAAAGGGTGAAGTCATTCAGAGCATCCAAAGCTGTCATAATGTAATTGTCGTCTCCCTTTTTCTTGGATGCCATATCCAGAATATTGGCAGCGTTTGCAACCTGCAGCGCCATAGTCTCCATATCCACCAACTCGTTTTCGATTACATCGGCACTTCGTTGCAGCATGTTGATATGCGTCACCTTCAGGTTATTTTCCACAATCCGGAAAGCAACCTGAAAACCAAAACTCACAATCCCCAGTGGCAGCACCAGCACCAATATATAGGAAACAAGGAACCTGAATACAGAATTCTTAAATACCTTTTTCATTTAACCCTCTCATATTCTCAAACAGCAGTCTTTTTTGACTCAGAACACCACTTCCCTGCTCTCTCCGGTCTTCAGGCAAAGATGTACGCTCTTTTTCTCATATATGACGCAAGTGTCATAGTCTGAATCAGCGCGGAAGTCCGCCCGCACAAGCTTCCCATCTTTCCAGCTTAACGATACTTCCGCATTTCCTACCACTCGAAGCCCTCTGACGGAACCGGCAGCCCAGGCTGTCGGCAACGCCGGCAAAAGAATGACTCTTTCCTCACTGCTCTGTACCAGCATACGGCTCATGGCCGCACAGGCACCGAAATTTCCGTCAATCTGGAACGGCGGATGCCTGTCAAACAAATTCGGATAGGTGGAAACTTCCAGCATCTTTTTAATATTCTCATAAGCCTTTTCTCCATCCCAGAGGCTGGCATAATGATTCATAATCCAGGCACGGCTCCATCCCGTATGTCCTCCTCCGCTTAACAGACGATGTTCCAGTGTCTTCCGGGCTGCTGCAGCCAGTTCCGGCGTGCCGTCCACAGTAATCTGCCCAGCAGGATAGAGTCCGTACAGGTGCGAAATGTGCCGGTGTCCCGGCTCTGCTTCCTCGTAATCTTCCATCCATTCCATGATACGTCCGCTTTCACTGATCCGGTCAGGCATCAGACGATTTCGACAGTCTGCAATCTCCTGCATCAGTTCCGGAATACTGTCCACATCTTCAATCCTGCATCCCTCAGGAACTTCTTCGCCCAGTGCCTTCCACGCTCCGATACAGTCACCAAATAAATCTCTCAAAATCTGGTTGTCCATGGTTGCACCGATACAGCAGGCGCCTTTTTCCCCGTTCGGCAAAATATAGGTGTTCTCCGGTGAAACTGACGGGCTTGTCACAAGATAACCATCCTTCTCAATAAGGAAATCCACGAAGAACAGAGCCGCCTCCGCCATCACCGGAAATGCCTTTTTCAAAAACTCTTTGTCCTGTGTGTAGAGATAATGCATCCAAAGGTGAGTGCATAGCCATGCACCGCCCATGGTCCAGTAGGAACCGGGGTACCAGATATCCTGGGGTGCCGTATCCCCGTGAATATCCGTGTTGTGATGAGCGACAAATCCACGGCAGCCATACATCTGTCTGGCGGTATATCTTCCGTTTTTCTGCACCTTTTCCAACAGCTCAAACAGCGGCAGGTGACAATCGGACAAATTACAGCTCTCCACATGCCAGTAGTTCATCTCCGTGTTGATATTAATGGTATATTTGCTGTCCCAGGAAGGGAAGAAATCCTTGTTCCACAGTCCCTGTAGCGTGGTGGGCAAACCGCCCTCTCTGCTTGCTGCAATCGTCAGATACCTTCCGAAATCAAACAGCAGCTTGCTTAATCCCGTATCTGCCTTTCCTGCCTTTGCATCACACAGGCGTTCATCCGTGGGCAGCTTATCATATTGCTCCATGCCTTCCAGTTGGAACTCAAACCTATCATACAAACTGCGGTAATCCCGGATATGTTCCTCCCGAAGCTGTTCATAGGAAACATCCATCACACGCGCAAACCGCTCCGAGAGTTTTTTCTCCAAGAAAGCCTGTAAGGCAGCCTGATACCGGTATTCCTGCTTTTCCGTTTCCGACAGTTCCTCCGTCAGACCGTCTCTCAGGGAGTGTTCCTCCTGCAGATAATTCCTGACCCAGGTATCTTTTTCTGCACCCGTGTAGTGATACGTGGTATCTGCCGTGAAATACAGGATAACTTCCTTGGCATCCTCCACTTTCAGACACTCTCCCACTGTGCGGACTCTTCCTCCGACTGCCTTTGCTCTCAGTTCCATGGCAAATTCGTAGCCGCCTCTACCCAGATTTCCGTAGAGCAGAATGCCGTTTTCTCCGGTTTTTTTCACGCCGTCAAACCATTTACCACGACGCAGTCTGGCTGTAAAATTTACCGTTCCTGCTTCCTCTGCTACAAATCGCATGAGGATACAGTCCGCCGGATGAGAGGCAAAATATTCTCTTTGATACCCGGCATC
This sequence comes from uncultured Lachnospiraceae bacterium, assembly GCA_945913255.1. Classification (GTDB taxonomy): domain Bacteria; phylum Bacillota; class Clostridia; order Lachnospirales; family Lachnospiraceae; genus Acetatifactor. Next base: position 152,219 of record CAMEDC010000001.1, read on the forward strand.
TCCCCACTGAAAGGAGGTAGCTGCCACAGCATTATCCAAGTCAAGGCTTCTCACATAATGCTCCGTCCGTTCAGGCTCTTCCACCTTTTTGACACTCCAGTTTTTTCTGTCAGAAGCACTGCCAAGCCCGTCGAACGTTATCTGAATTTCTCCCAGCGTCTGATAGGAGTGCATGCTTTCCGGACAGCCGGACATGGCAATGTCCATCAATTGTTCCGCTTTCCGGATTTCCCCTTTTTCCAAATATTCTCTGATAAGAGGCAGGTTTTCTTTCATATCGGGGTTATGCCTGTTCACAGCTCCCCCGAACCACATGCTCTCCTCATTGACCTGAATCAGTTCTCTGTCCACACCGCCATATACCATGGCGCCCAGCCTTCCGTTGCCGATGGGAAGCGCCTCTTCCCATTCTGCCGCCGGCTGCTTATACCACAATCTGCTCATACGAACTCTTACCCCGTTTCATCTTTTTTGTATCTCTTTCATGATACACTTTTTAGTATAGCATACCTGTCCGTTCAAAGGAAACTATTTCCAGAACGCAGGAAATTCCCTGAGATATAATCCCAGGGAACACCCGTATTTATTTTAGCTTTTTCAAGCATAGGAGGCTTAGTTGCCGTTCAGTTCTTTCAGAACCTGTTCTACATTCAGTTCCTCAGCCACTTCCTTATATGCAGCCACACCGTCTTCCACAGTCATCTCGCCCATCACAACCTTAGCGAGAATATCTGCTTTCTCCAGTTCAAGGTCGGAAGTAATCTTGTTCAATGTATTGGATACAGGAGTAACTGCTACCTGCTGTGCTGCTGCATCCGTGATTGCCAGAGACTTCTTCACTGCATCGGAAGTCTCAGTGTTCTTGTCTGTTACCTCCAGAGGAGAAATAGCAAGCCAGGGGGTAATCCAAACGCTGACAGTTACTGCCGAAGGATCAGCCAGGTTGGGCAGAGGCTTTACATTGTTGCCATCCTGTTCCCAATGAACGCCTTCCACACCGCTCTGGAACAGAACCTGTCCCTCACCGCCGTCATGCATATACTCAATGAAGTATTTGAAAATCTGCTCTGCCTTCTCATCGCTTACCTTGGAGGAAATGCACAAACCGCCAAGAGTTGCAAACAGATAATCAGCCTCTGCGATGGGCTCGATAGCCAAAGCAACTGCACCTTCGTTGTTTGCCTCAAGTCTCTCCTGCAAGGTGCCACCCCACTTACCGGACCAGTAGTTGAATACACCGACCTTACCTTCATACCATGCGTCACGGCAGGTAGAAGTGGTGTTGGTAATAATTTCCATGTCAAGCAGGCCTTCTTTGTAAGCGTCCTGCATTCTCTGCATTGCCTCTGCCATGTTGTCCTGAGCAAAACCGTCAATCCATTCGCCGTTAACCTTAGTGAAGCCATAGTGAGCTCCCTGATAGAATTCCGGAAGATTCATCTCACTCTTTACGCCGGGAGCAGTCAGACCGATTTCACACTCAGGAATCTCTGCCTTAAAGCGGCGAATCATGTCAAGGAACTCATCATAATTGGTAGGAGGCTGCATGCCCAGTTTCTCCAGCCAGTCACCACGTACATAGGTTACAGCTGCAGAAGGCATTTCCTTCGGGATAGCATAAATCTTTCCGTCGATGGAAATCGCTTCCCAGATTGCCGGATCAACCTTATCATACAAATCAGATGCCTTCAGAAGATCTGTCAAATCATAGATAGCGCCTTGAGAAGCGTACAGTGCCAGATTTGCTCCGTTTAAGTCAAATACCTCGGGAACTTCATCGGAAGCAAAAGCAAGCTTCAACTTATCATAATACTCGTTGTTCGGAATAAACTGATGGTCGAGGTGAATTCCGGTCTTTTCCTCAAATTCCGCAAACCACTGCTCGGAACCGTTCTCTTCATTCAGTCCGTCATGTGTCCACCAGGAAATCGTGTCGGGCTTCTCCACCGTTTTCTCCACGGGAGCCTCACTGCTCGCTGCGGGAGCTGCCTCGGAAGAAGCTGCTGCGGAAGAACTTGCAGGGGTGCTGTTTCCGGCATCCTCAGATCCGCATGCTGCGGTACCCATTGCCATAGCAGAAGCAAGTGCGACTGCCAGCAATTTCTTTGTTACTTTGTTTTTCATATTAACCCTCCTTATTTTATATCTTAACCCTTTACTGCACCTACTGTCACGCCTTTGGTGAAGTATTTCTGCACAAAGGGATAGATAACGAGAAATGGAAATACAACAACTACTACAACTGCACTTTTCAACATATCATCCGATGCGGAGATGGCTGTTCCCGCCAGTGCATCCTGCAGAATCAGCTCCCTCACCTTCACCTGGAAGTTCATCTTGCTGTTATCCTGCATATACAGAATGAAAGGCATATATTCGTTCCAGGTTCCCACTGCAATAAATAAACCGATGGATGCAAGCGCCGGCTTTGAAAGCGGTAATACAATTCTCCAGAAAATACCGAGCGGCGTACAGCCGTCCAGTTCCGCTGCCTCGTACAGGGTACCGGGAATGCTTTCAAAAAAGCTTCGCATCAATACCATATTGTAGGTACTTAAGCCTGCGGGAAGAATGATTACCAGCAGATTATTCATCAACCCCAGATTCTTGATATTCAGGTATGCTGGAATCATACCGCCGCTGAACAGCATGGTAAACATGATATAGCCAATCATCAGTCCTCTTCCGGGTATCTCCTTCTGCAGGATGACATACGCCGCAAGGGTTGTCATCAAAAGGCCTACTACCGTAGCTGCCGCCGTGGTATATACAGACACCAGAAACGGCTGATATAGGGATTTCTTTGTCAAAATGGTCTTGTACGCGTAAAGACTGATCTGCTTGGGCCAGAGTCTGATTCCTACCGAAGTAGGATCCAGGGAATCTACGATAACCTTCCAAAGAGGAATAATCATTATCAGCATCAAAAAGCAGAGGAAAATGGTATTACAAATAACGAAGACGGTTCTTCCGCGTCTGCCCTTTTCAAAGGACAATTTTTCCTTCATCATCCTAAAATTCCCTCCCCCTTGATTTTTTTACTCAGCTTGTTCGCAACAGTAATCAGGACAAGAGAGATAACCGATTTAAACAGACCGGCTGCTGTTGATACACCGTAATCGGCGCTTGTGATACCTAAACGGTATACATAGGTTCCGATAACATCCGAAGACTTAATAACGCTGTCATTCTGCAATACGAAAACAGAATCAAACAGGTTCAGAACCTTTGCCAGATTCAGAATAAATACTGTCAGGATAGTCACGCTGATGGCAGGAATGGAAATATACCATACTCTCTGCATGTGGCCAGCGCCATCGATGGTCGCTGCCTCGTACATCTCCTGATCCACACCGGCCAGAGCCGCTATGTAGATGATGGTTCCCCAACCTGTTTCCTTCCAGAGATTTAACAGATAGAAGACAACTCTCCACCAATTATCGCTCGCCAGGAAGTAAATCGGTTCATGTCCGAATGATGTGATAATTGCGTTCACCATACCTGACTGAGGTGACAGGAACAAGGTAAAGATAGAAGCTACAACTACCCATGAAATAAAGTGGGGAATGTAGACAATCGTCTGTGTCACCTTGCGGAAAACAACGCTTCTTACTTCATCAATCAACAGTGCCAGACCAACGCTGAATACCATACCGAGCACCAGTTTGATTAAACTGAGTTCTATTGTATTTCTGAAGGCCTGCCAGAATCGTTTACTGGAAAACAGATACTGGAAGTTTGCCCAGCCTACCCAGGTTGGTTCCTTAAACGGTGTGTAGTCTGTAAAGGCATACTTGATACCGTACATAGGAAAATAATGGAACACCAGCAAGGAAAGAAATACGGGAAGAAACATCAGGTAAAACCATCTGTAATGGTATATGGCTATCATTTTTTCCCGAAAGGTTTTCTTGGGTGCCCGATAAACATTTTTCGATTTTTTTGAGAACTTCATGTGCCCCAACCTCCTTCTGGCGTAACCTTAGCATGAAAAAAGCCCTCACAACAAGATACAATTCTTCCCCCGAAAAATTTGTGCGGTACAAATCTTTCTAAGGAACAATTTTTCAAGTGTGAGGGTACAATTTTTAAAAACGTGGTAAAATAGCGTAAAATCTGCTAGTTTCGCCTCTCGCTGACAAAAATGCTGACACAGGACTTGATAAAATCCTCCTCCAGGACATACTCTGCTTCCTCATGAGAAATATGCTCCGGTTCTGCCGATAACTCCTGCTCCGTACGATTCTCCTCTGACCCTACATTTCCCCCTGTCCATTCCTCACTTCCGAAATGTTCAATATCCACCCCACCGGACATGGGAACCGCCATATCCGACAGATTCCTTACACTGTCCCCATCTTCTTTCCCGCAGCCGCCCAGAAACAGCAAAAACGCTGCCAGCAGAAGAATAATCTGTGTCCTTTTCATTCTTTCGATTGTAATCTGTTCCATAAATACCCCCGCCTTCCTGCACCGTCTTTCCCCCGGTGCTTTGTCTGATGAGGCAAGTATATTCGCTAATTATGCCGTTTTCAATGGGTTCCGGCCAACCTTAACCTTTGCTTTCGGGAAATTAAGAGAGTGTTCAAACCTCTTAAGAATTTGAAATATCATCTTCAGAAATTGTTAAAATTTCAGAGGGTAATATATCTTTATGAAACGTAAAAATTTGTCTGCTGCAATAAAGTGGACGTGGTACTGAAAGCAGACGGTACTGTGGTAGTTACGGGGGCGAATGGCTATAACCTAATCAATGTATCCGACTGGAAAAACATTGTAGCCGTGTCCGCAGGTAAGGATCACATTGTTGGGTTGAAAGCAGACGGCACCGTGGTAGCTACAGGGCGTAATAATTCCGGCGAATGCAATGTATCCGATTGGAAGAACATCGTGGCTGTGTATGCAGGTCCTGGTCGCACCTATGCACTGAAAGCGGACGGAAGTGTAATATGTTCAAATAGTGAAGGCGTCTACGCCGACCATGTCGTGGCTATGGCTACGAATAAATCGTTTGACCGCGTTTTGATTCTCCATGAAGATGGTACTGTAACTGTAAAAACGATGTATGTACAAAATAATAATTATGTATATGAGGAGCGCCCACTCTTTGATTACGAGCTAAACTCTTTGATTCACTGGATTCATTGATAGATATGAAAGAGTGGCTAGTTCAACAGAGAGGCTGAAACTCCCCCGTAAAGTGAGCCTTTCATTCTCAAGAGCCTGTTCTCAGGCTTGCGGAAATAGAAGTGCATATCAAAAGCCCTGAAAGTACCGGAGAACAGTACTTTCAGGGCTTTTTGAAAACTTTTCATTTTGTTAGGCACTTATCGCATCAATCAAGCCTTACCAACGGAACCGAACAGCTCCATCTTCTCTTTCACGGTAGCCTTGATTGCCTCAGCACCGGGAGCCAAAAGCTTACGAGGGTCGAAGCCCTTTCCTTCCAGATCCTTGCCAGCCTCGATATACTTACGGGTAGCATCAGCGAAAGCCAGCTGGCACTCGGTATTTACGTTAATCTTTGCAACGCCGAGAGAAATTGCTTTCTTAATCATATCAGCGGGAATACCGGTACCGCCGTGAAGCACCAGAGGAAGCTCACCTGTCAGCTGCTGTACAGCGTCAAGAGTCTCAAAGCTCAGTCCCTTCCAGTTTGCAGGATACTTACCATGGATGTTGCCGATGCCTGCTGCCAGGAAATCTACACCCAGATCAGCGATTGCCTTACACTCCTTAGGGTCAGCGCACTCACCCATTCCAACTACACCGTCTTCTTCTCCGCCGATGGAACCAACCTCGGCTTCGATGGACATTCCCTTGCCATGTGCTGCAGCAACCAGCTCTGTGGTCTTTGCAACGTTCTCATCAATTGCATAGTGAGAACCGTCAAACATGATGGAAGAGAAGCCTGCCTCGATACACTTATAGCATCCCTCAAAGGTACCATGATCCAGATGCAGTGCTACGGGAACATCGATATCCAAGTCCTTTAACAGACCGTTTACCATTCCTACTACTGCATGATAGCCGCCCATATACTTGCCGGCACCCTCGGATACACCCAGGATAACAGGAGACTTGCACTCCTTTGCTGTCAGCAGAATGGATTTTGTCCACTCAAGGTTGTTGATATTGAACTGACCTACTGCATAATGACCTGCTTTTGCTTTTTTCAGCATCTCTGTTGCAGAAACTAACATGTTACTTACCTCCGTTTTATCTCATTTTCAATTATTCTCACGAAACTCTACCATACAGAGCCTCGAAAAAATTCGTTTTTCTATTTCCTCTGCGAACAGTATAACACCTTGATAAATTTTTGTCAAAATTATTTTACCCGAATATCGATTGCTTTGCATATATTCCGGATTTCCACTCTCGTATGGCTCCCGCCGTTTTCTCCATCCAGAGTCCATGCCACTGCCTTTTCGGATTCCAGTACCACTTTGTCCGTTCGGAAACAATACATGGCATTGGTATCGATATCTCTGTTTATCAGAGAAAGCATAATGTTATTCAGTTCAATGGGATTTCTGGGGCGCTTAATCAATGTCACCTCAAATACGCCATCATCCAGCTTGACGTTTTTCCCGGTAATGTTTTTAAATCCCCCCACGGATACGGAGTTTGTAATCATGCCAAAGATAAAATCATCCTCGATTACTTCTTCTCCATAGGTAACCTTCATGGGAAAGGAGTGAATCGTCGGTAGCCTTTTCATACCTTCCAGAAGATATGCCATATGACCCAGCACATTTTTTACGTCCTGCGCCGTCTCATAAGACACATCGGTAAAAAGACCAAAGGCTGCAATATAGACAAAGGTATCCTTGTTAAAGGAACCCACATCACAGGGAAAATTTTTCCCTTCCACAATTGTTCTGGCTGCCCGCACCATATTTTTCGGCAAAGCCAGGCTGCCACCGAAATCATTGGTACTGCCCGCAGGAATATAGCCGATAGGAGTCCGGAAACCGCTCTGCATCATCCCTGTGACAACTTCGTCCAAAGTGCCGTCTCCACCGCTGCACGCAACCAAATCATATTTTTCGCTTCTGGCCGCCACCGCTTCCCTCGCATCATCCTTTTTTCTTGTAGGAACGACCGTCAATTCGTATTCTGCTTCGGCAAATACATCCAATATATCTGCCAACTTATACCTGATTTGTGCCTTTCCGGCCTTCGGATTGTAGATAAACAGCATTTTCCTTCTCACAATTCTCACTCCTTCCCGTGTATGGAAAACGTTTTTATATGAGATGAAAAAGGGGCAGAACCAACAGATACTTCTATTGACCCTGCCTCCCTCTGTTTCACATTACTGCAATTCTGCCCGACTAGGCATCCTTTCCGCTCAGAAAATTTTCGATACCTGCTACGGCAGCTGCCTCATCTTTTCCCTCTGCGGAAACAACAAGCTCTTCTCCACTGTTCAGGCCAAGACTCATCATACCCATGATACTCTTTGCGTTGACTCTCTTGTCACCTGACTGGATGTAGATAGTGCTTTCGTACTTGCTGGCTTCCTGCACCAACAGTGCAACGGGTCTTGCTTCAAGACCATTTTCCAACTGAATCCGGATACTCCTCTTTGTCATAACTTTCCTCCTCTTTTGCCCTTACCTTAGGGCCTATACAGTTAACACTGATTACAACAGTTTACACTGATGACAACCTTACTTTCTCTGCAATCTCACTGAGTTTTCGCAGTCTGTGGTTCACTCCCGACTTTCCGATAGGAGGATTGAAATATTCTCCAAGCTCCTTCAACGGCGCATCCGGGTTTTCCAGGCGAACCTCTGCCATCTCCCTCAGACTCTGCGGCAGATTCTGAAAACCATAATGAGCTTTCAGATATTCAATGTCTTCTACCTGCCTTGTCGCTGCATTCACCGTTTTGGCGATATTGGCCGTCTCGCAGTTTACACGCCTGTTCACAGAATTTCTCATTTCTTTCAGAATCCGTAAATTTTCAAGGTTCATCAGAGAAACCGGTGCTTCACAGACATTCAGCAAATCCACAATGCCAGAGCCTTCTTTGAGATAAACAACGTAATACTTTTTGCGAAGAATGATTTTTGACTCAATGCCGAACCCGGCAATCACTTTCTGCAACTGCTTTGCTTTTGCCTCGTCATTACAATCAAACTCCAGATGATAGCCTTTTGCAGGGTCACTCATGGAACCGATGCTTAAAAAAGCACCTCGCAGGAATGCCCTCTGACAGCAGGAATTTTTAATCAATAAACTGTTCACAGGCTCTTCCAGGCTTCCTGTCTTCTGCAAAAAATCTCTCATATCCTCTTCCGTTAACGGGAAGTCAGTATTTATATTATATGTTTTTTTCAATAATGTAAAGCCTTTTCTGACAACAGCCTCATTTTCCGTCTGAAACCCAATGGTAAAATAACCCTTTTCATCCATGCCTATCTGACCGCATAGATTCAGTATCGCAGTCAGTTCCGCTATCTGGCAATGTCTCGCCGGACTGATATGCCTCGCCAGTTCTTCTTTTACTTCACTCGAAAACGACATGTATCTCCACCCTGATTCTACACACCATGATGCGCCACATCACGATGATACAGCTTCAATCCGTAGCTTCCTTTATCTTTCATCCGACGGTATAATTCGTTGGCCAATGTCACACTCCTGTGCTTCCCTCCGGTACAACCGATGGCAATGACCAGACGATATTTTCCCTCCTTCACATAATTCGGGATGAGAAATTGTATCATATCCGTCAGTTTTTCCATGAACACCTCAGATTCCTCAGAAGACATCACATAGTCCTGAACCTCTTTGTCATTCCCTGTCTTTGGTTTCAACTCATCAACATAGAAGGGATTCGGAAGAAATCTCACATCAAACACAAGATCCGCATCCGCCGGTATGCCATACTTAAATCCAAAAGACATTACCGTCACCATGAGATTATTATATTCACCGTTTTCTACAAAAATGCGGTCAAGCTCCTCTTTCAATTCTCTTGTGAGAACATTTGTTGTGTCAATGATATAGTCGGCACTGCGCTGGATATTCTCCAGTGCTTTTCGCTCTCTCCTGACACCGTCTTCCACTCTGCCGTCGGCAGCAAGCGGATGTACCCGTCTCGTCTCCTTATAACGCTTAATCAATACATTCTCATTTGCGTCCATGAACAAGATTTCAAATTTATAGCCCTTTTCTTTCAGCTGTGCCAGGATCCTGGTAGCATCCTCAAAGGACTGATCCGCACGTACATCAAGACCCAGAGCAACCTTGTTAATCTCACTGTTTGGCATGGAAATTAATTCCACAAACTTTTCCACCAGTGAAATCGGCAGGTTGTCCACACAGTAAAACCCTGCATCCTCTAACATTTTCAGGGCAGTACTTTTTCCGCCGCCGCTCATTCCCGTAACTACAACAAATCTCATATTTCCCTCATTCCCTCATCTGTAAAGGATGTCTGCCGAATTTAAAAACCCAGGAATAAAACCTCTGTTTCCAGGTTTACATGAAACTGCTCTTTTACCCGCTCCTGCACCTCGCAGATCACGTCTCTCACATCCTGTGCGGAAGCATTTCCCGTGTTTATAATAAACCCGCAGTGTTTGTCAGACACTCTGGCACCACCTATCTGATATCCTCTGAGGCCTGCATCCATAATGAGTTTTCCTGCATAATACCCGGCAGGCCGCTTGAAAGTGCTTCCCGCACTGGGATACTCCAGAGGCTGTTTTTCTCTCCTCAGGGCAGCCAGTTCATCCATTTTCGCCTTAATCTGCTCCCTTTCACCTTCCTGTAACCGAAAGACAACTTCCGTTACCGTAAAGCAGTGATTTTTGATGGTACTGGTTCGGTAGCCGAACTCCATGGTACTGTTATCGAGTTCCATGCGTTCACCCTCCCTGTCCAGCACGACAACCTGCTCTACCACCTGGCACATTTCACCGCCATAGGCGCCTGCATTCATCACCACGCCGCCTCCTACAGTTCCGGGAATCCCTGCAGCAAATTCAAGGCCTGTCAGGCCATGCTCCAACGCTGCCTTCGCTGCCTGCGCCATGGAAGCTCCCGCCTGGACAGTCATTTTACAACCGTCCACGACTATATTTTTCATCTTCTGTCCTATCTGAAGGACAACTCCGGAAAACCCCCTGTCACTGACCAAAAGGTTGCTCCCGTTTCCCAGAATAAACCAGGGTATTTCCACCTGGTTCAGATAACGCTGTACTTTTTTAAGCTGTTCCTCATTTTCCAGCTGTACGAAGCAATCGGCAGGCCCTCCTATGCGAAATGTAGTATGGCCTGCCATTGGCTCTTGTAAGCAGATATTTTCCTCGGGTACAAAATTTTTTAATGCCTGTATCACTGCTTCACTTATCATTTATTTAACGATCCTTTTTTATTCGCTGAATTCAAAATCAATCACGTAAAACCAGTCCTGCGGCTCCGTAGATTCCCGCATCATTCCCCAGCTTCGCCAGTGCAAATTTTGCACCGCGGCACTGTTCAAACGCATATTTCTGGAATACCGGCTCCACAAAGGAAAGCAGAATATCGCCGGCCTTGGATACACCACCGCCGATTACAAAAATTTCAGGATTTACCACTCCTGCCACCGCTGCAAGCCCTTTTCCCAGATACTCACCGAATTGTGTCGCTATCTCAATGGCAACCTCATCACCGGCTTTTACCGCATCAAATACAGCCTTGGCAGACAATGTTCCCTCACGAAGCATACTGGGCTTGTCATCCTTTGCCAATCGCCTTCTGGCAAGGCGTACAATACCGGTTGCAGAAGCGTACTGCTCCAGGCAGCCCTTATTTTTGCAGCCACATTCCTCGGTCTCCTCATCATTCATATGGATATGTCCGATTTCACCGCCTGCACCTGTGGCTCCTGTCAGAATATTACCGTTTATGATAATACCGCCGCCCACACCGGTTCCCAGTGTTACTGCAACCATGTTGTTGTAGCCTTTTCCGCCGCCCTGCCACATTTCGCCAAATGCCGCAGCGTTGGCATCATTCGCCGCCTTTACCGGTACATTAATATATGCATTCAATACCTTAGGTATGTTAAAGACCTTCCAGCCAATATTCACGGCACCGCCTACCAGAGTTCCCTCACTGTCCACTGCGCCGGGAGCACCTACTCCGATACCTGCCAGGTCACTCTCTGCGATTCCCTTTTCCTTCATCTTTGCCAAGAGGCTCTCTGCCACATCCGGCAAAATAGATACACCTTCGTTGTCCTTTACAGTGGGAATCTCCCACTTATCCAGCACACGGCCTTCTTTGTCAAAAAGACCGATTTTAACGGTTGTACCTCCGATGTCTACTCCAAATGCATACTTATTCATATTCTTTTCCCCCGTCTCTTCGGATTTATTCTTCCTCTTCATCTCTCTTTTTTGCAAGAGAATTCTGTACACGCGTGTACAGTTCCTGTGCCGCATTGTAACCCATCTTTTTCTGACGGTGATTTACTGCGGCAGACTCACAGATAATCGCCAGATTACGGCCCGGACGAATGGGAATATTATGGCAGACCACCTTATTGCCGAGATACTCGGTATAGGTCTCCTCCAACCCAAGTCTGTCGTATTCCTTGTCCTTATCCCAGTCTTCCAGACGAATGACCAAATCAATGTTTGATGTATCTTTTACGGAACATGCACCGTACAAAGCCTTCACATCCACAATGCCGATACCGCGAAGCTCAATCAGATGCTTTGTTACATCCGGTGCAGAGCCAATCAGGGTATCATCGCTAACCTTTCTCAGTTCCACCACATCATCCGTCACCAGTCGGTGTCCGCGCTTAATCAGTTCCAGTGCTGCTTCCGATTTACCGATACCGCTCTCACCCGTAATCAGAACACCCTCACCGTAGACATCCACAAGAACACCGTGCACGGAAATACAGGGAGCCAGCTTCACATTCAGCCATCTGATGGCTTCCGCCATAAAGCCGGAAGTTGACTTTTTGGTGGACAACAGTGGAATCTTGTGTGCGATTGCCGCTTCCTTAAAGAGCGGATCCGGCTTCAATTCCCGGCAGAACACAAATGCCGGAATATCATATTCCATCAGTTCATCGTAAATCTCCCGCTTGCGGTCATCGCTCAGGCTCTCCATATAAGTATATTCCACAAATCCGATTACCTGCAGACGGGTTGCATCAAAATGCTCAAAAAATCCTGTCATCTGCAGAGCAGGACGGTTAATATCCGGCTGCAAAATCTTAATTCCCTTAACCTCCAGTTCAGGAGTCAGGTTGTCCAGCTTCATTTTGTCAATCAGACGGGTCAAAGCAACATATTCCATGTTTTCCTCATTTCTGTGCGGTTTTAATTCTCCGGCACCTTCCGTTTTGCGCGATGAGCGCTCATACGCTCATTGTATCACAGTAAATCTTTAATGTGAAGATGAACTCTCCTCTTTTTTGCGGAAGAAATCGCAGATGTCCTCCGCCGCTCTTCTGTTCAGTTCAGGGATTTCCAGCAGTTCTTCTACCGAAGCGGACTTAATCTCCTCAATGGACTTAAAATGGCGCATCAGGGCTTTTCTTCTCGCAGGTCCTACCCCCGGAATATCATCCAGAACCGATTTTACCTGTGCCTTGCTGCGCAGGGACCGGTGATACTCAATGGCAAACCTGTGTGCCTCGTCCTGTACCCTGGTAATCAGCTTAAAGCCTTCGGTATGTGTATCAATGGGCAATTCCACATTATTAAAATACAGTCCCCTTGTTCTGTGATTATCGTCCTTCACCATCCCGCACACCGGAATGTTGATATGGAGTTCACTCAATACGGACAGTGCAATGTTGACCTGCCCCCTTCCGCCATCCATCATCAGCAGGTCTGGAAATCTGGTAAAGCTGCCGTACTCATTTTCCATCTCCTTTTCCGCAAGCTCCTCCCGCTCTTCCATGCCATGGGTAAAACGCCTTGTCAGCACCTCTCGCATGCAGGCATAATCATCCGGCCCGGATACCGTCTTGATGCGGAATTTTCGGTAGTCACTGGGTTTTGGCTTTCCTTTTTCAAAAACAATCATGGAACCCACATTTTCAAAACCGTTGATATTGGAAATATCAAATGCCTCCATGCGCTCAATGCGCTCCAGTCCCAGTATCTCCGCAATTTCCTTCACTGCGCCGATGGTTCTCCCTTCCTCACGCTTCAATCGCTCCCTGTCCTGCTCCAGAATATGCCGTGCATTCTGTGCAGCCAGTTCCACCAGCTTTTCTTTGGAACCGATTTTGGGCACCCTGACATAAACCCTGCCGCCCTTTTTGTCTGACAGCCATTTTTCAATCAGCTCCCTGTCCCCGATTTCATATTGCAGCATCAGCTCTCTGGGAATGAAGGGCGTTCCGGCATAGAACTGCTTCACAAAATTTTCCAGGATTTCCGGCTTGTTTCCATCCGACACATGTGTCATGTAGTAATGTTCCCGGCCGATCAGCTTGCCATCTCTCACAAAAAACACCTGTACCACCGCTTCCGACTCATCCTGATACAATGCGATAATGTCCTTATCTTCCCCGACACTGTCCGTGATTTTTTGTTTCTGGGAAACCTGTCTGACACTGTTGTATAAATCGCGGTAGCCGGCTGCCGACTCAAAATCAAGCGCATCCGATGCCGCCTTCATCTTCGATTCCAGGTCCTTCAATATCATATTGTAATTACCGTTCAAAAATTCCAGTGCCTGATTGACCTGCTCCCTGTATTCTTCCCTGCTGACATAACCCTGGCAGGGTGCAAGACACTGTTTGATATGATAATTCAGACAGGGGCGCTCCAGTCCGATATCCCGGGGCAAATTCCGGTTACAGGTTCTCAGATGAAAGAGCTTGTTTAAAAGCTCAATGGTATCCTTCACCGCCGCAGCACTGGTATAGGGTCCGAAATATTTGGACTTATCCTTTTTCATGGTACGGGAAAATAAAATACGCGGGAACTCTTCGCCCAGTGTCACCTTAATGTACGGATATGTCTTGTCATCCTTCAGTAATGTGTTGTATTTGGGAGAATTTTCCTTGATCAGATTGTTCTCCAGCACAAGAGCTTCCAGCTCCGAATCCGTGACAATGTATTCAAACCGTGCAATCAGCGTTACCATCTTATCAATGGCAGGTCCCCTGCCGATATTCTCCCGGAAATAGGAACGTACCCGGTTATGCAGGTTCACTGCTTTTCCCACATACAAAATGACATCTTTGTCATCTCTCATAATATAAACTCCCGGCTCCTTCGGGAGTTTTTTCAGTTCTTCCTCAAAATTGAACATCCGTTTCCTCTTACTCCATCGTTTGAAGTTCCATCGTCTGAAGCCCGGGTCTACTCGGACAGCCCCAGGAATTGATCGATTCCGTTCGCAATCCCATCCGCAATTTTCTTCTGATACTCTTCCGTTGCCATGAGCTTATCTTCCTCCGGGTTTGTCATATAACCCATTTCCACAATGGTGACCGGAACCGTGCACCAGTTGATGCCGCTCATGGTGTCCGTCTCCCAGACATATTGCTTTTTACAGCCGGTTTCTTCCACAAGACTATCCAGTACATAGTCCGACAGATTTCTACTCTGCTGATACAGTTCTCCATTGTAGGGATTTCCCGCTGTCTGACAGATTGTCATGGCTCCGTGTACGGAGGTATTTTCGGAACCGTTTGCATGAATGCGGATAAAGGCATCCGCGCCTGCATCGTTTGCCACCTGTGCCCTCTCACTGTTACTGATATCCACATCGTGGGAGGTTCTCACCATAATAACCTCATATCCTCTTTCCGTCAATTCCGCTTCCAGTTTTTCCGCAACCATCAGTGTCAATTCATATTCCGCCAGACCGCTAGTCGCTCCGCTGGTTCCACCGGTTACCTTCGCCTTCTTCTCCTCAGCCCCGGGGCCGATTGGCTCTTTTTCACTGTTTCCCTTTTTCTGATGCCCCGCATCAATTACCACCAAAAGGCCGGTTGATTCACGGTTCCCCTGCTGTATGCTCTCCGGTGCTTCCGTCGGTGCAGATGTCTCCTCCGGCATGCTCTCCGGCGCTTCCGTCGATTCCGGGGTCTCCTCCGACATGCTCTCCGGCGCTTCCGTCGATTCCGGGGTCTCCTCCGACATGCTCTCCGGCGCTTCCGTCGGCGCAGGGGGCTCTTCCCCGCAGCCTGCCAACAAGAGCACAGCCAACAGCATAGCTGCCGCACCGTTTACCACTCTTTTATTTTGTCGATTCCTAAATTTAACGCCATTCCAACTAATCCGTAACATAACATTTCCTTTATCAAGCCGTCTGTGCGCACTCCGCTTAAATAATAGTAGGGGGGCAGAAAATACTGTACCAGCCGAAAGCTTTTCAGATTAAAAAATACAGGACACAGTACAAACATTCCTATCATCAGCATAGGAATACATGCTCCCAGCCGATGTACGGTTCCACAGATTTTTCTGATCAAATTACAAAACACAGCACAGCAGATTAGATAAAGTGCCATCATCGACAGTTCAATTGCCGCATTCGTAAAATTCCCCGACAGATACAGTGCCGCTAATACTGCTGAAGCCATCGGCACCATTGCTGCGAACAGATAAATATAAACCCTCTTTTCCCGTCTTCGGAAAGCCATACCATCCAGTACACCATTTTCCGCATCCCTGAGGAAAAACATCTCGGCTGCAAACCCGCATAGAACCACAAGAAGAGCAAGCATTCCTCTCAGAGGCGCTGTCATGTAATTCTGCTGCTTTTCTGTGCTGTCAGCACCCCTCTCTACATAGGCAAGCCGGAACAGATTTCCTTCTATCTCTGTCTTTTCGTAAATTTCCTTCAATTCCTCATGGGAAAGTTTCTCACCCAGAGCAAGGTCATCAAACGCAAAATTCTGATACAACGAATAAGATAAATCCGGGAAAAGAACTCCAAACAGTTTGATTCTGGATAACTGCAGCGCCACATCGTCTTCCTGTTCCAGCACAAGAACCGGTGCCTCCCCGTCCATGCCTCTTTCCGTTAACGCATCTATTTTTTCCCGGAACCCACTGCGAAAGATCCATGCCGCGTCTGCTTCTCCGTCCTGCACCATCTTTTTTGCCGTATCCTGTCCCTCCACAATGCAATAGTGCAGGATACTCTCCTCAGACATCAGCTTTTCTGCCACTCTTTCTGCCGCCTCATCCGACTTATCTTCCAGGCAGAGCACAATGTGCAGCATGCCGCTCTCCTGTTCCGAAACGTTTTTCAGGCAGAAAGCAAGCACGGGGACAGCACAAAGCAACAGCAGAAAACTATATTTTTTGAAAAAGCGCTTGCTCAGCATCCTATAAAAAAGTATGCCTTGTTTTATTTTTCTCATTCCTTTATCCTCCGTTCCCTGACTGTTACCGCCAGCCCGAGAAACACCAGAAGATAGAATAACATAATTCCCGATTCTGCGGCAGGAAACGAGCCCTGCATGCATTTTGTACCATAACGTATCACCGCTCCGGATGGAAGCAGATACACAAGTCTTTGTATACTCTCCGGGAAAAATGAAACCGGAAAGATACAGCCGGACAGATAAGCCAGACTGATGCCCGCAAGAAACTGCAGTAATATTCCGCTGATCATATCCGAAATCAACTCATACAGGAAAAACTGAAATCCGCTGAGCACTGCTGCCGCAGGCAGCATCTTCACCAGAAACAGTATTATTCCACGAACAGGTGCTCCCTCCCATTCCGAAATCTGCAAGCCTGTCAGATAAAAAGCCGCTTCTACCGGCAATATCATCAGGAACATATTCGCTGCCATCAGCACGAAGTAGGCGAGATACTCTGCTGCCACCTGCCCTGCGATGCCCTGCCCTCTCGCCTTCAGAAGTCTTGCCAGCGATACATCCCTCTTTACAAACAAAGAACTGCATGTAATACCCCAGAGCAACATAAACAAAACCATGATTCCGACAAAATAATAGCTTTTCAAGGAAAGATTATCCGATACTCCGAGAAGTATCACCCGGTAAAATACGGTTCTGTTCAGGAACATTTCCACAAAGCGAAGGTACAGCCTGTCTGTGGCTGCCCCATAATCCGTCTCTGCATCCTGCTCCGGAAGAATCCTCCAGGTGCCGAAAATCGCTTTCTGGGACTCCTTTACCACATCAGAAAGAACACTTACCAGTTCATTCATCAGAACAGATGCCACCCCGGCATTGTCATTTGCCGTCTCATAAGTAATCTGTACATCCTCACCCCGGTCAAGTGCATCCACAAAACCTTCCGGTATCACTACATACGCGGAAAGCTCGCCGGCGGCAAGTTTTTCTTTCGCTTCCTCCTTATCCATAATCAGAAAATCAATGGCGAATCGGGAGACATCCAGCTTCTGCAGTGCCAGTATGCCAAAACCGAGATAGCTGTCTGCCGTGTCTCCCGCCAGACCAATTTTTACCTTCTGCTTCTTTTCTGAGGAAGCATCTGCCTTCTGAATCGAGAATGCGAGCAAAGTCAGGCAGCCGGTAAGCAGCAAAGTCATGGCAAAGATAAAAGGAAATACTTTCTGAATTCGTTTCAGCTGTGCCAGAAAATAACCTCCGAATTTCTCCATACCGTACTCCTACAGCTTTCCTACCAGATGATGCACATCCCCGTCATAAACATAGGGAACAAGCACACCATCCTTCAAAATATACCATACATCACACAACGCCAGTTCCTGTACATCATGGGTGGCAAGTAAAATCGTTCCGCCCTGCTCCTTAAAATCTTTCAGATAATTTCCGATACGTTCTTTACAGATAAAGTCCAGCGCAGCCGACGGTTCATCCAGAAGCAGCAGTCTGGGATGATTTGCAACCGCACACCCGATGGAAAGCCGCTTCTTCATCCCACCGGACATCTTTCGCACAGGAACCTTAATAAAATCAGAAATACCAAGCATGGCAAGCACACCCGTTTCCAGCTGGCTCTGCAACTCCTTTTTCTCATACCACAGTCTCAGGTTATCCCATGCTGTCAGTTCCTCCATCAGAGGGTTTCCCTGTGGAACATAACCTAAAATCTGGGCACGAAGCTTTTCGTTGCAAAACAAATCGGCTCCCTCCCAAAGGAAGGAACCGTTGTCTGCTTTCTGAACACCTGCCAAAATGGAGAGCAGTGTGGATTTTCCGCTGCCGTTGCCGCCGAGAATCCCCACACAGCTTCCCTCATGTACAGTCAGATTGATGTCTTTCAAGACTGTTTTCTTTTTAAATTTTTTACTTATCCCACTTATTTCCATCATAATCAATACATATTATACATGAGATCCCACAGGATGTCATCCATCTCGTCCATAATCTCATCCGCATCAAGCTCTGCAATTTCTTCCACAATATCTACGATGTCGGAAGGCAGGTCGGACTTATCAAGCTTCTTCAAAAAGCTGTCCCATTCAATGGTATCCCAGTAATCCTCAAAGTCATCCTCATCTTCTACAAAGATAGTATTCTTCGCGGAAGGAACAGATGCTTTTTTACCGGCCTTTCTGTCTGCTGAAAGGGAAATGCTTCCCCACTTTTCATCATCCGCAGCCAACCCGAGTACCAGCTTGTTACTGCTTCCGTTCATGGACACATCCAGCGTAATCTCCATATCAGTCAGAATAGACATTACGGATGCGGCTTCGCCCGCAAGGGAAGTCCCTGATGCCATACCAAGGGCACGATTTATTCCCGAGGATGCCTTCACAGTGAACTCACCGTTCAGATAACCCTTCTTTAGGGAATCTGTATCAAACTTCTTTACAACAATATCAACCATTCCTGTTCCGTTATACTTCACGGCAAATTCACCGTCAACAGTTCCGCTTGAATCCTTGCCGCTTCCTTCCACGGCAATCTCCTGTCCTTCAACGCTGACAGCGGCCTTATAGCCAAAACTGCTTCCCTTATGAGGGTTCGAGATCTCAACCTTAAAGGAATCATAACCGTCATCATACTCAATGGTTCTGCCTCTGACATTGCCCTTGTTGTCCACATACAATGTCATAACCAATTCGAAGTCAGAATCTGCAACATACTTTGCATTCTTTCTTGCCGCCTTGCAGGCATCCTGAAATTCCTCGTATACATCTTCAGCATCAATATCGTCAAATCCATCCAGGTCCTGCTTTGCCAGTTCATCACACAGCTTAACAATAATGTTCTTTATATCCTTGTCTTCTTCCATTTCTTCCAGAACCGCTTTCAAAACTTCTTCGACGGTATCTGCGTCAATGGTAACCTCCAGCTCCGTACAGGTTTGAGTGATACCTTCCGCTCTCAGCGACTTTCCCTTCTTCATGTCCACATCTTCGACACACCCCAGTGCAATGTCAAAGTATTTTGCAAGCAGTTCCTACACCTGTTTTTCCTGCGGAAGCTTTTCGCAAATATTCTTCAGCATATCCATATAATCCGTGCCGTCAGTGTCATCCTCGATATAATAGCTGTAATCAGACAAATCACCCATTTCTGCGCCGATATAGGTCTTGGAAAGCTCTGGAATCGCCAGATATGCATTTTCCCCTTCCATATCTACTATAGTGTCCAGCGTCATCAATCTCTCCTTGCCCAGCCCAAAGCCGATGGCATTCTGCATGACATTGTCCTTGGAATACGCCTCATAGTAGATTGTTGCACTCTTAAACCATGACAAATCCACCCCTGCAAGACCCGCAAGACTGAGCATATCCTGTCCTGCATCATCGAGTTCCAGAGTCAATTCTCCACTCACGCCACTGTCATAAACTTTTATAGATTCCAGCAAATAGGAGCCATAGATATCTGCTGCGGAAGACGCTGCCTCCTTCACAGTTTTCTTCTCTACCCACTGATAATATTTCTCAGGGGAAGAAAAGGTTTTTCTTAATGTGTTGCTCAATACATCCCCACATGTAACCACAAGAGCAACAATCAGCACGGCAGCTACTGCAGCTGCACCGACAATCACAGCTATCTTACTGTTAAAACTGAATTTCTTTTTCTTCGGTTCCGGTGATGCGGTGGAAGGAGTGGGCTGAACCATTCCCGGTATTGCTCCTGTATTGTATCCCGCGTACACAGACTCCGCCGGACTTATTTGTTCAGCCTTAGGAGCCTCCGTTTTCGGTTCTTCTGCTCCGGGTTTTTCGCCATTTACTTCCTCGATTTGAGGTTGCTCGGTTTGCGGTTGCTCTGTCTTTGATTCCTCTGCCTTAACTTCCTCAACAGCAGGTTCTACCACTTTAGGTTCCTCTGCAATCAGTTCCTCTGGTACCTTCCAGCCACATTGCATACAAAACTTGTCGCCTGCCGGAATTTCCTTTCCGCAATTTTCACAAAACATCTCTTTTGTCCTCCCTCACTGTTTCTAAAATCTACTTTATGACTATAAACTGCTAAATTAATCCTCTCTATCATACGCTAGAATGTCGTTTCTTGTCAATGGGCGGGTCAAAAAGACCTACTCCCTTGTGAGGATTCCGGGACAAAGTGCAGAATTGAGGGACAAAAATGCAGCCGTCCTGTAAAGACGGCTGCACATACGCTTTATGAATCAAGTTTTCCGTTTGAAAATCTGCCTACAGGACGATTGTCCTCCTGCGCATCTTCTGACTGCCCGGAAGCACCCTGCTTCTCAGATGTCTTTTCCGGTTCGGCTTCCTTTTCCGGCTTCTGATTTACTTCATCGGATGCCTCTCCCGAAATGATTTCTCCAGCCTCTGTCTTACCTTCGCCCGGTACGGTTACAGGCTCCGGGAACACCACGGGAACTGCTTCATCTATCGGAACCGCCTCATCCGCGGGTATTTCCCCGACCTCTTCGGAAACCGCTTCCTGCTGCATTGTCTCTGTTTTCTCAGATGCAGCTCCTTCCGGCACAGGCTTCTCATCCTTCTTCTCCTCCGGCTCCGGGATACCTTTCTCCCTGCGGTAGATTTCCATAAATTCTTTGCCTGTGATGGTTTCTTTCTCAATCAGGAATTCTGCCAGCTTATCCATGACATCGCGGTTTTCGCGGAGCATCTCCAGCGCTTTGTCATAGCTTTCCTTCAGGATTGCCACCACTTCCGCATCAATCTCCGCCGCAGTCTTGTCGCTGCAGTTTAATTCCGTTCTGCCCTCCAGATACTGGCTCTCCACAGTCGCCAGACCCACCAGACCGAATTTCTTGCTCATACCATAGCGGGTCACCATGTTTCTGGCAATATCGGTTGCTCTCTCAATATCATTTGCCGCACCGGTTGTCACAGTATCAAAGACAACCTCTTCCGCTGCTCGTCCTCCCACCAGACTTACCAACATATCTCTGAGTTCAGCCTCGGTGTTCAGATATTTCTCTTCCTCCGGCACATGCATGACATATCCCAGCGCACCCATGGTACGGGGTACAATGGTGATCTTCTGCACGGGCTCGGAATTCTTCTGCAGAGCACTGATCAACGCATGTCCCACCTCATGATAGGAGACAATACGACGCTCCTCCTTGCTCATGATGCGATCCTTCTTTTCTTTACCGACAAGGACTACTTCCACAGCGTCAAACAAATCCTTCTGGCTTACATATTCTCTGCCTTCCTTCACGGCATTAATGGCAGCCTCGTTGATCATGTTTGCCAGATCGGAACCCACTGCACCGCTGGTTGCCAGAGCGATGGCGTCCAGATCCACCGTTTCATCCATCCTGACATCCTTGGAATGCACCTTCAGAATTTCCACACGTCCCTTCAAATCGGGCTTATCCACAATAATTCTTCTGTCAAAACGTCCGGGACGAAGAAGTGCCTTATCCAGAATCTCAGGACGGTTGGTGGCACCCAGTATCAGAATACCCTTGGAGCTGTCAAAGCCGTCCATCTCGGAAAGCAGCTGGTTCAGAGTCTGCTCACGTTCCTCGTTGCCGCCGCCGAATTTGGAATCACGGCTCCGTCCGATTGCATCAATTTCATCTATAAATATAATACAGGGCGCATTCTTGGTTGCTTCCCGGAACAAATCCCTTACACGGCTGGCGCCGACGCCCACATACAGTTCAATAAAGTCAGATCCGGTCAACGAGAAGAACGGCACATGCGCCTCTCCGGCAACAGCTTTTGCCAGCAGAGTTTTACCGGTTCCGGGAGGTCCTACCAGAAGCGCACCCTTCGGCAGCCTGGCACCAATCTTTGAATATTTCCCGGGATTGTGCAGGAAGTCTACCACCTCAACCAGAGATTCCTTTGCCTCATCCTCACCGGCAACATCCTTAAATGTAACACCGGTCTCTTTCTGCACATAGACCTTGGCATTGTTTTTGCCGACGCCCATAGGTCCTCCGGGTCCGCCCATCTTACGGAACATAAAGCCCAGAAGCAGCCACATCAAAAGCACCGGAAGCACAACTCCGACTATGATATCCCATATTCTGGAATTGTCCGGCAATATCCTTTTCCCGTCGATTCCGTGGGCTTCCAGTCTTGCCGTCAGCGTATCCAGATCCTCCATGAGCACGGTTACATATTTTTTGCTCATCGCGCTCTGAGAAGGAAAACCTATCAGCCCCGGAACGGCAACATCCGTACCTTCGCCATCCTTTTTCTCTGCTTTCAGCGTATAGTAAATTTCACCTGTACTCTGTACCTGCACGGCATCAACCTTATCTGCCTCAATATCCGCCAGAAACTGTGTATAGCTGACCTCTTCGCCAACGTTCGTGCTGCCAAACATCCAGCTCCACATGACATAAACAATAAGCAGTGTACTCAGCGCTACCAGAATGAGCATCATAATACTCGGTTTCTTCGGCGGCTCATTCCCACTGTTATTCTGCTGATTCATTTGATTATCCATAGTAACTCCATTTCTATGTTATTGCTCAGAATAGTTACATTTTATTATAGAGATTAAAAAATGATAAATCAATAGCATAAGTGTGAAAATAACGCGCCAAGTATTAAAGATTTCTAAACTTTAACACCTGGCGCCTCTTGCAAAATCAAATTCTCAGACCGAACGGATAACCGGTTCACAGGTCAGATCCACTCCCAGCTTTCTGAAAATTCTGGTGTCCACTTCCGAAAGCATCACAGAAGTGTGCACCTGACATTCCCGCAGCTTCGGAAGCTGATCCAGCGCTTTCCTCGCTTTCTCATCACTGACCGCAGATACTGACAGAGCTATCAGCACCTCATCCGTATGCAGTCGCGGATTTTTGCTGCCGAGATAATTTGTTTTCAGCTTCTGAATCGGTTCAATCGCCTCCGGTGAAATCAGATGGATATCATCCTCAATCTCTCCCAGGTATTTTAATGCATTCAGCAAAAGTGCCGCAGATGCACCCAGAAGATCCGTGGTTTTTGAAGTTATGATTGTCCCGTCAGCCAGCTCGATTGCAGCAGTAGGAACACCCAGCTCCTCCGCACGCTTTTTTGCTGCCACTGTCACCTTTCTGTCATCCGTGGTAATCTTTGCCTGCTTCATCAGGAGCTCAATTTTGTAGACTTCGTTCTCTTTTCCCTTACCTTTCACCAAATCATTCCGCGCAGTGTAGTAACGGCGGATAATTTCATGATAGGAGGCCTGCCGGCATACTTCGTCATCCACAATGCAGTTGCCTGCCATATTGACGCCCATATCCGTTGGTGACTTATAGGGATTCTCTCCGTAGATTCCTTCAAAAATCGCATTCAATACAGGGAAAATCTCAATATCTCTGTTATAATTTACCGTTGTTTCCCCATAGGCCTCCAGATGAAACGGATCAATCATATTCACATCGTTTAAGTCCGCTGTTGCCGCCTCATAGGCAAGATTAATCGGATGCTTCAACGGAATATTCCAAATCGGGAAGGTTTCATATTTTGCATATCCGGCCTTGATGCCCCTCTTATTGTCATGATACAGCTGGGACAGACATGTGGCCATTTTTCCGCTTCCGGGACCGGGGGCGGTGACAACCACCAGCGGACGTGAAGTCTCAATATATTCATTCTTTCCAAAGCCCTGCTCACTGACAATCAGCGGAATATTGGCAGGATAGCCTTCGATTGTGTAATGCAGATATACTTTAACATTTTTCTTTTCCAGCTTTTCTTTAAATGCCACTGCTTTCATCTGACCGGCGTAATGTGTCAGAACCACACTGCCCACATACAGTCCGCGGCTCTGAAACTCCTTCATCAGCCTCTGTACATCTTCATCGTAAGTAATTCCCAAATCCCCACGCACTTTATTTTTTTCAATATCGGCGGCATTGATTACAATCACGATTTCCGCTCTGTCGGCAAGCTTCATCAGCATACGGAGTTTGCTGTCCGGCTCAAATCCGGGCAGTACTCTTGAAGCATGATAATCATCAAACAGTTTTCCGCCAAACTCCAGATAGAGTTTATCCCCGAATTTGCTGATTCTTTCTTCGATATGCTCCGACTGCATCTTTAAATACTTTTCATTGTCAAATCCCACTCTCATTTTCGGTTCATTCACTTTCTTTTGCACTTAATTATTCACTGCCATGAATGCTTTTATTCTATCATAAACATTGGAAATATTCCACTGTGAAAAGCAAAAATAATCCTATTGACAAGTTCTGTCAGACAGTGCTAATATTTTAAAGTAGCAAGGGTGCTATGAGTCTTACTCGTAGTGTCCCTTTTTCTGTTTGTCGCAAAAAATACAAATGTGGAAATTATTTTCACGCAGATTCGTGGCTGCATTTATATAGCTGCAGCAAGATTGGAGATTGTTATGCCGGTAAAATATGTTTTTGTCACAGGCGGTGTCGTTTCAGGCTTGGGAAAAGGAATCACTGCCGCATCCCTGGGTCGGCTGCTGAAAGCTCGGGGATATAAGGTGACCATGCAGAAGTTCGACCCCTATATCAACATCGATCCCGGTACCATGAACCCTATCCAGCACGGTGAGGTTTTTGTCACGGACGATGGTGCCGAAACTGATCTTGACCTTGGACATTATGAGCGTTTCATCGATGAAAGTCTCGACAAGAATTCCAATGTCACCACAGGTAAAGTTTACTGGTCCGTCCTTCAGAAGGAAAGACGCGGCGATTACGGCGGAGGAACCGTTCAGGTCATCCCTCACATTACCAATGAAATCAAAAGCCGGTTTTACCGCAATTTCACCGACCCGGATACCCGCATTGCCATCATTGAAGTAGGTGGTACCGTAGGTGATATTGAAAGTCAGCCTTTCCTGGAGTCCATCAGACAGTTCCAGCACGATGTGGGACATGAAAATGCGATTCTGATTCATGTAACGCTGATTCCTTATCTGAGCGCTTCACAGGAATTAAAGACAAAACCCACCCAGGCAAGTGTAAAGGATTTACAGGGAATGGGTATCCAGCCGGATATTATTGTATGTCGGAGTGAGCATCCGCTGGAGCAGGGCATCAAGGACAAAATTGCGCTGTTCTGCAATGTTCCCAGTACCCGTGTCCTGCAGAATCTTGACGTGGAATACCTCTATGAGGCGCCCCTCGCCATGGAAAAGGAGCATCTGGCACAGGCTGTCTGCGAATGCCTGCATCTGGATTGCCCCGAACCGGATTTGAGAGACTGGGAAAAGATGGTGGATGACTTAAAGCACCCCACCGATGAAGTACAGGTTGCACTTGTCGGAAAATATGTCTCTCTTCATGATGCATACATCAGTGTTGTGGAAGCTTTGAAACACGGCGGTATCACAAACCATACCACTGTCCACATTAAATGGATTGATTCAGAAACGGTAACCCCCGACAACGTAGAAGCGCTACTTGGCGACTGCAGCGGTATTCTGGTTCCCGGCGGTTTCGGTTCCAGAGGCATTGAGGGAAAGATTACGGCAATCAATTACGCACGTACCCATAAAGTTCCTTTCCTGGGATTATGTTTAGGTATGCAGCTTACCATTGTGGAATATGCACGCAATGTCATCGGTTACAACGATGCACACAGTATTGAACTTGACCCCAATACCACACATCCCGTGATTGCGCTGATGCCGGATCAGAATGGTGTGGAAGATATCGGCGGCACCCTCAGACTTGGTGCTTACCCCTGTGTGCTGGACAAAGAATCCAAAGCCTTTGAACTCTATGGCGAAGATACGATTTACGAAAGACACCGCCACCGCTACGAGGTAAACAATGACTATCGCACCGTTCTTACCCAGAACGGACTGCGCCTGTCCGGTCTCTCACCCGACGGCCGTATTGTGGAGATGTGTGAGATTACGGAGCATCCCTTCTTTGTGGCAACGCAGGGACATCCGGAACTGAAGTCCCGTCCCAACAGACCACATCCTCTGTTCAAAGGTTTCGTGGCTGCTGCCCTGCAGAATAAAAACAGTTAAGAACATCAAAAACCGGAAGCGAGTCTGAATCAGACATCGGTTCCGGTTTTTATTATAATTTCTTCAGATAATTTCCATCCACACTGACACCTTCATTTACAACAATAAAGGCGTTGGGATCATACTTATGAACAAGGGCTTTCAGACGATTGACCTCATACTTGGAAAGCATAATATAGAGGATATGGGACTTTTCGTAAGTATACGCTCCCATGGAGGTCCATTTGGTAATTCCTCTTCCCAGCTCTTCAAACACTTCCTTCTCCAGCGCTGTGGTATCTGCTTTTGTAATAACATTCACTTCTACATTTATATTCTGTGTGTGCACCTTATCCATCGCTACGGAGTAAACCGCAGCATAAATAATGGAATATACCACAATTTCCACATCAAACAAAAAGAGACAGGTTCCGTAAAGCACCAGGTTTACCAGAAGGTTGACCTTCCCCACGCTGAAATCCTTCTTCCATCTTGTAAGCAGGACACCGATGACATCCATTCCGCCACCGGAAGAACCCATCCGCAGCAGAATACCGATTCCCGCACCGGAAATAATACCGCCCACCACGCAGGCCGCCATAGCATCTTCCACAATCACCACCGCAGGAACCGCAGACATAAATACAGTAATTGCCGTTACACTGACCAGAGTTTTAAAGAAAAATTTCCGCCCCATTCTCGTAAAAGCAATGATAAAAATCGGCACATTGATAATATAGTAGATGACACCGGCAATATCAAAGCCTTGAAAATTCAGGTGACAGAACTCAACCAGAACTGTACGGATTACCTGGCAAAGACCCATCAGACCGCCGGTATACAGTCCTGCCGGAACCACAAAAAGATTGATTCCCGCCGCATAGAGAAACGCGCCGAAAATACTGACCAGGATTCTTTGTCCTTCGTAAAGAAAAGTCTGCTTTTTCATTTTATCTGATTCCCTGCTCTATTTTATTCTTCAGTTCTGACGCAGACATTGCTCCCACATAAGTGGCAGCCGGCTTTCCGTCCCGGAACAAAATAAATGCCGGAATGCTGGAAATCCGATATTGCTGTGCAAGCTGCATATTTTCATCCACATTACATTTTCCAACCTTGACGGTTCCCTCATACTCCTCGGCAATTTTCGCCACAACGGGTCCCATCATCTTGCAGGGTCCGCACCAGTCTGCAAAAAAATCCACCAGAACAGGTGTCTTAGCCTGCAATACTTCTGTCTCAAAATTTTCAGTTGTAAATTTGTATTCCATCTTTCTCTCTCCTTCTGCCCTCCGGGCAATAATATTTCCTAACGATACACGATATATTTACAGATAGGATTCCCCATGGCGGAGAATTTTTCTTCATATTCCGTCATGACATTTCCTTCCATCAGCTTTGCATCGTTGTGCAAATCATAAGTGATAACCTCCGCCTTCCATCCGGCAGGCTCCAGCTCCTCCACCGCAAAATCAAACAAATCGCGGTTGTCTGTCTTAAACTCCAGTCTGCTTCCTTTTTTGAGAATCACATCATAGCGGGCAAGAAATTCCCTGGAAGGAAGCCTTCTCTTGGCATGCCTGTCTTTTGGCCAGGGGTCGGAAAAATTCAGGTATATTTTATCCACCTCGCCCGGAGCGAATACCTTTGCTATATCTTCGGCATCCATGCGCAGAAATTTCAGATTCGACAGTTCCTCCTGTTCCATTTTCTGGATGGCACGAAGCAGAACACTGGAATATTTCTCAATGCCCACATAATTGATATCGGGATGCTCCTTCGCCATAGTATGAATAAATTTTCCCTTTCCCATTCCGATTTCAATGTGAATCGGATTCTCATTTCCGAATATTTGATTCCAGGTACCGGCCGCAAACGGCTGTACCTCCTCCTGTACCACATACGGGCTTCCGGCAATCACTTCACGTGAGCCTGTAATATTTCGCAATCTCATATTTTTATACATTCTGCCGCACAGCGGCAGCTCCTTCTTCAATTTACTTTATCTTTGACTTCTTGTCAACGGATTGCTTTCTGTTAAAAAGAATCCTTTGGGTTTTTTTGAAAATAGTGTATAATGAATAGCAGTATGTTACTTTTCAGATTTGAAGTTGTCACACCGGCAAATTTTTGATGAGGTTGCATTATGAAACTTTCCCCTGCTAAAAAAATGCATAAGCGTCTGACCAGGTCAACAGCTGTCATCTGTGTGTTTCTCCTGTTCCTGTCTCAGGAATCCACTGTTCTGGCGGATAATCTGACTGCAGAGGAGCGTCTGGAGTCTCAGCGTGCTATGCCTGTTGCATCTAATCAGGTACCAAACTGGCCTGCCGGTCCGATCGTCGGAGCCGAATCTGCCATATTAATGGAAGCGGAAACAGGTACTATCCTCTATGAGAAAAACATCCATCAGAAGGAATACCCCGCCAGCACCACCAAGATTCTGACAGCTCTGATTGCAAGCGAACGCTGCAGCATGGATGAAATTGTGACTTTCTCCCACGATGCAGTTTTCGACACGCCCCGTGACAGCAGCCATATCGCCATGGACGTTGGTCAGGAACTGACCCTGGAGCAATGTCTGAATGCCATTCTGATCCGCTCCGCCAACGAAGTCTGCTTTGCCACCGCAGAACATATCACAGGAACCACCGACTGGTCTGTGTTTGCCGACATCATGAATGAGCGGGCCGATGAACTGGGATGTCTGAATTCCCATTTTGCAAATCCCAATGGTCTTCCCGATGAAAACCACTATACGACAGCATATGACCTTGCCATGATTGGCAGAGCGTTTTTTGCGAATGAAATGCTCTGTAAAATCACTTTGACACGCCGCATGGAGTTTCCCGCAACAGACAGGCTTCCCCAGGGTAAGCTGGAAGTTAACCTGATGAAGATTATTCCCGGCGGTGAATACGCTTACGAATATCTGGTTGGCTGTAAAACAGGATATACCGATGATGCCAGAAGCTGTCTTGTATCCTGTGCAGAAAAGGATGGCATGAAGCTGATTTGCGTTGTTATGAAGGATGAAGCGCCTTATCAATACGAAGACACAATTTCCCTATTCAATTACGGTTTCTCCAATTTTGAAAAAATATATGTGTCCCAGACGGATACCAAATACAATATCGATAACGGAGAACTTTTTTACAGCGGCAATGATATTTTTGGCAATTCCAAGCCGTTTCTGTCTCTCAACAAAGAAGACTTTATCGTTCTGCCGCGAACTGCTTCCTTTGAAGATACGGAATCCGTTATCTCCTATGATACAGCAGGAAATAGCGAAGCTGCACTGATTACCTATTCCTATCATGGCGTTCCCATCGGTTCAATCCGTGTGGATTTTGCCATCGATGAAAATGACACTTATCTGTTTGACACCCTGCCGGAATCTTCCGACATTTCCCGGGAAGAACAAGCGGAAAAAACATCCTTTATTTTCGTCAACGTGCTGCGTATTTTACTTGCATTGGCTGGTATTGCCGTCATCCTGTTTTTGATTCTGCTTGTCAAAGCTTTCTTAAAAAACTACGCTTTTGCCGAGAGAAACAATCGCCGGACATGGCGCAGAAATCGCCGCCAAAGGAGACGGAAGTCCAAATGGTCCGGGTCAAATCATTACAGGGATTACGACTGATTGTCGCAATCCCTGTTTTTTTACACATGATTATGACGTTTCCTGAGTTCTTTTGCACGAAGGCTTCTCTCTCTGAGAAGCTCCGCCTCCTGCGGTGAAATCAGCTTAGTGGTTTTTACCACGTAAATTTTGCCATTCTCCGACTTTCGGATTCTGATTTTCCCTTTCAGATATCCGTGTTTTTCACAATAAGCAAGACAGTAATAATGTCGCCCGTTGGGTGTAAACCACCTCAGCTTCTTTCTGAGATTTCTATGACACAGATAACACTTACTGGAAACGACTTCTCTGTCCGCGAAGGCATCCGCCTTACTGTCAAACTCCCTGGAGATGTATTTCATGTAGGTATCAAACTGAACCTTAATCTCCGATGCTCTGTCCACCGGCGGATGATAGATATCATAAGAAATGTTTTTCAGCACTTCCGGTTTTTCTTCCAGAATCATCGTAAAAATCTTTGCCGTATAATAGGCATCGCTGAATGCCCTGTGAAAAGGAATATCCTTTTCCACTTTTTTCAAATCCACTGCATATTCCAAAGCGCGTCTGGACTTACCATCCTCATATGCAAGGCTGAACAGCTTCTGTACATCCAAAAAGGCAATGGGGCCATTTGACATTGGTGTCATATGATAAAATTTCATATTGCGCTGAAGTTCCAGCAAATCAAGATTCCCCCAGGTACAAAACAGGTAACTGTCCTCCCCGCACCAGCTTAAAAATTCCGTCATTACCTGTTCAAAGGGTTTCCCCCGCTCAAGCTCCTGCATCTGCAAATGAATCAGCTTACTGGTTATCTGGTGCATCTCACGGTAGACACTGGGTTTAATCAGCTGGTTGAACTCGCTCATCATGACACCTTTGTCATTTAACTTGATGGCACCAATCTCTATAATCTCGAAGGGGAGAACTTCTATCTCCTCTTCCAGACCCGTATTGCTCTGATTCCATTCCAAATCCATAACGATATAATTCATCCGAATCTCCTCGTGTGGACAATCTGTTCCGATATCTGTCAGCTCAGGGAATCCCGGTTCCCCTCATTATTTTTTTCCACAAACTGACTTTCAATCCAGGTTCTTACCAAAGGAATCCAGGTTGTACATTCCTCCTGAAGCGCTGTTTCTCCTGCATTCTGAGTCAGCCGGTTTGCCAATCCCAGGCCATGACCCCCAACAGGATACATATGGAACTCCGTATTGACACCCGCTTTGCGCAGCGCACTGACAAACATCAACGAGTTTTCCACGGGTACGGCACCGTCTGTAAAGGTATGCCAGATAAAGGACTGTGGTGTCTTACTGCTGACATGCTTTTCCAGAGACATCTTTTCCAACCATTTCTCATCCTTACAGCGGTCGGGTCCTAGCAGATTATCCATGGAACCTCTGTGGGCAAACTCTCCTGAAGTAATAACCGGATAGCACAAAATCATGCCGTCAGGACGAAGCAGGCTGTGGTCAGAACCTTTGATACCCACTGCCTCGGCAAGAAAATCTTCATCCCAGAACACACCCATGCTTGCGGCCAGGTGACCACCTGCGGAACAGCCCAGAACAATTACATGATCCACCCGCCACTTTTCAGCATTCCTCCGAATCAGCGCGATGCTGGATGCCAGTTCTGTCAAAGCAGTGGGATAGACAGCCGGCGCGCAGGAATATTTCAGTACTGCCGCATGGCACCCCATGGCAAGAAACTGCATGGCGAATGCTTCCGCCTCACGAGGGGAAGTATAGGCATAGGCACCACCCGGGCAAATCAGAATCAGGGGACGGGTCTGAATGTTAATCTCCTGATAATAGTCCTGAATATAGGTAATCAATCTTGTATCAGGCAGAGAACCCTCCACCTGAATGGGAAATGTCTCGTTAATCATGTGAAATCCTTTCTTTGTCGTATCACTCGCACAGGTACCCTGATTTTAGTACGCTCTACCCCAGTATACCATTTTTTTGGCAGGTTTTCCACAGCAAACGCAGGTATCTGCGATGTGCTCCTGTTTGAAGGGCATGCATCGGCTGGTTACTGCAAGTTTCTCTTTTATTTTGTCCTCGCACGCCTGATCACCACACCACATAGCTTTCACAAAGCCGGATTTTTCATTGAACAGTTTTTCAAACTCTTCCATATTGGTGGCTGTGTAGGTATGGGCATCTCTGTGTGCTCTTGCACGCTCCAGCATTTCTTTCTGAATGGTCTCCATCAGCTCGCCGACCTTTGCCTCCAGTTCTTCCAGCGCTACTTCGATTTTCTCTCTGGTATCGCGGCGGCAGATGACACATTTGCCTGCCTCAATATCCTTGGGACCGATTTCCACACGGATGGGATAGCCGCGCATCTCCGCCTCGGCAAATTTGTATCCTGGAGACTTCTCGGAATCATCAACCTTCACACGGAAATCCTTCTTCAGAAGATCACGCAGCTCATATGCCTTATCCAGTACGCCTTCCTTCTTCTGCTGAATGGGAATGATGCATACCTGGATGGGAGCCACTCTGGGAGGAAGAACAAGTCCCTCGTTGTCACCATGCACCATGATAATGCCGCCAAGCAGACGGGTTGACACTCCCCAGGAGGTCTGATAAACATGCTTTAAGGTGTTGTCTTTGTCCGCGAACTCAATATCGAATGCTTTCGCAAACCCATCTCCGAAGTTATGGCTGGTACCGGACTGCAGCGCCTTGCCGTCGTGCATCAGTGCCTCGATGGTATAAGTAGCTACCGCACCTGCAAACTTCTCCTTATCCGTTTTCTGCCCCTTAATCACAGGAATTGCCAGAACCTCTTCACAGAAATCCGCATACAGATTCAGCATCTGGATGGTTCTTGCCTCAGCTTCTTCCGCAGTGGCATGAGCGGTATGCCCTTCCTGCCACAGGAACTCTCTGGAACGCAGGAAAGGTCTTGTCTCCTTCTCCCAGCGCACAACGGAGCACCACTGGTTGTAAACCTTGGGCAAATCCCTGTAGGAATGAATATCATTTTTATAAAAATCACAGAACAGCGTCTCAGAGGTAGGACGCACACAAAGTCTTTCCTGAAGAGGCTGCAGACCGCCGTGAGTCACCCACGCCACCTCGGGCGCAAAGCCTTCCACATGATCCTTTTCTTTTTCCAGAAGAGATTCGGGAATGAACATGGGCATATATACATTCTCTACTCCCGCTTCCTTAAAGCGTGCATCCAGCTGTTTCTGAATCAGCTCCCAGATTGCGTAGCCTGCAGGCTTGATTGCCATACAGCCCTTTACGGAAGTGTATCCACAAAGCTCCGCCTTCTTCACCACATCCGTGTACCACTGGGCGAAATCCACATCCATGGATGTGATTTCTTCCACCATTTTTTTCATTGTGCCTTTTTGCTCTTTTTCTGCCATTTTCTTCTCCTCTTTTCTGCCCTTACCGGGCGAATTCTTTCAGGAATCGAAGTCCGGATAAAAAAAACGCCGAATCTTCCATCCCCAAAGGGACCGAAAACTCGGCGGTACCACCCTAATTGATGCGGTCTTGCGTGCATCCATCTCGTTCGCCGTTAACGCCGGCCTACGCTGTGCTTTTGTTGTCACCGGGCACTCTGCCGCTCACGCTGCACTTGCCGCATTTTCAACCTCACACAGGACTCCGAGGCAGGTTCCAAACCCTCCGCATAAGGACTTCCCAGCCGCGCCTGCTGCCGGCTCTTCGCTCTGCCGCCGCGCCATGTCCTCTCTCTGGAATGCTTCTGAAGTCTGTACTAATCCTCTTCACAGTCGCTTATTATGTAGTGATTGTAGTGCAGAAGCACCTCGTTTGTCAAGGCGGAAATTACAGGATTACAATCCGGAATTCCTGCTCCCAGATTTTTCCTGCCTCCACGGCATTTGTATAAGGACGCTCCTGAATGGTTCCCGCATAGCCTTTACTGTCACAGATACCCCACCAGGGCTCCAGACAGATATAAGAAGCGTTACTGTCAGACATGGACCAGATACCCCACACAGGACAGTCCGCCTCCAACCGCACATATTCCTTCCCGGCTGCATCACAGAGTCCGACTGCGCTCACGCCCTGCTCTTCCAGGCAGAGCGCATCCTTGTCAAAGAGTTTCTCCGTGACGGTGATCATACCGTTTTCTGCCTTTACCGGATATGACGCTCCTGTCAGAAGTCCGTCCGGGACACCGATTTCCGTCGAGCTCACCTTGCTTCCTGCTTCCCCGTACAGCTTTATAAAGCAATCCGTGCGCTTCGTCCCGGCTTCCGGTTTTCCGCTCTTCGGAGGACAGGCAAAGGCAGGATGCCCGCCCATGGAAAAGTACATGGTTTCGCTGCCGCTGTTCGAAACCTTCCAGCTTTCCACCACCGTTTTGCCCTCCAGATGATAAGTAATTTCCAACCGGAACGGGAAAGGAAATTTTTTCAGAGTCTCTTCATTGCTTTCGATAAAGAAAGTAATCCGGTCTGCTTTCTGCTCTGTCGGATAAAACTCCATATCCCTTGCAAATCCGTGTTTTTCAATTTCGTATCGTTTTCCCCGATACAGATAGCCTGCACCCTCCAGTTTCCCGATAAAGGGAAACAAAACCGGCGAGGTCTTCCCCCAGAACGCCGGGTCAGCCTCCCACATGTATTCCTGCATGGTCGCTTTTTCAACCACTGATTTCAGCTCCGCTCCGAAGCTCTCGATCTCCGCCTTCAGATTTTCGTTTTCCAGAAAATACCTCATAATCTGTTGCCCTCCCGTTTCATAAAATCCCATTTCAATTCCAGCAAATTCTGTATCTGCATTAATATATAAAAAAGAATTGCCCTGGCTTCAAACTCTTCTCTGCTTCCGGGCAGTTCCTGCTCCTTCATGTGCAGCAGCAGGTTGTTCAGCTTTTTCAACAGTTCCTCCACCGTATTATCACGATGATAGTCCTGCTCAATCTGACCCAGAAGCTCAGCCACCTGTCCCGCCTGCTCCGGCAGGTACGCAATGCTCTTGATATTCCCATATATTTCCTTCAGAATTACACTCTGCTGTTCCCGCATCTCGATATAATCCAGTTCATAAGTACTGCCATGGAACACCGCGTTATTATAATTCGCTGCAGCGCATAATTTAGCTTCATCCAGTGCTCTCTCCAGCTTATCAAAGCAGCCCGATCCGTACTCCGTTTTGTCCTCTCTGGGCAGCCAGCAGGACATTCTGTGGAGAATTCCCTTCATCTGGTTATCCACCTCATCCGCAAGCTTCTGAAATTCTTTTTCCTTTCGATGCAGATGTAAGTTTACCAAAATGCCGAATCCTGTTCCAATCAGAAAAAGAAGCACTTCATTCCATAATATATCGGGGGCAATACTCTGCTCTGCCAGCAAATGTGTCACCAATACGGAGTCCATAGCAATGGCTTCTCCCCACCCGGCAATCAGGCAAAGCAGTGCAAACACCAGCAGATAGATTGCAAACGCCCACAGATTGAACCCCATCAGAGTGAAGCACAAAGCAGACAACACCAGAGCACAGAGGAACGCAAGCCCCCTTCTTCCGGCACTCCTCAGAGTCTCTTTCTTCGTATTCTGGATACTAAGCACAGTAATGATACCTGCTGTTGCGGAATATTGAAGCCCCAGTTCGCCCGCTACGGCGATTGCAGTGATAGCGGCAATGGCTATTTTCAGGCTCTTGATAAGTTGCGGTTTCCACCTATTCCAATTCACTTCTGTTCTCCTCCATTCTGAAACGGAAAGCCCTACTCCAGAACATCAAAAGCCTCTCCGCAAGCCCAGGGGCTTCCCACATCACATCTTCCATGGTGATACTTACGGGAAATCACTTCCCCCTGCGTCTCACCCTGTCCTTCTACCACATTTACCTTAATTCTGCTGTCTCCTGCCCGGGTGTACCCATCCAGAAGAGCAATCACCGCATTTATATCTTCCTGCATTCTTTCTTCCTGCATATTTTCCTGCATAGCTTCATTCATTCCTTCTTCTTTCATCTTCTTTTCTTACTGAACATACATAATTTCTCCATAACTTTGTTTTTCCAAATGCCTTGAATCGCCTCTGCTTTAAAGCCGTCCCTATAATGCCAAATCTGCAAAAAATGCATCGGTGCCTCCTGCCAGCTCACACTCCATCAGAAATGCTCTGACCTCCGGGTCTGCATCGGGCAGCCTGTCCAGCAAATCCTGCGCTGACAGCACCTCAAATCCGCCGATTCTCTGCCATATTTTATAGTATCTCACATCCCCGCCGTACTCATTTTTCTCCTCTGCAAACAGTTCCGCCACAAGCATCCCTGCCTTCAGAAGATATTCTGAAAGCTTTTGTTCCGTCCCCTTTGCCAGCCTCTCTGCATATAACAACCGCTGAAAAGCAAGAGTAATTTTGCATTTTTGCCGCTCCCGGATAAAATCCTGCTGCTGGTCGTCCACATCCTCCACATTGAACCAGCCGATAAAAGCAGGTTCAAAACCATAGCTATCCTCTCTGTCCAGATACTGCAGCAGTGCTGTATCATATTTTTTCAGCCACTCCCACTGTCCCTCCGAATCTCCCGCAAATTCAGGTTCCACGGGCTGTTCCTCCATGAAAACCACCATGGAGGCAAGAAAACAGGAAATCCCTTCGTAAATGCCTTCCGCACCGGATAAACTCACGCGTTTCAGATTTCGGCATCCCAGAAACACTTTCTTTCCGAAGGTAATCTTTCTGGCAGGCATTACGATTTCCTTCAGATTCTTCATATGTGCAAAAGCCCAGTCTTCAATGCGTTCTACTGTCTCCGGTAATTCCAGCCTCTCAATTTCACGGCAGCTCAAAAAAGCCTTGGCTCCTATCACGGAAAGAGGTTTCCCATTCACTTCTTCTGGCAAAATGACGACATTGTCATTTCCTTCATATCGCTCTAATCGGCAAATTCCGTCTCTGTCTGCTATTTTCATCTTTCCTCACACACTGCTGTCTGATTGACCAAACTGTACTCTGCTGAAAAACATAATCTAAGAGCATAATTCTTTCATCTTTTTTGTAGTTACAGTTTATCTCATATTTCTAATCATTGCAATTACCCGGTAAAGATATTATGATACGAGAAGACATAGCTTTCAGAAAGGAAGGCCTCCATGCACAGAACTTTAGAATACAACATATCCGAGTCTGAAAAAGGCTGCACCGTGAAACAGTATTTGAAAGCAAAGGGATATTCCTCACGCAGCATGATTGAATTAAAGAAGAATCCTTCCTGCGTAACCCGAAACGGGGAACCGGTCTATATGACTCATGCCCTTCAAAGCGGTGATAAACTCACAATTCATGTGATGGAAGAAGCGCCTTCCGAAAAAATATTGCCCGTGAATCTGCCTCTTGATATTGTCTATGAAGATGAAGACCTTTTGGTAATCAACAAACCGGCCGGAATGCCTATCCATCCTTCCATACACAATTACGACAACTCTGTCGCAAATGCTCTTGCCTGGTACTTTGAGCAGAAAAACCAACTCTTTGTTTTTCGCTGCATCAACCGGCTGGATCGGGACACTTCCGGACTTGCCATCATTGCAAAACATTATGTAAGTGCTGGTATGCTGTCCGAAATGGTACAGCGCCGTGAAATTCACCGTGAATACCTCGCCATTGTTCGCGGAAGCCTTACACCCACGCAGGGAACAATCTCTGCTCCCTTATCCCGAAAACCCGGTTCCATCATTGAACGCACCATCGACTTTGAACATGGGGAAACGGCTGTAACGCATTTCAGTCTGGTGGAAGAAAAAAATGGTCACAGCCTTGTCTCTCTGCATCTGGAAACAGGGCGCACCCACCAGATTCGAATCCACATGAAATATCTGGGGTATCCCCTGATTGGGGATTATCTGTATAATCCCGACATGGAATACATCACCAGACAGGCGCTGCACTCCCACAGGCTCGCGTTTCCTCATCCGATTACCGGAAGGCAAATGGAATTTGAGGCTCCTCTACCGGAAGATATGCGGCGCGTATTGCAATAAACCCTGTCCGGAATGATGATTATCGGTGTTATTATGACCAGCAAATATGAGAGAAAAATTAAGGAATATAAACTGAGACTATTAAGAAAAGAATAAAATACTGCTCTGTAACCAGTCGGGAGAGCGCGTGGCATGCCACGCGCTTAGCCCAACGGAAACTGCTACTTTTATCCGCGCAGCTTCTTCACTGCCTTTTCCGCAATCAGGCAGGTGCCATGTTCTTTGATGTGTCTTGTCTGGCTTTCTTCAGCCGTATACAACCCGGCAAACTCCATGGCCTGGATGCAGGCCCTGCTGTACCGGGGATATGCTGCATGCCCTCTTCTGAAGAAGAGATAATAGATGCCATCCAGCTCATACAACTCACTTTCCACACGGAGATTCGCAGGGAGTGATGATGCATAATTCATTACATTACGAAGACTTGAAAAAGCAAATACTGCAAAATCCGGCTGCTTCACAGGAGGCTTTTTTTTGCTTTGCTTTGTATCACCGTTCTCCGGCTTTTCTTCTTTTCCGGTTAACCCGACGCTTTCTTTCGCCTGTAAAAGCAGCTTTTTCATTTCCTGCAAGCACTGAATCAGCTGTTCCCCCTCCGGCTCCTTTTCGGAAAAGGTCAACAGAAGTCCTTTGTCGGGAAGCATCATAATCTGAAGTTCAAAAGCATATCTGGGCGGTTTGTATCCCACCTCTTCTTCTGCCTGCTCAATAATTTCCTGCATAACTTCCTTTGCTTTTTCATTACGCATCACAAAATCCTTGTAATCAATATTGTAATGCTCCAGTTCTTCGTTTGACAGAAAACATTTTACAGTTTTATCATCCACTCGCTCTATTCTCATCACTTACACCAAAACTTTGTCTTATACTCTAAAAAATTGCATATCTTCATTTAATTCCTGAGAAATCTGTTTTAATTTTCCGGCTTTTTCCGCCAGCAGATTAATCGTGGCATTCAGCTCCTGCATGGACGCTGTCGTCTCTTCGGAAGATGCCGCATTTTCTTCGGAAATTGCGGAAAGATTCGAAATCACATCCATAACCGTTGCCCGGGCGCTATTGCAGGAATCAGCCGACACGCGAATCTGTTCGGTTCCTCCTCTGGATACTCTAATTCCGTCACTTACCTCATCAAACTTACCCTTTGTTTCATTCAGCTTCGCCTGCTGCTCGCCCATCAGAGCTTCCACTTCCTGCATTTCCTTCATGGTCTTAGCAGATTCCGACAAAAGTGTATCAATAATCTGCTGAATTTCCACAGCTGCATCGTTAGACTGAACGGCCAGCTTCTGAATTTCCGTTGCAACTACGGCAAAACCTCTTCCTGCTTCACCTGCCCTCGCGGATTCGATGGAAGCATTCAGAGAAAGCAGATTGGTCTGGGACGCAATGGAAGTAATCAGTTCCGTTGCGTCACTGATTCTCTTGATGGACTCATCGGTCAGTCGAATCTGTTTGCCAATATTTGTAATTGCTTCCGATGTGCGGTCATTAGACTCGCTTAAGTTTGTCATCGTCTTTGTGGAAGCATCTCCCGCAGCACTCATGGCATTGGAAGTCCTCGTCAGGCTTCCTACATTATCTACAATTTCACTGATTTTCTCACCCATTGCAGAAATCTCTACGGAAGCAGATTCAATCTCCTCTGCCTGAGATACGGCGCCTTTGGAAATATCCTCTACCGCACGACTGATTTCATCTGTGGCATTGCTGGAAGAAGCAGCCATGGATTCCAGACCGTCACCGGTCTCATGTAATTCCTCAGCAGTTACTTTCAGCTTTCCTACAATTGTTTTCAGTTTTTCAGTCAGGCTTTCCGCAGCTCTTCCCATGTCACCGATTTCATCGCTACGCTTCAGAACACCTTGATCCAGACGGGCATTTAATTCACCATCTGCGATTTCCAGCAAAGTTTCCTTTGTTTTTACCAGATTCTTTGCGATGCTGTTTGCCACAAGAATACCGACCGCAGCCGCAATAATCAGCATTGCAGTTGTCACAAAGGTAAAATTAAAAATCTTCTGCTCAATATAGCTTTCAATATCCTCGCTGGGCTGTCCGGCAAAAACCATACCGATAATCTGATCATTCTCATCTTCCAGAGGTACATAGCTGACGCAATACTTCTGCTCGTTGATGACAAGACCGGTAGCCCGGTATTTCTGTCCGGACTGCACTGTATTCCAGACTTCATCCGAAGCATCCGTCCCGACAATCCTCTCTCCTGTGTTAATATCAACCAGGGATGTAAGTCTTCTCGTCTTACCGATAAAAATCGTAACATCGGCATCTGAGTTTCCCGTGTAGCTGTCAATGATATCGTCTGTAAGAAGCGTTTCCCCCTTCCACAGCCTGTTTTCCGCGTCTAAGGAAAAATCTCCTTCCATATTGTCAAGGCTGGCATGCATCGACTCGGCCAGAAGCTCCAGGCCATCCAATGTCTTTGTATGAAGCCCATCCGTCAGACTCTGCCTTGCAAATAGAATTACCACAAATGCAACTATCAAAGCAGGCAGTATGGCCAACGCCAACAATCTCATCCGTATTCCAAATCTCATTTTGCCTCTGTTTTCCATATTCGATTTCTCCTTCGTAATATTGATATTGATCTCGTACAGAATAACCTGTTTGTTTATATATTGTAACATATAATTTTACAAATTTCACCATATATTTCTGCATATAACGCATTATTTTCTGCATATAGCGCATTCATTCATGTGATGCGCCCATACATTCTATGCATGTTTTCTTCCGGATATGTCTGACCTTCCCATATAACAAAAAACCTCATCACCCGATACCGATGATGAGGTCTTACCATTCTTAATTTACCAGTACAGTTCCCAGTCTTTGCTCATTCTGGTGAGCGCTTCCATGTAGAAGTAATCTCCCCATGCGTTGCACTCATCCACACCGTAGTGGTTGCAGGTGTTATACGGCGAATGATTGGAGTAAGTGCTGTGCAGTACAAGTCCGTTTGAAGTCTCCATATCCTTTACCGCACAGGTTTCGTAGACAGATTTCATCAGCTTGGCCGCAATGCTGCGGTAATGCTGTGCTTCCTCCTGCTCCAGATACTTGCTCATCTCCAGCATACCGCAGGCTGCAATGGATGCGGAAGAAGAATCTCTGGGCTGATCATCTCCGTCTGTAAACTCAAGATCCCAATAGGGTACTAAATCTTTCGGAAGATGCGTCAGGAAATACTCTGTCACATGGCGGAATAAATCAATATATTCTTTTCTGCCCGTATACTTGTAGGCAAGTGCCAGACCATATACGCCCCATGCCTGACCTCTTGCCCAGGCTGAGCCGTCCCGGTAGCCCTGACAGGTCGCGCCATGGTCAGGTGCTCCGGTCTGCGGGTTGAAGAAAAAGGTATGCCAGGTAGAATAATCATCTCTGATGACGTTCGCAATCGCGGTATGAATGTGATTCTCCGCAATCTCACGATACTTATTATCGCCCGTCTCCTCACTCGCCCAGTACAACAGCGGCAGATTCAGGAGGCAGTCGATAATCAGCCGGTAATTCTCAGGAGCATTCATAGGACCCCATGCCTGAATAAACTTACCCACAGGCTGATATCTGCTGATTAACTGATCCGCTGCCATGATTGCAGCCTCTCTGCCCTCTTTGTTTCCCGTGAGCTTATAGGCAGCCACACAGGAAGGGGAGTAAAGAAATCCCATATCATGATGGTCTACCATAATCTTTTTTTCGATTCTGTTCTTGAAATCATGGACCTGTATTTCCCCTGCCTTTTTCAGTCTCTCATCATGGGAATACTCGTATGCCAGCCAGATTTCGCCTGTCCAGAACCCCGTTGTCCAGTCTACATTATCAATAGGGGGATAAAAGCCGTTTACACTATACGCCTGCTGAAATTTATCGGTAAATTCCGGCAGGACATGCAGAATCTGCCTGTTGCAGAAGTCCAGCGCATCACTTATTTCCTCTTTCGTTATCTCAGGATAACCCTCAAATTTCATACTCATTACTCTCTCCTTCTATGAAGCTCTTTCCGCGCAATGATGCATAGATTTCGAAACCGTTCGGAAATACCCAAATCCAAAAGTTCTATACATAAATCCATTTTAACCTTTCAGTCCTGTGGAAGCAACACCTTCCACAAAGTATTTCTGCAACACCAGGAACACAATCAAAACAGGAATTAACGAAAGCACGGAACCAGCCATGATCAGTCCGTAGTCGGAAGAATACTGGCTGATAAACATTTTCAGTCCCAGCTGAATTGTTTTCTTTTCCTGGGATTTCAAATAAATCAGTGGTCCAAGATAATCATTCCAGGTTGCCACAAAGGTAAAGATTGTCAACGTGGACAAAGCCGGTTTGGACAGCGGCAGCATAATGCTTGCATAGATTCTGTACTCGCTCATGCCGTCAATTCTTGCGGCTTCGCAAAGATCATCGGGAATCCCCTCATAGAACTGTTTCATCATA
Source organism: uncultured Lachnospiraceae bacterium (assembly GCA_945913255.1). Classification (GTDB taxonomy): domain Bacteria; phylum Bacillota; class Clostridia; order Lachnospirales; family Lachnospiraceae; genus Acetatifactor. Next base: position 194,605 of record CAMEDC010000001.1, read on the forward strand.
AATACGCCGAATGCGGAAAACGCCTGCAGGCAGATGATTGCCAGAAGCTTATCATTCAATCCCATTCTTCTCATCATGATAAACTGGGGAACCATATAAACCTGCCAGGGCATGGCAATCGTTGCAATATAAGCCAGAAACAATCCGTTTTTATGACGGAAATTCAACTTTGCAAAGGAATAGGCCGCAAAGCTGCTGGTCAACAGCTGCAGCAAAGTGACAACAATGGTCAGGAATACCGTGTTTGCCACAAATTTTGCAAAGGGAATCTTGGTCCAGATATCTGAATAATTACTCCATTTGGGATTCTCCGGAATCCACACAAAGGGATTCATCTGGAATACCTCACGGTCACTCTTTATGGATGCGGAAAGCATCCACAGGAAAGGAATAATCATGATAAGAGCAATCAGAATCAAGATAACATATACGATAACTTTGCCTAAAACAGCCTTTTTATGTGCTGATCTCATAATATGCCTCCTATCTGCTAAAATCTATAAGACATTTTTCCCGTATACCTCTATCTGGCTTAAAGCCGGGAACGGAGACGGGTCATCTGCCTTAATCAAATTGCCAAGTTCAATCCAGGTAATTTCTTTTTCCGGGAAAGTAAGCACATGTCCTCTCGTAGATTTTTCCAGCGGAAAATCGATATGGCTTCCGTCGGAAAAACTTAAGGTTACCTGCACCCACCAGTTATCGTGAGGAAAATCGGAACGAGTGTACAGCACCACCTTGTCTGTCCTGACCTTACGTCCGAAATCCACCTTCATAGCCGCATCATCCTGCCGGTTGATACCCCAGGATTCATAAGGCCACTGCCCGTGGGACAAATTTGCTCTGACACCGTCGATGGCGTTCTTTGCCGCAAACACTGCCTCGCCTCTCGTCTCGACATTCGCCGTTGCATGAGGAAAACAGGGAACATCACAGTGCTGGTCGGCGGGATTCAAAGCAAGATTGCGATAGCTTTCTATTTCATCCTGTCTGGCTGCCTCGGCATAGATATAATGTCTGTCACCGGAAAACACCTTGGGAGAACAGCTGATTCTTTTCTCTCCAAAGGGGATCTGATAAGATACGGTTTTTTCCGTTATGTAAACAAAGGCCGCTCCCATTGCATCATCCACCTGCCAATTGATATAGCAGTTCTTCTCTGAGCTGGTCAGCTCGATTCTGTCCCCTTCTTCATAGGTGTGCATGCAGACCAGATCCACGAAATCCTCACCGCTTTTCACGCAAATTGTATTGTCGTTTCTGTCGATTACTTTTAAAGATAGTGTCATGTTTCATTTCCTCCCGGCATTCTGAAGTTTTTCATGCTAGGTTCTTTCTCTCTTTGCCTGTCCTCTGAACTGGATGATTGTCACAATCAGAACCATTGCAAACAGTACCATTGCCACTGCACTGGAATAACCGAGATCCCAGTCGATAAACGCTTTCTGATAAATATAATATACAAGTACTGTCGCAGAAGTCGTCAACTCGCCGCTTCCTCCGCCCGCCAGCATGATAGCAATATCGTATACCTTAAAACAGTTAATCGTCAACATAACAACCACAAAAAAAGTAGTTGAAGAAAGCTGGGGCCAGGTCACATAACGGAATTTATTCCAGGTGCCCGCACCATCCAGGCTGGCTGCCTCATACAGTTCGGAGGAAATTCCCTGCAGTCCTGCCAGATAGATAACCATGTAATATCCCATGTACTTCCAGACACTGAACAAAATCATGGAGAAAAGCACCAGACCGCCCGAGAACCACTGGGGCAGGTTCTCCTGAGCCGCACCGAACACATTCAGCAATATATTATTTACAGGTCCCTTGGAGGGGTGGAACAACATTTTCCAAACGGAAGTGATTGCCACCAGAGACGCTACATATGGGAAAAAGGCAAGGGTTCTGAAGATACCTCTTCCTTTTACTTTCTGATTTAATATGATAGCCAGTGCGAGAGAGGCTATCATGGTAAGGGGAACGGTCCCCACACAATAAATAATCGTATTTTTCAAGGCCGCCTTAAAGAAAATATCATCTCCCAGCCTTACAAAATTACTGATACCCGCCCACTGAATCGGGTTGCTTCCATCCCACTTCATGAATGCCAACGCGAATGCAAACACAATGGGAATCAGGGTAAATACGCAAAAACCGATAAAGTTAGGTGCAATAAAGGAATATGCAATCAAGTCTCTTTTTGTCTCTCGGCTCAGGATTCTGCCGGACTTTATCTTGTCAATCTGTCGGTTATATTTGCCGATTTCCGCAATCATTTTACGCTTTTTCTTTTCATCGGTCTCAGTCCGTACATCCGTAATCAGTTTTGTCAGTTCCTGTTGCAGACCGTCAATCTTTGCAGCCTTTGCGGCTTCGTCCATCTTCGGCATACGATTCTTCTCCTTTCCAACAATAACACACAAACTTCTTCCAAAAGAAAGGGGCCGCTTTCAGCGACCCCCAATATTTAGCATGTTACTTGCTCAGAATCTTCTGAACCTCGCTGTTCATTGCAGCAATACCGTCGTCAATGGTCATCTCACCGGTCATGATGGAGCCATGGTAAGAATCCAGTATAGCGTTAATCTCAGACACATTGGGAGCATATGGTACTTCCAGATACAGATTGGATACGGTCAGTGCTTCCTTGCTCTCTGCATCAGTCGGGAAGCCTTCCAGGCCTGCAATCATATCCTTAACTTCATTTGTCATAATTGCAGGGAAGTTACCGGAGGATGCCATTACTTCTGCGCCTTCCTCACCGCTTACCCACTTAACGAAATCCCATGCTGCATCAGGAGTATCGGATGCGGAAGTTACAGCAAGACCGGTAATGGTACCAAGGGTGGAACCGGGCTCAACGCCTTCAGCATGAGGATACTTTACAATACCCCAGTTACCGCAGAGGCTGGAATCATACTCACCGCTCTTCAAATTGGTAATCATGGTAGAAATAAACCAGGAACCCATGTTCAGCATAGCTACATCACCGCCGGAGAATGCTGCGGAATAGTGCAGACCCTCTGTCTTTAAGTCGGTATACTTTCTGCAGACACCGTCAGCTTCCTGTGCCAGTACCATCTCATAGTAAGGCTTAAAGAACTCATAGTCGCCATCCAGAATGGTGTGCTTTCCATCCAGAACGCCGAAGAGCTGAACGGCACTTCTCCAGGTGTGGTAATGAGAACCATATACCTGAGAACCAAAAGTGGTATCTGTCATCTGTCTGGCCAGTGCATCATACTCTTCCCATGTCATATCATTGGTAGGATATGCAACGCCCTTTGCGTCAAACAGATCCTTGTTATAGAAAAGAACCCAGAAATCGTTTCTGAAAGGGAGCTCATACAGACTTCCGTCAACGGTCACCTGATCGGTAGCTCCTGCATACTTGCTGAGATCTACACCGTCAGCTTTGATGTAATCATCCAGAGGAAGAATCGCGTTCTTCTGAACCAGAGTAGCATATCCGGGAACATCCTTAATGGTAACAACATCGAAGTCACTGCCGGAACCGGAAAGCTCAGTTGCCAGAACGGTCATGTAATCAGTGGAGCCAAGGTCTACCATTTCAATGGTAACTCCCTCGTGAGAAGCCTCGTATGCTTCCTTAATATCTGTCCAGTACTGTGTGGTTTCCTGATCCCAGATTGCCCATTTCAATGTTACAGGCTCTGCTGCAGCGGTTTCACTGGAAGCTGCCTCGGAGCTTGCTGCTGAACTTGCTGCAGAGCTTGCCGCAGAGGAACCTGCCTCGGAACTTGCTGCATTATCGCTGCCGCAGCCAGCCAGTAAGGTTGACATCATTGCTGTTGCGAGCACAATGCTAAGTACTTTCTTCTTCATAATGAATCCTCCTATAAAATTACTTATTATGTCTTGCGACTGTAAGCAAAGTATAACGGAAATTTTTGCGCATTAACATGAAATAAATTATTTTTTTATTCAAATTTTTCCCGAAAACATTTCCATGTACTTTCTTTTTTCTGTTTTCGGCTGTAATATTTTATACTTTCCTGTACTTTTTTTAGATATGCTTCCGGCCTTTCTTTCCACTTTTCCAAAAATGTGTTATGATTTGCATAAACTACAATGATGCTATCTGCCTGACTGCAGAGAGAGGTGTTCCCATGAAGCAGAACTCTACCGGAACGAAACGCTGTCATACCCATTCCGGCAGCATTCAAAAAAGAATACTTTCCATTACAATCTCCTGCCTGCTGGGCATGTGCGTGATTATCAGCTCCGTCAGTTACTATATCTTTCAGAATTATTTACAGCACAGCCTGATTCAGTCTACAGAGACAAGTCTGCAGCTGCTTTCCGATACCGTTAACAACAGCATGAACGACATTTACCAAATGGTCCGTTTCTGCCAGACAAGTTCTCATGTAGCGGACTACATAGCAAATAATCCAAATCCCGGATCTGTGTTGTCTGTATCAACCTACGACAGAATCAATGAGGAATATACCAATAATCCTTCCAGCAGCTACATGCCAAGGCTGGCAGTGATTACCAACAATTATTTCCTGCAGATTGTCAATACCACCTATTCCTCCACCGCCGATCTGGCTGCCGGCGTTCCGGAACTCTCTTTTTTTGAAGAGCTTCTGAATGATCAGGATTATAATTTTTCCACCGGCTTTATGGATGACCCGTTTAATCCGAAGCGAAAGCAGATTCTTCCGGTAATCCGGCCTATCACATATAAGTTTAATTCCGTACAGGGTGGATTTCTCTTTCTTGAAATCTCCTCTGACTTATTTACCGATGCGTTCAAAAGATATGCCCTTGCGGAAGACAGTGCCCTTTATCTGACATTGGGCGAGCATCACTACAGATATGAAGAAGGTCTTCTCACGGAAGTTACCGCTGACTATTCTCTTCATAAGGATATGTCCGAGGGTGCACTCATACAGGGCATTCGCATCAGCAATATCAAAAACGGCGAAGGCAGTTCCCGCATCATGGTAACTGCCCCGCTCGATATGCCGGACTGCTATATCAGCCAGAGTATTTCCCACTCTGAACTGCAGGACCAGAGGCGCCTTCTTTGGGGAATTCTGTTTGGTACACTTATCAGTATCATTGCCATCGGCATTTTGCTGATGCTGATGCTGAACCGGATGATAAACATTCCTGTATCCAGAATCCGGGCAAAAATGCTTCGTATTGCGGAAGGAGATTTCAGCCGTGATCCTTCCATTGAATGGGATCATGAGCTGGGAGACATTGGCAGAGGTATCAATGACTTATCACAGGATGTCTACCTGCTGATGAACAAACGGCTGGAGGATGAAAAACAGAAAAAAGATCTGGAATACAAGATGCTCCAAAGCCAGATTAATCCGCATTTTATCTATAACACGCTGAATTCCATCAAATGGATGGCCACCATACAGGGAGCTGAAGGCATTTCGGAAATGACTACCTCTCTCGCCAAGTTGCTGAAAAGCATCTCCAAGGGCACCAGCCTTCTGGTTACTGTCCGTGAAGAGTTCTCTCTGCTGCAGGATTATTTTACCATTCAAAGCTATCGCTACGGCGGTACCATTACCATGGAAATTTCAGTGGATGATGAAACGATTTATGACTGCCATATCATTAAATTTACGTTACAGCCACTGGTGGAAAATGCCATTTTCCACGGAATTGAACCGAAAGGGACAGGCCACATTACCATACATGCTTTTTATACAACAGGAGAAGACAACTCATCCGACATCCGGATTGATGTGCGGGATAACGGAGTCGGCATGTCAGAGGAGAAGGCAAAACAGATTCTCAACACCAATGACGAAAGCAGTACCGATTTTTTCCGTGAAATCGGTGTCAGTAATGTTCATAAACGCCTGCTATACGAATTTGGTACGCAGTACGGCATCACCATTGAAAGTGTGGAAAACGAATATACCGTAATGTCTATACGCATACCGGGAAAATCTTAAGCAATGCACTGTAAAACAAAGGAAACATTGTAAAAGGAGTACTTATGTATAAATTATTGATTGTGGATGACGAACCGCTTGTTCAGGTAGGTATCAAGTCCATGCTGAACTGGAGTGAACTGAATATAGAAGTAATCGGAACCGCTGTAAACGGTCAGGCAGCACTTAAGATGATTGAGGAAAAATCTCCCGACATCGTGATAACGGATATAAAGATGCCAGTCATGAACGGTCTGGAGCTGATTCGGCTGTGCAGAGAGCGCTACGGGAATGAACATCCCTGGTTCATTATCCTCACCAGCTATGAAGATTTTCATATGGTAAAAGAAGCCATCACCTATCAGGTTACAGATTACCTGGTAAAGCTGGAACTGACACCGGAAACCCTGAAAGAGGCGATTGACCGTGTCATGGAGCGAATCAGGCAGTCCGAGGACAGCAAAAAACCTGTCGAAAATATTGTTCATCCCTTTTACGATAAATTTTTTATCCGCCTCTTAAATAATCTTTTCGAAACGGAAGAACAGTTCACCCTGCAAAGTAAAGATCTGAATCTGGATTTCCACTACCGGGGTTATATCTGCTGTTATGGTGAAATGGCAAGTACACAGGCAGATACACTTCCGATGGAAAAACAGCTTGCACTTTTCTCCACTTCCATGCAGATGCTGAAGGAACTGGCCGGTAAATATTATCCCTGTTACGGTCTGTCCCTGGATACCAGGCACTTTGCTCTGATTTTCTGCTATGAGAAATTATCCGAGGAGCAGACGGTAGCCTCCTGTGAACAGGAATTAAAGAGGATTCTCGGTAATATCAGCGAAACACTGATGAAATACTACGGAGTCTCTTTCCGCTGCGGTATCGGCAATATGGCAGAGCAGCCTCTTGCCATTTGTGACTCTTACCAATATTCCCGACAAGCCTGTCAGATTACGAATTCAGACTCACCGATTGCCTGTCCGGACGACTGTGCCCAGGCCGACTCCGGTCACAATTCTTTCAATATCAGTCTGTTTAAGGGAGATCTGACAAAGGCTTTTGAAGAATACGATGCTGAGATTTTAAGCAGAACACTGGACACGATGTGTGACCTGTTTCTGGCACACCCCCACCACTACATTCAGGCTATGGACGGAGCATGCAATATCCTGTTCCTGTCTATCTCCCTGCTGCAGAACGGCGAAAAAATAGTATCCGACTTTTTCAGGGATAATCCCGATGGTTATCGATCCATTTACAAACAGACCACGGTAGAGCAAATCGTCAACTGGCTGGTATATTTTAAACGACAGTTATGTCAGCTATTTGAGAATCATCATAAAGACTACAAAAATCACATTGTGACCAATGTCAAAAAATATATCGGAGAACACATATCCGAACGGCTTTCCTTAAATGAGGTAGCCGCTGTATTCGGCATCAGTCCGAACTATTTAAGCCAGCTTTTTGGGAAATACAATGATGTGGGCTTTTCCGAATATATCAATATCTCCAAAATCAACGAGGCAAAGCGCCTTTTGGATGAAGGGGCTTTGAAGATATATGAGGTTGCGGAAATGCTGGGGTTTGAAAGTTCCTTCTATTTCAGTAAAGTTTTCAAAAAAGTGGAAGGGGTGTCACCCACCGATTACCTGAACAATAAGTTTTAGAGTCTGAAATGGGAGTTTAAAACCAGTATATGTAGAATCGAGGATAACAATATGGAAATGCGTTTTAAAGAAGCTGCAGAAATATTTTTGAAATCGGGAGCTGACCTCCTGGAGTTTCGCCCTTTCCCAACTGCATCTGACCGGGCAGCATATGAGCAGCTTCCCGAACAACTCAGGAAAAAACTGATTGCTCAGGGAGAAGCCTGTCTCGGATATGCCTACCCTCCCATACATGCTACGGATTTTATGGCTTTTAAGCGCACCGGAAACCGTGTCAATTTCGAAGATATGTACTTCGGTCGCCGCTATGCTCTGAATTCTCTTGTTCTGGCTGAATGTATTGAAAAAAGGGGACGTTTTCTGGATGACATAATCAACGGCATCTTTGCTGTCTGTGAGGAAAGCGCCTGGCAGCTTCCCCCGCACAATTCCTATGTCCGGAATACCCCACAGGAGATTCTCCCCGATGCCACCCGTCCCGTTCTGGATCTTTTTGCCTGTGAGACCGGTGCACAGCTTGCCTGCATCTATTATCTGCTGAAAGATCAGCTGGATGCTGTCAGTCCGTTTATCACCACCCGCATCCTTTTCGAACTGGAACGCCGCATTGTGGCTCCCTATATTCAAGAGCATTTCTGGTGGATGGGAAAAGATGAGGAACCCATGTGTAACTGGACCCCCTGGTGTACACAAAATGTGTTAATCAGTGTTTTCCTCTGCGATTGTCCTCAAGGTACTGAAAAGGCAGTTCTGAAAAAAGCAGCGGCAAGCCTCGATTACTTTCTGAAAGATTACGGAGATGACGGCTGCTGTGACGAAGGTGCACAATATTTCCGGCGCGCAGGTCTCTGTCTGGATGCAGCTGCCGATTTGATGAACCGTGTAACCGGAGGTGCCTTTTCCCATCTGTATCAATGGGAAAAGGTGCGAAATGTGGCATCCTATATCTCCAATGTACATATCGATGGTAAATATTACTTTAACTTTGCGGACTGCTCTCCTGTTGCGGGACGCGCGGGCGTACGGGAATATCTCTTCGGTAAGCACACCGGGCAGCCGGAGTTAATGCTTTTCGCGGCAAAAGATTTCCAGACTGCAAATGAAGAAATCTACGAAGAGGAAACCTACCGTCTGAGCCTTTACTACCGTATGCAGAACACCTTCACCTATGAGGAGGTTATGAGCTATGATACTTCCGCCGAAGTGAAGCACAAGGATATCTTCTATCCCAGCATCGGCTTATTCATTGCCAGAAACCATAATCTCTGCCTTGCCGTAAAAGCCGGAGATAATGATGATAACCACAACCATAATGATACCGGCAGTCTGACTCTGTATAAAGACGGAATCCCCGTCCTCGTTGACATCGGTGTGGAGAGCTATTGTGCAAAGACCTTTTCCTCTCACAGATACGAGATATGGACAATGCAGTCAGGTTATCACAATCTGCCTACGATTGACGGACTGGATGAGCATGACGGAGCCGCCTACCGTGCCACAGATGTCTCCACAAGGTTTGAAGAGAATACTGCGTCCATTTCCATGGAACTTGCAAACGCTTATCCTTTTCCCGCCGGAAAACACTCCTATGTCCGCAGTGTTGTGTTCGATAAATCCGGTGACTGCATTACCCTGACAGACACAACCGACAGTAAGGATGTTATCTTAAATTTCATTACTTATGACAAGCCGGAATTCACGGGTAATTGTATACAAATTGGCAGTGCCTCCGTCCAATTTCACGGGGCAGAGCTGCTTGCCGTTGAGACGCTTCCCATCACGGACCACCGTTTACAGACAGCATGGGATCACGACTTATACCGTATCCGACTGAAAATGACCGAACCTGAATTCCGAATGACAATCTGCTGACGTGGGAATGTTCCTTTTGGCACGCACAGCCCCTTTGACTAGGTTTTCAAGCCAAAAGAGACAACCCCAAAACGATTCTTGCAACAAAAGAGGAGAATTTTATGATATACACAATGCATGATCTAATTTGGCTCTTTTTCCTATATTCCTTTGTCGGCTGGTGTATCGAGGTATGCTACGCAGCCATCAAACGGAAACAATTTATCAACCGCGGCTTTGTGAACAGTCCCTTATGTCCCATCTACGGATTTGGAAGCGTTCTATTTGCCGTTTTTCTTCCGGAACTGACCGGCAATTTATTTTTCCTGTTTCTGGGCGGCACATTGCTGGCCTCGATGCTAGAGTATGCCACCGGTATGCTCATGGAAAAAATCTTCCGCAAAAAGCTCTGGGACTATTCTGACATCAAATTCAATCTCAGCGGATATGTATGCGTGCGTTACTCTTTGCTCTGGGGTGCACTCGCCGTCATCACCATGCTGTTTACCAACCCCTTTTTGTGCGGCATTTTTGATAAGATTCCCCACACCATCACCCTGATTGTACAATGGGCGGCGATTATCCTGCTCCTTCTGGATTTTCTCACCACCGCCATGACCGTACTGAACATGAAAATATCTGCCCGCCGGCTGGAACAGTTGTCCGAGGGAATACAACATACTTCACGGCTTCTGGAAAACCGAATTACCCGCGGTGTTCAGAAGCGTATGGAAAAATCTTTTCCTTCCATCGACAAGCTGCATATTGAGGAAAAAAAACATACCTCCACTGTCTTTGCAGAAGGCTGCAGTTTTTATAAGCTGGTTGCACTCTTTTTCATCGGCGCTTTTCTGGGAGATCTCACTGAGACAGTTTTCTGTTTTGTGACAACCGGTGTCCTCATGAGCCGGAGCAGTGTGGTCTATGGTCCTTTCAGCATTGTCTGGGGACTTGGCTGCTCTCTGCTGACACTGTTTTTATATCGGTACCGCAATAAAAATGACCGGCACATCTTCCTGGCCGGTACGCTGCTTGGCGGTGCCTATGAGTACATCTGCAGTGTCTTTACGGAACTGGTCTTTGGCACCGTCTTCTGGGATTACAGCGGTTTCACGTTTAATCTTGGCGGCCGTATCAATCTGCTTTACTGCTTTTTCTGGGGGATTGCAGCTGTTGTCTGGCTGAAACTGATTTACCCTCCTTTGTCCCGTTTTATTGAAAAACTGCCCCGAAAATTCGGGACAGTCTTCTTCAATTGCCTGATTGTATTTATGATTTTCAATGTTATTATTTCATCGCTGGCTCTGTCCAGATACACAGAGCGGCATACGGCAACCGCATCCGAAACCGTCAGTACGGAACTTTCCTCACTGAACAGTTTTCTCGACAGGCATTTTCCGGATGAGCGCATGGAACGCATCTACCCGAATGCTAAGATTGTAGAATAGAATACATTTCCGGGCGTCTGTCCCGGAAAAGCCCCCAACTGAACCGCATATTCTCGATTGCTTCCAGGTCAAAGGTGCGGAGAATCACCTTTTCTTCCGTTCTTCCCGCATCCTCCAGCACCTCTCCCGTCTCATCCGTAATAAACGAGGAACCGTAAAATGTCAGGGACGATTCCTGATTGTTATTGTCCTTTGAAGGTTTTACCTTCTCCTCCCCAATGCGGTTTGCCGCAATGACCGGTACCACATTGGCAGCTGCATGCCCCTGCATGCAGCGTCTCCAGTGGGGCATACTGTCACACTCTATGATTGGCTCAGAGCCGATGGCTGTGGGATAAAGCAAAAGCTGTGCTCCCATCAGTGCCATACATCTTGCAGATTCCGGGAACCACTGATCCCAGCAGATGCCCACACCGATTTTTCCGTAAGCCGTATCCCACACCCGAAAACCGGTATTGCCGGGTGTAAAATAAAATTTCTCCTGATAAAAATGGTCATCCGGTATATGGGTCTTGCGATAAACGCCCAGAACGGAACCGTCCGCATCTATGACAGCCACCGAATTATAGGTTACGTTTCCTTCTCTCTCAAAAAAGCTGATCGGCAGTACTACTCGCAATTCTGCTGCCACTTTCCGAAAATACTGAACTGCCGGATTCTCTTCCAAGGTCATTGCAAGCTGATAGGAGGTATAATTTCTCTCCTGACAAAAATACCATGTCTCGAAAAGCTCCGGCAAAAGGATGATCTGCGCACCCTTCTCTGCCGCTTCCCGGACTTTCTTTTCCGCCGCTTCTATATTTTCCTGCCTGGAACGGTTACAGAACATCTGCACCGCCGCTACGGTTACCTGTTTCATCTCTTTTCATTCCTCCTCAACCAACCCTGCTTCACGCGTTGCAGCCACACGGGATTTGCTGTGTTATACAATGAATATTTCCGCCGCCGATTAAGATGTCCCGCGCATAAATCTGAACAACCTTCCTGTCCGGAAACAATTCCTGCAAAATATGCTTTGCACGCTCATCCGCAGGATCACCGAAACCGGGCATGACAATACTCTGATTTGCAATATAAAAATTGACATACGATGCCGCCAGACGTTCCCCGGGAACCCGTGTCGGTTCATCCCAGCAGCTGTCCAGTCCTTCGCACTCCTCTGCCGTTATGGTGACCGGCCTGGGAAGCGGCAGCTTATGCACTTTTATTTTTCTTCCCTTTGCATCGGTAGCATTCTCCAGATACTCCAGACATGCCTTTGACATGGCATACTGTACATCGGTTTCGTCCTCCGTCCATGCCAGTACCACTTCACCGGGCTTTACAAAAGCACAGATGTTATCCACATGTTCATTGGTTTCATCGTGATAAATTCCACAGGGCAGCCAGAGAATTGTGGAAACATTCAGATAATCCTTTAATTTCTGTTCGATTGCTTCTCTGGTCAGACCGGGATTTCTGCCTTTGCTCAGAAGGCAGCTTTCCGTCACCATACAGGTACCCTCACCATCTACGTGGATGGAACCACCCTCCAGAATAAACTCTCTGCTGTCATACACATCCTTTTCCAGCAAATCACAGAGCTTCCTTGCCATTTTATTGTCCTTGTCCCACGGAAAATACAGACCGTCATAAAGCCCTCCCCAGGCATTAAAACCCCAGTCGATTCCCCGAATTTCCCCACTTTCATTTTTAACGAAAGTGGGGCAGTAATCCCTGGCCCACGCATCATTGCTGGACATTTCGACAACTCTGATTTGCGCAGGAAGCAGCGCCCTTGCATTATCATACTGTGCCTCACTTGCGCAGACAGTCACCTTTTCCGATTCCGAAATGGCTTCCGCAATCTGCACAAAAGCCTTTCTGGCAGCATACCCACCATATTGCCAGGAATCGGAACGTTCCGGAAATATCATAATACAGCCTTCGTGGGGCTCAAATTCAGCCGGCATACGAAATCCATCTGCCGCAGGTGTGGAATCCTTTATCATTCTCATAAAATACTGCTTCCTTTCAAGCCGTTTTTACAGCTTCTTTCCATTCCCTAAATATTTTCTTAATAAATTTTAGAAAACCTTTCGTTCATGGTCAAACTTCTGACACATTTTTCCGGTATGATAATTACATAAACAAAGGAGCTGTTGAGTTTTAACATTGGGGTTAGGGTTCTGTCAGCTTCGACAAAAAACAATCCTGTTTCGGCAGGTTCCTATACATTCATTTAACACAAACTCCTTCTTATGGTATGAGTCCCGGTTGATGCCGGGACTTTTACATTTCTATCGGGTCGCCTAAATACGGCATTTGAAATCTTCATAAGAAAACTGCTTTACTATTCGGCATTCTCCGTTTTTCTCCCTGATTGCAATGGCAGGCAGCGGCATACCGTTAAAGGTATTATTTTTTACCATGGAATAAATCGCCATATCCTCAAAGACAAGTCTGTCTCCCTCCTTCAGAGGCCGTTCAAAGGAATAATCTCCGATGATATCTCCCGCCAGACATGTTGGTCCTCCCAGCCGATAGGTAAAATGCTTTTCTCCCGGCAGACCACTGTCCTGCAGAGGCGGCCTGTACGGCATCTCCAGCACATCCGGCATATGGCAGGCTGCTGAGATATCCAGAATTGCCAAATGCAGCTTTTCCTGTCTAAATTCCTCAGATAACCCTACGCTTCCCTGTTTCGCTTCCGCACTTGTCAATTTGGAAAGCTTCCACTCAGTATCTCTAGTTTCCAGGACAGAGGTAATCAGAAATCCCGCATTCAGCGCCACGGCTTCCCCCGGCTCCAGATACACCTCCAGGCCATACTTATCCTGCATTCTTCTGATGCATCTCTCCAGCCTGGGAATGTCGTATCCCTCACGGGTGATGTGGTGTCCTCCTCCAAAGTTAATCCACTTCATCCGGAATAAATACGCTCCGAACTTCTCCTCCACTGCATCCAGAGTTTTTTCGAGATCATCGGAATCCTGTTCACAGAGCGTATGAAAGTGCATGCCGTCCAATAGTGCCAAAAACTTGTTTCCGTAACCATCCTCTGTCTTCAGATAAGTCTCAAATTCCTCCTTGGTTGTACCAAGTCGGGAACCGGGCGCACAGGGGTCATAGATGGCATGTTCTTCCTGAGTAGAACACTCCGGATTGATGCGAAGACCGATACTCTTTCCCGCTGCCTTTGCCCTTGCACCAAACTTCTCTACCTGCTTCCAGGAATTAAAGACAATATGATCACAGTATTCCAGTATCTCTGCAAAGTCTTCCTCACGATAGGCAGGAGAAAAGATATGATTCTCACATTTTCTGCCATAAATCTCCAACGGGCGAACCATTTCTTCGGCACAAAGCCTTGCCTCATACAAGCCACTCGCCGTGGCACCACACAGGATTTTCCCGATTTCCGGATAAAACGCATACATGGAAAAGGCCTTCTGTGCCAGCAGTATATGAGCACCTGTTCTCTCCATGACTCCCTGCAGTATTTTCAGGTTTCTTTCCAGCAAAGCCTCATCTACCACATAGCAGGGTGTCGGCAATTCAGACCACTTCATCTGTTTTTCCTCCTGCATTATTTCATTTTTCGGAATTTCCAGATTCCATCATTCCGAATCAACAGAAAAGATTTTCTTTTCATCGTTTTTGTCCATTAAATGGTTGTATTGCAGCATTTGATACTCCGTAATCTTTTGTTCCTTTTTCATGTCGTCTATCGTATGATAAGTAATAACCGGATATTCCTTCCGCAGTTCCACCAAAAATTTATAATACGGAGGCAATTCTGCGCCCGCACACTCCAAAACCGCCGCTCCAAGGTAATTAGCACTCATATCCCCATATTCCGGCAAATCCATATCATAATTTGTCCAGATTACATACGAAGTAATATACTTTGCGCCTTCCTGCTCTTCCACCGTCATTTCACTGTCTGAAAATATGGCATCATAAAAATTATCATTCAATTTAGGCTGGTGATCTCCAAACATACATATTATGGTTGGCTCTGCCACATTTTCAAAATAAGAAATTAAATCTGCGAAAGCTTTATCCGAAATTCGCATCAGATTCAAATAAGTCTCTGCATCCAGAATATCGCCTGCCTGATCTGCCGGAACATTTCCAATTTTTTCAATAGAAATGGGCATTTCGATGCCTCCGGCATACCCGGAATGATTTTGTATCGTCACATCGAAAAGAAATAGCGGTTGGTTCTCCTGTTTATGCTCGTACTGCCAGATAATTTCTCCAAAATTACATTCATCCGAAACATATCCTCTTAAATACTGCCACTCTGTTTTGAATTCATATATATCTACAAACTGTTGAAATCCCAGAAAGCTATATACCTTATCTCTATTCCATGCCGTTTTTATATTGGGATGCATCGCCATCGTCTGGTATCCCTGTTCCTCCAGAACTCTTGACAGGGAATACATATCATGATTGACCTGCAGCTGGTACGGTACTGCTGTAGCGGCTAAAAAAGCCATGCTATCACCGGTAAGTACTTCAAACTCTGTATTCGCAGTTAATCCTCCAAATACATTCACGTATAATTGACCTTTCATCGCATTGTCTGACATGGAATCAACAAATGGCACAGGTGACTCCGACATTTCCAAATTACCCAGCACCTGTAGATCGGACCACGATTCATTCATAATCAAAATAATATTGGGCTGCTGAGCAGAACCTGTTGTTACCGGACTTTGATATTCTTCTTCGGCCTGTTGTGCAATTTTCTCCAGCGTCTTCTGCGAATAGTCCGCTGGTTTTCCCATATGCATTTCCTGCATATTGAGCCCGAAGTTCAAAAGAAAACCTTCCAACAGTTCATTACTGCTAGGCGACCAGTGAATCCCCTGAAGCTGATGCTCCTGCAGGTAATCCGTTCCCTTCCAAAAGGCAAAGAAGAATACAATATAAGAAACCGCTATCCCCGTTACAGCCAGATGATACCGCTTTTTCTTTGTAATCTCACGCGGAAATTCACACCATGCACCGCACGAAATAAATGAAAGAAAATAGAGAATACTATACCATAATTCTCCGTCCATAGTAAATTTATAGTGGTCTACTACCGTAACAGCCGTTCCGACCGCCAGAATATCCTGTAATACAAAGCAGGTACCTCGAAACTGTCTCACATAATAATTGACTAAAAAAGCAATCAGTAATACAGTTCCTCCTCCTGACAATGCAATGCCAATGCGCTGAGATACCAGCAGCAATACGGCATACACCAGAAAAATAATCAGAATATTAACCAGGAATGCTCCCTCCAGAAGCAGGCTCATATCGTGAACAGGCAGTTCCATTCTCTCAAATATTTTAGTGGGAACCACCATCAAATACATAAGTATCAGCAAAAGTGAACAATACCATTTTTTTACTCTCGGTAAAACCAAAAACGCTCCCGTCAGCAGGCACAGCAACGTATAAATGCAGAATTTCTTATTTATCCCATCATACAAATAATAACTGGAAGCTGCAAATAAAATACAGGAGACCAGTACTGCTGCCACCAGCCGTACTTTCCTGCTCCATATTTCGCCTGCATATCCTTTTATCCTCTGTACCATAATTGACATTCGTGTTTTTCCTTTGTTACTGAATAAGTTTATTCTACGAATAAAACTGCCGCCCACATAACACGGACAACAGCATGGAAATATCTGCTAATCCACCGGCACGGGATTCTCTTCCACTACCCAGGGCAAACCGTACTGATTCAATGCCTCCATAAAGGGATCGGGGTCGAACTCTTCAACGTTAAACACACCGGGCTTCTTCCAGGTACCATTCATTACCAGCATGGCACCGATCATGGCAGGGACACCCGTGGTGTAGGAAATAGCCTGGGAGCCAAGTTCTTTGTAACACTCCTGATGGTCACAGACATTATAAATGTAGATGGTCTTCTCCTTGCCGTCCTTCACACCGGTAAAGATACAGCCGATGTTAGTCTTGCCCACGGTGCGGGGGCCGAGAGATGCAGGGTCGGGAAGCAGTGCCTTCAAAAACTGGATCGGCACAATCTCTCTTCCTTCAAACATTACAGGGTCAGTGCGCAGCATACCCACATTTTCCAGACACTTCATATGGGTCAGATAGCTTTGTCCAAAGGTCATAAAGAAGCGGATTCTCTTAATGCCGGGAATGTTCTTTGCCAGAGACTCAATCTCCTCGTGGTGCAGCAGATACATATCCTTTTTCCCCACCTGGGCAAAATCATACTCTCTCTTGATTTCCATGGGCTTTGTCTCCACCCAATGCCCGTTCTCCCAGTAGGAGCCATTGGCAGAAACCTCCCTAAGATTGATTTCCGGATTGAAATTGGTGGCAAAGGGATAACCGTGGTCACCGCCGTTACAGTCCATGATATCAATATAGTGAATCTCATCAAAATAATGCTTTAACGCATAAGCAGAGAAAACACTGGTGACACCGGGGTCAAAGCCGCTGCCCAGAAGCGCCGTGATTCCCGCTTTTTCAAACCGCTCCCTGTAAGCCCACTGCCAGGAGTAATCAAAATATGCGGTAAAGCCCTCCTCCCTGCAGCGTTTCTCATAAACAGCGCGCCACTCGGGGTCTTCCGTGTCTTCCGCCTCATAATTGGCAGTGTCAATGTAATCCACACCGCAGGCAAGGCAGGCATCCATAATCGTCAGATCCTGATAGGGCAGAGCCAGATTCAGAACAGCCTTCGGCTGCTCTCTCTTTATCAGAGCAATCAGGTCCTCCACATTGTCCGCATCCACCTTCGCTGTGGTAATCTTCGCATCCGTAGTACCCGTCAGCTTCTCCTTCAGGGCGTCGCACTTTGACACCGTACGGCTGGCAATGCAGATTTCCGAAAAAACATCTGCCTTCTTTGCACATTTCTGGATTGCTACGGAAGCCACGCCGCCACAGCCGATAATTAAAATTTTTGCCATCTCTTTTCCTCCATTCTGCCGCAGGTGCGACATCGTTTTATTATCACTTTCATTATTCGCTTATCATGTTAAACTTCATTTCTACTTAATTTAATCCCGGCACACATTATCAACAATCTCACCCGTGCACCTCCACCCGCTTCAGCAGCTTCTCCACATACGCCGGCAAGCAGAAGGCTCCCTCGTGCAGCTTCGGTGTGTAATACCTTGTTTCCAATCCCCTTGCCAGCCATCTCTCCGCATTCAGGTCATGCACCGGATGATACTTCTTCGAGGCAAAGCCGAACAGCCAGTGCCCCGACGGATAGGTGGGAATATGTGCCTGATAGACACGGCTGATGGGAAAGCTCTCCACAATGCGCTTGTGGGCGCGCATACACGCCGTGGCATCTGCCTCATAAAAAGGGCTCTCGTGCTGGTTCACCATGATGCCATCTTCCTTTAAGGCCTTATAGCAGTTCCCGTAAAACTCTTTGGTAAACAGTCCTTCTCCCGGGCCGAAAGGATCTGTGGAGTCCACAATAATCAGGTCATATTCATTTTCCAGAAACCGCACAAATTTTAACCCATCCTCATAATGAATGTGAACTCTCTTATCATTCAATTTTCCGGCAGTCGAAGGCAAAAATTCTTTACTGACCTGAACCACCTGCTCATCAATCTCCACCAGATCAATATGTTCAATCTCCGGGTACCTCGTCAATTCCCGAATGACTCCCCCGTCTCCCGCACCGATGACAAGCACTTTTTTCACATCCGGATGCACCGCCATAGGCACATGAACAATCATTTCATGATATATAAACTCATCCTTCTCCGTCAGCATCACATAGCCGTCCAGCACCAGAAAACGCCCGAACTCCGGCGATTCGAATACATCAATTCGCTGAAATTCACTCTGGCCACTGTAAAGCTGCTTATCTACCCTGACAGACAGCTTCACATTCGGCGTGTGAGGCTCCGAAAACCATAATTCCATCTTATAACCACTCCTCTTTCAACACATTCAACCGCTCAATCCCGGCATCCTCCGGTCCCGTCATGGAACAGCCCTTCTCCTTAGCGTATACGATATATTCCAAAATGTCTGCGGTAATTTCCTCTCCCGGCGCCAGAATGGGAATTCCGGGCGGATAGCACATCACAAACTCACTGCAGATACGCCCTTTCGTCTCCATCAGAGGCAGCGACTCCTTCTCCGCATAAAAAGCATTCTGGGGCGATACCGCCACCTTGGGCTCAATATATTCCTGAGTAAACATACCCGTATTATCCCTGCTGTATTTTCTCCTGATTTCTGCCAGTGCACTGATGAGGCGCTCCATATCCCGCTCTCTGTCGCCGATGGAGATATACGCCAGCACATTGGCAATGTCTCCAAGCTCCATCTGGATATCGTACTCATCCCGCAGAATATCATAGACTTCTATTCCCGCAAGCCCGATTCCAAGCGTATTGACCGTCAGCTTCGTCTTGTCAAAATCGAAAATGCTGTCCCCGTTCACCAACTCGGAAGTATATGCATAATATCCTCCGATGCGGTTGATTTCTCCTCTGGCATACTCTGCCAACGCAGTCACCTTGCGGAATTCTTCTTTTCCCCGCAGTGCCAGATTACGTCTGGAAATGTCAAGGCTTGCCAGCAGCAGATAAGACGCGCTGGTGGTCTGGGTCAGATTGATAATCTGCCGCACATACCCGGGATTCATATTCGGCCCCGTCAGCAGAAAGGAGCTCTGGGTCAGGCTTCCACCGGACTTATGCATACTGACGGATGCCATATCCGCCCCGGCTTCCATTGCGGAAACCGGCATGTTTTCACCAAAATAAAAGTGTGTTCCGTGAGCCTCATCCACCAGTACCTTCATACCGCTCTTATGCGCAAGCCTTACAATGCTGCGCAGGTCGGAGCAGATGCCGTAGTAGGTGGGATTGTTTACAAGAACTGCTACCGCATCCGGATTCTCCCGGATTGTCCTCTCCACCTGAGAAACCTTCATGCCCAGAGCAATTCCCAGCTTGCTGTCCATATCGGGATTCACATAGATGGGGATAGCACCGTTCAGCACCAGGGCATTGATCACACTTCGGTGCACATTTCTGGGCAGGATAATCTTATCGCCTTTCTTGCAGACACTGAGCACCATACTCTGCACGGAAGAAGTTGTTCCCCCAACCATCAGAAAAGCATATGCTGCACCGAAAGCCTCCGCTGCCAGTTCCTCCGCTTCGCGGATTACGGAAATGGGATGGCAGAGATTATCCAGCGGTTTCATTGAGTTCACATCAATTCCCACGCATTGCTGCCCAAGAAGCTCCACCAGCTCCGGATTCCCTCTTCCACGTTTATGTCCCGGCACATCAAAGGGAACGATTCTGTTTTTTCTGAATTCCTCCAGCGCTTCGTAAATCGGCGCTCTTGCCTGATTATAGCGACCCATGATGTTCCTCCGTTCTTCGCCGTGCTCCGCTCTGCTAATATATGTTTCTCCCGCTGAAAATCTCTATCATTTCTTTTCTCAGGTTGTCCATGATTTCCAGTCTTGTCTTCGGCGGCAGTTCATACACATCACTGTTAAACAGATAGTTCTGCAAATCAATTTCCTTAATCAGCATCTTTGTGTGAAAAATGTTTGCCTCATATACATTAATGTCTACTGCGTCATATCTGCGCAGCGTGGCAGAATCGATAAAATCCTGAATGGAAGTCATATGGTGATCCATAAATAACTTATGTCCGCTGACATCCCGGGTAAAACCACGCACACGATAGTCCATGGTAATAATATCCGAATCAAAAGAGCCAATCAGGTAATCCAGGGTGGAAAGCGGTGTAATCTCTCCGCAGGTCGCCACATCAATGTCAACCCTGAAGGTTGCCAGACAGGTCTCCGGATGATATTCGGGATAGGTATGTACTGTGATATGGCTTTTGTCCAGATGTGCTACTGTGGTATCCCCTACCGGAATCATACTGTTCTCCGCTATCAGTATCGTGACAGAACTTCCCTGGGGCTCATAATCCTGACTGGAGATATTGAGCACGGTTGCTCCAATCATATCCGTGACATTGGTCAGAATCTTCGTCAGACGCTCTGAATTGTACTGCTGATCAATGTAGGCTATATAATCCTTCTGCTCCCTCTGGGTCTTTGCGTAACAGACATCGTAAATATTAAAGCTTAAGGATTTTGTTAAATTGTTGAAGCCGTACAGGGAAATTTTTTCACTCATAAAGAATTCCTTTCTTTGGCATAAACCTGCCTATGCGCCGCCAGCTTCCGCTTTCTGACTCCTTTCTTTTGCATAGGCAGATTCGAAACGCCTTCGGCGTTCCTCATTCGCGTTGCTCGTCATAAAGCGTTATCTGTCTTCGCTCGTGTAAACACGGCGCCGCCAGCTTCCGCTTTCTGACTCCTTTCTTTTGCATAGGCAGATTCGAAACGCCTTCGGCGTTCCTCATTCGCGTTGCTCGTCATAAAGCGTTATCTGTCTTCGCTCGTGTAAACACGGCGCCGCCAGCTTCCGCTTTCTGACTCTGCCTATGCGCGCAAAAAGGCAGGTGATGCAAATCATCACCTGCCTTGAAAATTCTGTATTATCTTCCATATTCTGCCACACAGCAGCGGTAAACTCACTACGGGCATTCTTCGTATGATAACAACAGATATGTGGTTTTTAGAGTCTATATAGCAAATATTTTACTTTTACTACTCTTATTGACCGTTTCACAAGTTAGATGTGCATCAGCACCGGTTTATAGTAACCAACTTATAAAATTTGAGCTTTTAACTCAATCAATAAGGCAACGAAAGTTGCCAAAAATATTTGCATGGAAGACTCTAATCCTCTGTTTTCCATACGCGCATACTATAACATAAATTACTCCGATAAGTCAATTCCCTTTTTTGAGAACACTGTGCGTGACGGAAAAAGCATCCCCACGTCATACCGCAAATATCACAGAAACAAAATATCTCTTTTCAAAGTTGTAGGCTTATTCTATAATTGGTGAAAACAAACTACTGATGAATGAACCGGGATTGCTGCCAAAACTGCCTGACTAAATGCAGGAGACAGATGAATCCGACTGTTGAAGGGAGAAAAAGATAATGAAATACGGACCAGTCAAAGTCAGGGATAAACAAGGACGGGAAGTAGTATTAAGGAATGCAGAAATTCAAGATGCGGCAGACTTAATTTCATACTTAAAGATAACAACCGGCGAAACACCATACTTAATTCGGGAACCGGAGGAAGTAACCTTAACACTTGAACAGGAACAGGCTTTTATTCAACGAAACATTGCATCCGGAAAAGAATTGCTTCTTATTGCTACTATTGACGGAAAACATATTGGAAACTGCTCGCTAACGAGTATCGGTAATTATAAAAGATATGCGCACAGATGTGATATTGCCATTGCTCTTTATCAAAAATATTGTGGAACCGGAATTGGAAGGATCATGCTTGAAACAGTTCTGGATCTTGCAAAACAACAAGGTTATGAACAGGCGGAACTGGAAGTGATAGCTGACAATAAGAATGCCATAGCTCTATATGAAGCTTTAGGTTTTGTAAAATACGGACAATTCCCCAATAACATGAAATATGCAGACGGAACATATGCTGATGCCCTTTGGATGATGAAAAAATTGTAGATTTCTACAGATTAATGTTCATCGGATTGTAATTAAATAAATCGACTCCTATACTAGCACAACGGTCGTGAAATACTGTCTGTTTATCAATTACTAAGTATATGACCAGTATTTCCAGACCATTTAGCAAGGAAAAGAAAGACAACTTCAATAAAAATGCTGGTGGGATGTCCAAAAAAATAATACTGGCACGTACTTTTCCTGTTAATTAAGACGTAGAACGTAAGAATGTATATACTACATACTGTTCAAAACCAATATTTTTGAATAATCACCAGTGTTTTGCAAGATTTAATCATTTTGATGTCAGTAAATTTTGAAAATATACTGGTGAAATAAAGGAAATACAAATCCTGCCAGTATTTTTTTCAAATCGTGAAAAAAACGGCTGCCTGTAAGCAAGTTCTCGGCAGTTCATCAAGTACGGATGTGCTCCACTCACAGAAAGACGCAGAAACCCGGCTTTCTGCATGGAATTGCACACAGAAAGCCGGGCAGAAAAAAGTTCTATTCCGTTTTTTCCGAGGTTGATGCCGTTTCTGATTCCTCAGCACTTGTTCCCTCCGAAGAAGTCTCCGCCGATTCTGAAACTTCCTCTTCACTGGTATCAATCAAGTCTTCCACTGTCACATCAAACCTGTTGATTGCCGATGATGCTACCACATAAACAGTTGCATCCGAAGGCATACAGACATAATAACTTGAAGTCATCTGGTTATTATCACCCACATATAAGATATAACTTGCTGACTCCGTCTCATAGGTAATTGTTCTCTGAGGTTCTGACAGACCGTACTGACTCAAATCACTGACATCCTCAAGCACCTGTTTCGCCGTCAATGGTGCCACACCATCCGGCAGATTTGATGTACGATACTGCAACAGCTTCAGACTGTGGTCATCTGCATAATACCAGGTATCTTCCTCTTTCTCAAAGGTATAGGTCTCTCCATTGTAATCATAGCTGAACCGTACAATATCTTCCGGATTGACATCAATTATAACCTCGCCCTCAGGCTCCGCAGGCTTTTCAGCCTGCGCTTTGTTATATTGTTTTACGCCAAAGAACGCTGCGCCTAAAGCGACCAGAATAATCAGAAGAACCAGCATCTGCTTTTGCTGTTTTTTCATTAGCGCTTCCTCCTTCTGAACCAGATAATAAAGCCTGCTGCCAGACAGCCCAACGGGATAATAATCGTTGTCAGCATACCGATCAGAACAGCTTTTGACTGGCTTACAGTCAGGTAGGAAACCTCATATTCCTTCGCAGGAATGGAAACCGTAACCTCATGATCCACAAATCCGCTCACCGTGTTGGTAAACAGTACCAGATTCGCACCACTGACTATACTGTTGGCCTCATCCGTAAACATCTGCTCACTGCTGTATACCACCATGGTAGCCTGAGAACCATCTTCCAGCTCCTTCACAGCTGACACACCCAGTCCGAAGGTTCCCTCCCGGTCACCCTCCTTCAGTTTATAATCGTTTAGATTATTCATATCCGACTTTACAAATGCCTTATCCGAAGTAGACAGGAAAGTCTTGTAGGTAAAGCCCTCTGCCTCTTCATTGTCAACCACAATACCCTGTGCATAAGGCGCAAAGATATAATATTTTCCGTACAGTCCCGATGTATAAGTGCTTGATGTCTGCGTAGGCAGAAGCAGGTACGGCGTTCCGTAATAATTGTTCTTGTCCTGCTCCACTACCATTCCCTTCTCCAGACTTAAGCCCATATAGCCCATCAATTCATCCAGGTTCGGCGTTGCCTCATCCGTATACGCAGTAACCAGAATCACATTTCCGCCTTTGTCCAGATAGTCAATCACCTTATCTTTATCATCAGAGGAGAAATCTTTCACCGCACCATTGATAAACAGACACGCAGCATCTTCGGGAACCGTATCATAGTCCATGAGATTTATGGTCTCATAATCAACATTTTCTTTTGAAACAGCAGAGGTAAACGTACTGCTTAAAGTATGTTCCCCGTGCCCGCTGGTCATGTACATTTTGGGCATATCATCGGAGAGCACAAAATCCAGAGCACTCATAATCTGTCCTTCTCCGTCATATCCGGTGGTACTGGAAGAATAGCTTCCGGTATAGTTATCATAGTCATAGCTGGTCTCGTATACGTTGTTGTAATCAATGACTTTATTTCTCTTATCGCTGACAACAATCATGCTGTTGATGCTGATATTGCTGTCCGTGTACTGTGTATGGAATCTGGGATTGACATTCGGGTCAACATATTCAACGGAAATATGGTCAGACAAATCATCCATCCGCTGCAGCGTCTGCGCCAGCGTATTATCCTTGCTGCTCTCTGACACAATGACATAAATTGTCACATCTTCCTGCATGTTTTTAACATATTCTTTGGTCTGATCCGTCAGTGAATACAATTTCTGCGATGTCACATCAATCGACGTCCAGGAAGCAGGCAGTTCACCCAGTACCAGATTGATTACCGCAACAATTGCTACGGCAACCGCAATCATACCGGTACTATATGCCCCAAGACTCAGATTTTTTACAGACATACTGTACCGTCTCTTTTGAATTGCCTGTACCGACAAAAACAATGCCAGACCCGTCATCATGCAGAAATAGGCAACTGATTTGATATTCAGCGTTCCATTCAGCAGCTCTGCAAAAGGTGTGTACATATCCAGACAGCCCAGTATCTTTGTCAGCCAGTTACCGGTACTGGAAATCACATTACAGATAGAAGACATCATGTAACTCAAAAACAGAACAATAAAACTGATAACTGCCGCAATCACCTGACTCTCTGTCAACGAGGAAATCAGTACGCCGATTGCGATAGCTGTCATTCCATACAGGAAAAAGGCAAGGATTGCCAGATAGGACTCTCCCATGGGCACCGAGCCAAACTGACTCATAATAACGGGATAAACACAGGTCACTGCCACAGGAATTGCAAAAATCGTGAGCAGCGCCAAAAATTTGCCCATGATAATGCCGCCCACCGATACCGGTGCCGTCAGAATCAGCTGATCTGTTTTACTTCTTCTCTCCTCCGCCATGATACGCATAGACAGAATGGGGATACTGATTAAAAATACAAAAATGACACTTCCGAGTGCATAGGATATATGTGGATAGCCATACAACAGATTATTCACAGTAAAGTACAGGCTGACAAAAAACAGTGTCACCGCAATAAACAATAATCCGATAAAGGAACGGAAGTAAGATTTTAACTCTCTCTTATAAATTGCAAACATATCACTCTGCCTCCTCTTCCGTTACTTCTTTAGCCATTTCCTTTGTTGGTATTTCTTCTTTCGCCATTTCTTCTTTTGCTTCTTCCGCCGCTGCATTTTTGACCCGCCTGCCGCCAAACAGTTTACCCTTCTGTTTCTCCACAGGTTTCACATCCTCTGTCAGTTCCAGGAAGATGTCTTCCAGAGATTTCCTGTCAAGTAGCAGCTCCATGATTGGCAGCTTTGCATCCGCCAGTGCAAAAAAGAGCTTTTCCCGGATATCGGCGCTGTCTTTGGAAATTACCTTTACTTTTACACATCCGTCCTTCTGTTCTTCCAGTTTTTCCACGCTGTCCACATCAGGAAGCCCTTCCAGAACAGGCTGCAGCTTCTCAAATTCGCCTTTCACGGTAAGCTGCAACTCCATGGATCCTGCCAGTAGTTTCTGCAGTCCCTCCGGCGAATCACTCGCAACAAGCTGCCCATGAGCGATAATCATAATATGGTCACAGACGGCGCTGACCTCCGACAAAATGTGGGAGCTTAAAATAATGGTGTGATTTTCACCCAGCTTCTTAATCAAATCACGGATTTCAATAATCTGTTTAGGATCCAGTCCGACAGTCGGCTCATCGAGAATAATAACCTCCGGGTTTCCGAGAATTGCCTGCGCAAGTCCGACTCTCTGGCGGTAACCTTTCGACAGATTCCGAATCAAACGGCCTCTCATATCCGTAATCTGCGTCATTTCCATTACCTGCTCCACCTGTTCTTTTCTCTCCGCACGGGGCAGCTTCTTCAGTTCTGCGGCAAACAACAGATATTCCTCCACCGTCATCTCCGTATAAAGAGGCGGCAGTTCCGGCAGATAGCCGATTTTCTTCTTTGCTTCCTCCGGCTCCTTCTGAATATCTTTTCCATCAATGGTCACCGTTCCCTCCGAAGCGGCCAGATATCCTGTAATGATATTCATAGTTGTGGATTTTCCGGCTCCGTTTGGCCCTAAAAAGCCGTAAATCTGTCCCTTTTCCACACGAAAAGAGAGCTGATTCACCGCTACATGGTCACCGTATCTCTTTGTTAGATTCGTTACTTCAATCATATCTCTGATACCTTTCCCGGTTGGATCTTCCTTGCCCGCAGCTTTCTCCAATCCGTTTTTTACGTGTGTATTTTAGCCTTTAAATGTCATGGAAAAGTGATGATTTTGTGAAAGTTTTGTGAACTGACAAAGATTGGGCGGATTCCTCCGCTTCCGCCGTCAAAACCAGACAGGGACCTTTTACGGTGATTCCGCGAAAAACAAACTCTTCCCTGCCGGATTGAAATTCATACAAAATCCCACCGGAATACAAAGCGACTTTCTTACAGTTGCTGTACACAGACACTGAAAAACTGCCGTTATCCTGTTGTCTGATACTTTCCGGGACGATGTATACGAAGGGAGTTTTACTCCACTTAGCCCGATATTTGTAATACTGCGAAGTAAAGGTTCCGTTCCTTCTCATAAGGTCTTCTCTGAAACGCGGCAGACTCTCCGGATTTTTTCCGGGCCACGACAGGCAGCCCGTCTTTCCCTCGCATAACAGCGTTTTACCGCATTCTTCCTGCATGGAATTTACCCCACTCCAAACCAGCAGGCCCAGCCTTTCACAAATCTGAGCAAATGCCCTGTTCCTTCCTTCCGTTTTTTCCAGATAGACACCGTTGGCTCCCAATTCCCGGATCAACTGCAAATCCTGCACCAGGCACTGCTGTCCTTCTGCTGTGTCAATTCCTTCCGGCAGTTCGTACCGAACCGTTCTGGGATGAAAGACTTCTCCATTCAGCATAATCCCCTTTCCGGGTATCTCTTCCAAAATATAGAGAGAAAGCAGTCTGACACATCTGTCAGCCTGCCTTCCCTCCTGCGAATAAATTGCTGCTTCCAGCCTGTAAAGATAAGGATTTTCCGTTCCCTGCCAGAGAAACGGATGCAACAGCACGGATTGCAGCGGTTCTTCCTCCTTTGTCTGCTGAAAGCATTCCAGAACCGGATGTCCTTCCCTGTCAAGCATCCGCAATTTCACAAAATACCCCTGTCCCGGGTCATCATTCTCATAGTGAAAATACCATTCCAGAAATGCTTTTCCGTTTTCCAGGCTGCATTTCACCTCGATTCCTTCCCCGGGTGCCGCGGTGTCAAACCTTACACTCACCTGCTGCCTCCTTCCGCCTTTTTTCTTTTTTCCAGCAAAATCTTTGTATTCTTTTCCACTTCCTGCCTGGTAAGCGGATACAAAAACTGCATAATCAGGAACACAATCAGATAGCAGACACCCGGTACCAGAGTCGCCACCGTATAAATCCGCTCCGATACCGCCTCTGTCTGGGAGGACGCCTCAGACACATACCCGATTGCTGTCAGTGCAAAGCCTCCGGCTCCGCCTGCCAGTGCCTGTCCAACCTTTCTGGCAAAGGAATATACCGCATAGACCGTTCCGTCTTCGCGCTTTCCCGTATTGACCTCCTGATAATCAATAATATCTGTAATAAAGGCCCAGATAATCAGATTGAATAAACCCACACCAATGGTTCCCACAAACAGCAGAATAACAAACACGGGAATACTCTTTATCCGCAGAAAGAACAAAAGCATATAGATGATTCCCGCCAGCAGCATTCCCAAGGCACCGGCTTCCTTTTTCCCGAAATCCGATGCAATCCGCGATACAAACGGAGCCAAAAGAAGTGTTCCGCCAATGCTGATAAAATTCACTGCAGACATCGCCTTTGCATTTTTAAAGTAATCAAGAAACAGATAGTTGTTCATGGTCTGTCCCAAAAGACTTGCCAGAAGAAGCACCAATGCCGCAAATACCAGCGCAAGAAGCGGCCTGTTTTTTCCCAGTCCCTTAAGCATTTCCGCAGCGCTTTCCCGCTTCTGCTCCTTCTTTTCAAAAAAGACTCTCTCCCGGCAAAGACAGTAGCAGAGCCAGTAACAGATAATTGCCAGAACACCGAAAACAACTGCCGTCAAAGTAAAGCGAACGGGTATCACAACCTGATTTCCCGCCTCATCTGTCCGATAGACAATTAACGGTACCAGTACACCAATCACAAGTCCTGCCAGGCTGGCGCCAACGCCCCGGAAAGTGGAAAGAGATGCCCTGTCCTTTACATCAGAGCTGATAACCGACGCCATGGAGCCGTATGGAATGTTGATTGCCGTGTAACAAAAACTGCTCCAGAACAGATAAGTGAAAATAACATAGACAAGCTTTGCCGGATATGCCCAATCCCGGACAAAATACAGATACATGATGGTACTGGCAATTGCCACCGGAATGCACATACGGCGAATCCAGGGGCGAAATCTTCCGTCCTCCGCCGGCTGCATATGGTCCACAATACGCCCCATGGTCACATCCGTGAAGGCATCCACGATGCGTGCTCCCATAAAAAGAAGCCCGACCACAAATCCGCTCAACCCCAATACCTTTGTGTAAAATACCATAAGATAATTGCTGGCAAACACAAAACTGAAATCATTTCCGAAATCACCAAACAGATAGCCGATTTTATCCTTCCAGCCAAAGGGTCGCTCCTGCCTGCCTTCCTCTGTACGAACATTTCCTTTTTCATCTATTTTTTCAGACATAAAAACCTCCACCCGTGATGCTTTTTATCTTCGTTAGCATCTCCCGGGCGGAGTGAATTTATACAATAATATCCTTTTTGCAATATCTGTCTGATCAACAGAAACAGTAACACTCATTTCATCAGGATTGCTGTACAGGAAAAGAATGCTGCCGGAGTTCAGCTGCTGTTCTGCACGCGCCATCGTCCGAAGGACTGTTCCGCTGCCGGACGCATAGAAATAACCGCCTGTTACCTGTTCCCAGGACACGCCCCACTCATCCATTTTATCTGTCAAGACCTTTAGATTCTCTTCGTACAGTGCTTCATACTCATCTACTTTAAAATAGCTTTTATAGGAACCGTCATTTACGTAGGACTGATACTCCGCAATCTGTTCTTTTGCATCCGCAAGTTTCTCCTCCGCTGTGTCAATGCTGCTCTGCAGACCGGACACTGTCTCCTGTCAGCTTCAGAACTTTTGTCCCTTCCTCTATCTCCATTTCGGAGGAGATGTAGACTTCCTCAATGACAAGTCCTGTGGTCAGATTTTCCACATCAAAGCTTTCTTCCGTGACTCTGACGCTGATTACACCGGAAGCTGCCACCATATTTTCCGACAGGGAAAAAGCGCCATTTTTTCCCATACCATCCGGTCTTGCAGGAAAATCTGAAGTGTTATTTTTTCTAAGCACAACAAAAGCCACTCCTCCTGCCAGTAAAACAATGATCAGAGAAATGGCTATCCATATGCTTTTTTTCTTTTTTCCCAAAAATAAATTACCCTTCACCTGAGAATCCTCCATCTTTCTGTTGGTATTCTCAGCGTAAAGGGTAAATGTTCCCAAAAATTGTTTAAATTGTGAAAATTCTGTGTTTTGCCTCTTCCACATATAACCTTGCATTTTCGAGACTCTTCTGTATTTCTTCTTCCGTAACCTGACGGAGTACTTTGCCGGGACAGCCAATGACAAGAGAATTGTCAGGAATCTCCTTACCCTCTGTGACGATTGCACCGGCACCGATGATGCAATTCTTGCCTATCCGGCAGCCATTCATCAGAATGGCTCCCATACCGACCAGCGTATTATCCCCGATGGTGCATCCATGTACGATGGCACTATGTCCGATGGTAACATTTTCTCCGATTACTACCGGATGCTCTGCTTCCACATGAACCACACAATTGTCCTGAATATTGCTTCCCTTCCCCACAGTAATGGAAGACCTGTCTCCCCGGACAGTCGCATGATACCAGATGCTCACGTCCTCCCCAAGGCGCACATCTCCCAGTACTACCGCACCGGGCGCTATAAAAGCTTTGTTTTCGCTCATGCTTCCTGCAGCTCCTTCAGCAAAGCTATCGTGCGGTTGTATTCAGCCTTCACCTCTTCATACAGAGCATCATTCTGTGGCTTTCTTCCTCCGCGAAGCTCCTCGGTCAGTTTATCGCTGACCCTGAATAATCCGGTAAATCCCAGGTTCGCACAAACCCCCTTTAATGTATGCGCCCCGAGAAAAGCATTGTCGTAATCTTCTTCCTGCATTCCCTTTTCCAGCGTCTGAAAACTGTTATCCTCCAGAAAGGCAAGTGCCAGCATCTGTATCAGTTCTTCGCCTCCCAGTCTGTCCACCATATCATCATAATCACCATTCAATGCCGCATAGCATTCCTGTACCGTCATATCCCTTCTCCTTACTTTATCTTGCTTCATTGAAAACCATTCCCCTAAACTGATTATAGTACATTACACGGGGAAATGGCAAGCCGGTTGTCGTTCCTTCCAATGCAGTCTGTGCAGTTCTCCCTGCTGCTGCATATTCTGAAATCCATTCTGCCGCAGTGCCTCATATAACACGATAGAAACGGAATTGGACAGGTTTAAGGAGCGGATTTCAGGAAGCATGGGAATCCTGATGCAGTCCTCCTCGTGCTCCACAAGAATTTCTTCCGGGATACCGGCACTTTCCTTTCCAAACATAATATAATCATCCGGCCCGTAGGAAACCTCCGTATAGCAGCGCTTTGCCTTTGTGGTAGCCATCCATATTCTTACGCCCGGATGCTCCGCACAGAATTGTTCAAAGTTCATATACCTGTGTACATCCAGATATTGCCAATAATCCATTCCCGCCCGTTTGATGGACTTTTCATCCAGATGAAAGCCAAGCGGCTCTATCAAATGAAGCGGCGTACCTGTCGCGACACAGGTACGCCCGATATTTCCGGTATTTCCCGGAATTTCCGGCTGATGTAAAATGATATTCACTCTATTTCTCCTTCGACCTCAGACCATTGATAAAATGCTCCAGCCTCCCAATGGCAACCTTCAGGTTTTCCAGGGAATAAGCATAAGAAATTCTCAGGTAGCCTTCTCCACAGTCCCCAAATGCAGTTCCCGGCACCACTGCCACCTTCTCCTCCTCCAGAAATCTGGTGGCAAACTCCTCACTGGTCATACCAAATTCTTTGATACAGGGGAATACATAAAAGGCACCGTATGGCTCAAAACACTCCAGCCCCATCTCCCGAAAGGCATTCATGAGAAAACGCCTTCTCTGATTATACGCCGTGCGCATCTGCGCGATATCTTCATCCCCGTTTTTCAGCGCTTCCACTGCTGCATACTGGCTGGTGGTCGGCGCACACATAATGGCAAACTGATGGATTTTTGTCATCTGCTTAATAATCTCGGCAGGGCCGCATGCATACCCAAGACGCCAGCCTGTCATGGCATAAGCCTTGGAAAAACCGTTAATCAGAATGGTTCTCTCCTTCATGCCGGGAAGCTCCGCGATGGATACATGTTTCTCCTTATAAGTCAGCTCGGAATAGATTTCATCTGACATGACAAATATGTCATGTTTGATGATTACCTCCGCAATCGCCTCTAAATCCTTTCGCTCCATAATGGCACCGGTGGGATTGTTCGGGAAAGGCAGGATCAATATTTTCGTTTTCTCCGTGATTGCCTCTTCCAGTTCCTCCGCCGTCAGACGAAATTCATTCTCCGCCTTCAGATTGATAATCACCGGCTTTGCGCCTGCCAGAATGGCACAGGGTTCGTAGGACACATAACTTGGCTGCGGAATCAATACCTCTTCACCGGGATTGATCATGGCGCGGAGACCCATATCGATTGCCTCCGAGCCACCTACCGTAACCAACACCTCTGTCAGCGGATCGTAACTGATGCCCTGTTTTCTCTGCAAATAATTACAGATTTCCTGACGCAGTTCCTTTAAGCCAGCATTGGAGGTATAAAAGGTTCTGCCTCTTTCCAGAGAATAAATACCCTCATCCCGGATATGCCAGGGCGTATCAAAATCCGGTTCGCCGACACCGAGTGAAATGGCGTCCTTCATCTCACTGACAATATCAAAAAATTTGCGAATGCCGGACGGCTTTATCTCTACAACTTTATCTGCTAACGGATTTCTCATGGCGTAATTTTCTCCCTTTCATCTTCTTTTTTCTGGGACAGAACCGTGCCGTGATCCTTGTACTTTTTCAAGATGAAATGTGTCGCCGTGCTCAAAACCGCATCCAGCGTAGAGAGCTTGTCGGATACGAAGGAAGACACCTCACGGAGCGTTTTCTCTTCCAGAATTACCATGAGATCATAACCGCCGGACATCAGGTAGACACTGCGAACCTCAGGATATTTGTAAATACGCTCCGCCACACTGTCAAAGCCTTGTCCTCTCTGCGGGGTCACGCGAACTTCAATCAGCGCGGAAACCTTCTCATTGCTGGTTTTTTCCCAGTTAATCAGTGTATGATATCCACAGATAATGCCCTCTGCCTCCATAGCTGCCAACTCATTCACCACATCTGCTTCTTCCACACCCAGTATGATTGCCAGTTCCTTTAAGTCAATACGGCTGTTTTTTTCAATTATTGCCAATAATTCTTCTCTCATTTTTCTATTCTCCCTCTTTGTATATTTCGTCCTGTTGTGCCTTCTCCATGTAACGCACCTCATCCTCATTCAGGATAACCCTGTCGTTGCCTGTGGTAATCTTTCCGACAATAACCGCCGGAATCTGTTCTGATTCCAGTGCTGCGACAAGTCCGGAACCGTCCTCCGTGGTCATAATGAGACACCCGCCTGACAACAGTTCGTAAGGATTTACATTACACTGCTCGCACACCTCAACTGTCTCCTGCCTGAGCGGCAGCTTTTTTAAATCTATGGTCAGTCCAACGCCCGCTCCCTCTGCAAGCTCCCAGAGCGCTCCGAAAATACCGCCCTCTGAGGCATCATGCATGGCGCAAACGCCGGACTTCACGGCGGTTGCAGCCTCCGGAATCAAAGACAAATACCGTTCAAATCCCGCTGCCTCGTCTATGAAATAGGCAGGATATCTTTCCAGTAGCTTTTCGCGCCTGCTCTTTGCCAGAATCGCTGTTCCCTCCAGTCCAATCCACTTGCTGAGAACAATATCCTGTCCCGGCCTGGCCGCTTTCACACTGTGATTCGCTTCCCTTGCCGCCCTGCCATACCCGGTGACAGTTGCCACAGGCATCCGCACAACACGGCTAATTGTTGTCTGACCTCCCACGATTGCAATTCCCAGACTGCTACAGGTTCCTTCCGCCTGCTTCATCAGCAGCTTCAGTTCCGCTTCCTCCGCTTCCTCCGGCAGAAGGAGCACAAGAGAAACCGCCACCGGCTCTCCGCCCGCCGCCGCCAGATTATTGGCACACCTGATAATCAGCCGCGTCATCCAGTCAGTATCCCCTTCGAAAACCGGCGATGCCTCCTGTACACAGGTAACCAGATTTTCCCCGTCGGACAACGACAAAATGGCGCAGTCTTCCCCTACGCCTGCGCCATTTAACACTTCCTGTCTCTTATATTTTATCTGTCTCAAAACGGAACGTTTCAGTACGTTCTCCGACACTTTTCCGGTTCTCATTCTTCTCCTATTTCCACGCTGTTCGCTGCAGCTCTTGCTGTGATGGAAGCAATGACATTCTTTACGTGATCTACATTCGCAGTCGCGATAGCCGCTGTAATTTCCTCGTAAGCCGCCGGGTCTGATGTGGCAGTTCCCACTGTGGCGCTTCTGGGCACCATCTTATAGCTGCTGCTGTTTACCTGTGTACGGCTCACTTCCACACCATCTTTTGTCACTATCTTCCAGAGCCGTGCTTTATAACCGATATGTGCGCTGTCTGTCACAATATAACCGATGGGCTGGGATGCATCCGCATAAATCAGGTCGGCAGGAGGATTGATTACTTCAAGCACCTCACTCTCATAACGAACGGCGTATCCGGCATCTCTGGTCTCCTTGCCGTAAATATTGAACGTAATCTTCTTGTTATTCGTATATCCCTCAATATAAATCGGATAGTCCAGATTGTTTACAAATTTGAAATCCTTGCCGGAGCTTTCCGCAATCGCTGCATCTGCTGAAGGGTCCACATAAGAAACAATCATGGAATGATTATGACGCTCTGTGACATCCAGCTCTGCTTTCAATACCGCATTGTAAAGTGTCGTGGAAACCTGAC
Source organism: uncultured Lachnospiraceae bacterium (assembly GCA_945913255.1). Lineage (GTDB taxonomy): Bacteria > Bacillota > Clostridia > Lachnospirales > Lachnospiraceae > Acetatifactor. The sequence goes on from CAMEDC010000001.1 coordinate 229,481, forward strand.
AGATTCCGCCACCCAGACTGTCAACCACCTTTCCGTTTACATAAGAGCCTGCCATATAGTATCCGTTAGATTCCGAAAATGGAGAAACATTTTCGTAGGTGGAAAATTCTTCTCCCGGATAAAGGGTAATTCCGTTAATCAGACGACAGCCGTTCTCCACATTTGCGCTTCTGGAGGTTCCGGAAGTGGTGTAAGAAGTCGTAAAAGTTCCCAGTACATCCTTCACTTCAGCCAGTTCTTCCGCACTGCCCTTTGGTTCTATGGCTGCTACATCCAGCGCAATTTCACAGGGCTGACGATTCCAGTCCCCCGTGAGATAATCATTAATCAGATCAATAGAGGTTTCCACATCCAGCATATAGCCTGTCTGACCCTCTATCACCTGAAACTGTCCATTTTCCCTTTTCAGTGCCACATTGACCGCTTTTACATCGTATTTTGTGCACTTATTTGCAAGAATATCGCTGATTGCCTGCAGGTCAAAGGAAATCTCAATGGGATAAACTTTATTCTCATGTTCCAGATCCTTCAGCACTTTGTACCGTTCAATCACATTTCCGTGCTTTCCGATTTCAATGGCTTCCATCACCAGTTCAGGATTTGCCCATGTAATCCCAAAATCTCCTGCTGTAACCACAACCTTCTTGTCAGCTGCAGCAAGCAGAGTAATCTCTGTTTCTTTCAGACCTTCCACATATTCTTCTACCGCGCCGAACGCCTGATCGGCTGTCATCCCGGACAAATCAATATCGCCGGCAAAGATACCCTTTTTCATTGTATCTTCACTTTTCGCCTGCACAGAAAAGCCAAACAGCATCGCACAACCTAAAACCAATGCAAAAAGATTACCAGCCTTTTTCATTTTTTTCATAATGCATCCTCGATTGAATTCTTAAAACAAATATGCTAAAGTAGGAACCACCATAGCAATCACAAGTATTACGATGATGACCGCAGAAACACGCTGCCTGGTTTTTTTGTTATTCATGTTAAACATTGTGTACTCCTAACCGCCGCAATTGCGGCAAAAACAGGTTAAACCTCGAAAGGATATTATATATGAATATGGCTTTTTTGGCAAGTTTAATTGCATTTATGTTAATTCTTTCCGTTATTATCAAGCGCCAGAATAAACTGACCCGAAAACAGGAGGAAAGCTTCTGGGCAAGAGAGGCACGGGCAAATTCCGTCCGCCGCAAATCATTGAACGGACTGGACTATATTCAAATTCCGCTTGAGTCTTTTCCAACGAGTATTCTGCAGAATGACGATAATGTCCTGGAGTGCATTTCGACCCTGGAGGCACTGACTTCCCAAAAAATCGTAAACCTCACCGGATATACCAATACAGACTTAAAACTGGAATATGGAACAGCCAATATTACCGTTCTGATGGAATATGATCAAAATTACACTGTACTGGTACGCACGCTTCAGAAATGGGCCGATATCCTTCTGGAAACCGGTTATGTGGATGAGGCATCCGTACTCATGGAATTCGCTGTCAGCACCGGAACCGACATCAGCCGCACCTACTATGAACTGGCTGATTACTGGATTTCCCGGGGCGAACAGTTCCAGGCAGAACGTCTCATTACTATGGCAGAAAACCTTCGTTCTTCCAACAAGGAAAAAATTGTGAGGCATCTTCGGGAAATGTGTCATTCGGATTAGCTGTACTTTGCCAGAATCTTGTCCGTATAGCGACTTGCCTCACTTCGCGTCATGGATTCGATTTCAATCTCCAATGTAAGCTTATGCAATTTTACCAGGCGATATAACCGTTCCTTCTGGGACTTTGTGGCAGGTGTATCCCTTTTTACCTTAAACTGAAGCTGCAACGGACAAAAAGGGCTCTCCTCTGCCGTGTAAAACTCCTTTGCCAGTCTCCTGTACAATAAATCCGTCGCTTTGGCATCCTCCAATGCCCTGTGGGCATGATGGGCAATTTGATAATATTCGCAAAGATAATCCAGACTCCTGTGCTCCAGTTCAGAGAGATACTTTCTGGCAATTTTCAACGTATCTATTCCCTGCTTCTCAAAGGAAATCTTCTGATTAACCGCTGCCTTCTTCAAAAAAGAAAAGTCAAAAAGAATGCTGTGTCCCAACAGGGGAAGGTCTCCCAGAAAATCTATCAGCGTTGGCAATACCTGCTCTATAGATGGCGCACTTTCCAAATCCTCATCACAAATACCCGTCAGTTCCACAATCCGCTGTTCCAGCTTTCTGCCCGGATTGACAAAGGTGGAAAAGGTTCCTTCACACTGTCCGTTGATTATCTTCAACGCTCCGATTTCAATGATTCTGTCTGTCTTCGGATTCAGTCCCGTTGTCTCCAAATCAATACTGATATAAGACTGTACCATGCTTTATTGTCCCTCGCTTTCCGGCAACTGTATCACCTGAACTTTGGCTTCATAGTTCAGAGGATTACGGCTCCCGTAATCAAACAGAACATAACCCGAAAGAATCCGGCAAAAAGGTTCCAGATGTGTCATTCTGCTCAGCTGTTTCCAGTCGTATCCCTCATAATCCGGGAGATACTTCCTCTCTTTTTCCTCCCTCTGATAAAAACTGCGGATTGTTTCTTTATGACCAGACAAATCTGCGGCAAACTCCGGTCGACTCTTTAAATTCTCTCTCAGGTACATATCATAGGTCAAAAGCTCCCGATATAACGGAAGGTTTTCAGCATCATAGCTTTTCGCAAATTCCAGTAAAACATGATAGCGATAGGCTCTCGCCGGACTGTTCGCAAAGTAACCCTCATTTTCATAGAATTCTGCAAGTTTTTCATACATGGCAAAGGGACTTTCAAAAGCCTTTTCCAGCACCGGAAGCGTTCTGGTAAACTGTCCGCTGTTGTAATACAGTTCCACCATCTCTTCTATCTGCTTCAACATTAGTACCTCTTCATAGGAAAGCCACTTTGTATACAAAACCTCATAGGGCGGCCTGTCCAGATAGACACATCCGTATTCTTCTGCCCTTTCACACATCTCAGAACCTTTCAAAACCTTCAGGAATCCCAGCTGCAGCTGTTCCGGCTTCATCCCGTACACCCGGTTAAAGGAGATACGAAAACTCTCATAATCTTCGTAAGGCAGTCCCGCAATCAAATCCAGATGCTGATGGATATTCTGCCCCCTGTGTATATCAGCCACAATTTTCTCCAGCCGTTCCACATTCATGACGCGCCTGATTGCCTTCAATGTCTCAGGATTCACCGACTGCACCCCAATCTCCAGCTGTGCAAGTCCGGGGCGAAAACTGTTTAGAAGCTCGATTTCGTCTTCTCTGAGAATGTCAGCGGATATTTCAAAATGAAAGTTGGTGACACCGTTGTCATGTTCCTGAATATACCCCCAGATTTCCATGGCATGCTCATGGTTACAGTTGAAAGTCCTGTCGACAAACTTAACTTGTTTTACCCGATTATCCAGGAAGAACTGCAGCTCTCTTTTTACGACACTCATGTCACGTAACCGTACCGCCTTGTCGATAGAGGACAGACAATAACTGCACCTGTAGGGGCATCCCCGACTGGTTTCATAATAGAGTATCCTGTTCTCAAAGGGTGCCAGATCATCATATAAGAAAGGGATACTGCTCAAATCCGTAAGAGCACGGGGTGCCGTATAGCCCGTCCGCAGATATAGGCCGGGAATACTATCCAGGGTTCCTGCCGTCTCTTCCCTGCTGACATAGTACTCCAGCACCTCCTTAAAAGTAGCTTCCCCTTCCCCTATCATCACACCGGACAAAAACAGATACTTCTCCAGAATTTTATCCGCGTCATAGGATACCTCCGGTCCTCCCAGCCAGATTTCCGTCTTCGGAAGTACCTTCGGAAGCTCAACCAACAGTTCCTGTATCATATTCCAATTCCAGATATAGCAGGAGAAACCTATCACATCCGGCTTCCTCCTGTAAAGATCCGCCAGAATCTCCTGCAGCTGCTGATTGATGGTATATTCTGCCAGTTCTACATGAGCACTCAGTTCTTTTCCCGCATAAGCTCTGAGACTGTAAATGGCAGGATTGGAATGTATGTATTTTGCATTGACTGCCACAAGCAGAAATTTCATAAGCATCTTCTCCTCCGGGTGTTTCAGATCAATTTCACCCTGTCATACCTATAATTCAAATTTTTCTTCCAGCCTGTTCCACACCTCTTCCGGCAAGTCAGCAATGGATTCTACTCCAAGCTTCTTTGCCTCTTCTTCCATGGCAAGAATGCTCAGATAAAAATAATTGACTCCTGTCAGCAGGCTCTTTTTATTACATTTGCTCAAAGTCATTCCGATTACATCCACTCCGCTTTTCTCAAAATCTTTCAGAAAGCTGTCTATGTCATAGGAGATAGAAAGCAACTCCGCTTCCCACCTGTCCGGGGTTCCCGTCAGCATGGCAAACCGGGCTCTCCTGCCCACCCCGTCAATGGCAAATCCCAACGAACCGGGATTGATATAAGTTCTGCCGTCCTGCACATAAATCTCCTGATGATGGCTGTGTCCTCCCAGCAAATACGGATAGTTCAACTCTGACATTACCCTTTCCCTGAGACCTTCCTCCTCATTCATATTCCCCCGAACCCTGCCCGGTGTTCCATGACAGAGATACAGAACAGGAACTCCCTCCAGAATAAGCTCCCGTTCCGATGGAAGAGCGGCGAAAAATTCCAGATCCCGCTCCGTCATATTCTGCAGAGTATAATATAAAATTCCATTCACGGAAGAGGGCTTCCATCCCTGATGGTTATCTGTGTTGTTCAACAGATACTCCTCTCTGTTTCCGCGAACCATGTAACAGGTATATCTTTCTTGCATCCCGTACAGCAATTTCATGGTTTTCTGCGGATATGGACTGTCGGTCACGTAATCCCCAAGACAAATGATTCCATCCACCGGATGCTCCTCCAAATAGGCAAGAAAAGCTTCCAACGCTTGATAATTTCCATGCACATCACTCATCAGGGCAAGTCTCATTGATACAATCCGCCTTTCTTAACCGCACTAATAAGAAAAGTAGCGATAAATTCGCTACTTTTCTGCAAATACTTTATCTGATTACAGCTTACAGAGTCTGAAGGAATCTGTCAAACGCTTTTTGTCCCTCTGCGGTTCTCTTATAGACACCCGCATCCTCCAGAACCTCCATAAATACGAAACCTATTTCTTTCTCGATAATGCTGTCTATATTGGTCTCATCTATCTTTTCATATTTCGGAACAAATTCATCCACCCAGTCAGCATGCTTAGCCAGTTCTTCATTTTCCCGGAGATTCGCTCCCGCAAGAAGCGCCTCCTTTAAATGTGCCATTTCTGTCTTCAGACGGGCAGGCAGTACCGCCAGACCCATCACTTCAATCAAACCAATATTTTCTTTCTTGATATGGTGAAGCTTCGCATGCGGATGGTACACACCCAGAGGATGCTCCTCTGTAGTGATATTATTCCTCAGTACCAGATCCAGTTCAAAATTTTCTCCGCGCTTTCTGGCAATCGGTGTAATGGTATTATGAGGTTCTCCGTCAGTAACAGCATAGATGAATGCCGCCTCATCCGTATAGCCTCTCCACTTTTCCAGAATTACATCCGCCAAAGCAATGATACGTTCCGTATCTCTGCTGCTCAGACGAATCACAGACATAGGCCAGTTGACAACTCCCGCCTGTACATCTTCAAACCCCTTAACCGAAAAGGTCCTCTCTACAGGTGCTTTTGCCATGGCAAACTCATAGCGTCCTCCCTGAAAATGATCATGGCTTAAGATAGAACCGCCGACAATCGGCAGGTCAGCATTAGAACCTACAAAGTAGTGCGGAAACTGCTTCACAAAATCAAAAAGCTTGCAAAATGTTGCGTGTTCAATCTTCATGGGCTTATGCTCAGAGTTAAACACGATGCAATGCTCATTATAGTAGACATAAGGAGAATACTGGAATCCCCACTGACTGCCGTTGATTGTCACGGGGATAATTCTGTGATTCTGCCTGGCAGGATGATTCACTCTGCCCGCATATCCTTCATTTTCCCGGCACAACAGACATTTCGGATAGCCCGACTGTTTTGCGTTCTTCGCGGCGGCAATGGCCTTGGGATCCTTCTCCGGTTTGGACAGATTGACCGTAATATCCAACTCTCCGTATGCGGTAGGTGCAACCCACTTCATATCCTTGCTGACACGATATCTTCGGATATAGTTGGAATCCTGACTCAACTTATAGTAATAATCTGTTGCTGCTTCCGGGGATTCCTCCTCATACAACTTCCGGAAATTTCGAATGACCTCACTGGGACGCGGCATCAACATAGCCATTATCTTTGTGTCAAACAAGTCGCGGTATGTTACCGTATTTTCTTCCAGGAGTCCCTTTTCAAAAGCATAGTCACACATGCGGTCGAGAACTTCTTCCAGTTCATTCTCCTCCATGGAAAAAATGCCCTGGGACTCCTCCAATTCATCCAGACCAAACAGCTCCAGGAGCTTGTTGGTTGTAAAGATGATGTCTTCCTGCAAAACCAGTCCCGTCATTACCCCATAGGAAACCAGTTTTCTGATATCCTGCTGAATCATTTCCATTGTATTCTGTCATCCTTCCCTATACATTGCTAATGCAATTCTACCGATATTTCCAATTCCATTTTTACTCCCATATCGGAACTGTGTCGCTGAAATGAATTTACAGCACATCCAAAAGGGAACTTCTCTTATAATACGCTGGGACCATCTCCGATTTCCACAACATAGAAATCCGCCGCATATCCGATTTTCTTTTCATAGGCAGTGCCAACCCGCTCGATAAAGGTATCAATTGCCTCGTCCTTTACAATGCTGACCGTACAGCCGCCAAAACCTGCTCCGGTCATTCTGGAACCGATTACGCCATTGATTTTCCATGCTTCTTCTACCAAAGTATCCAGCTCCACACCGGTTACCTCATAATCATCTCTCAGAGATACATGAGAAGCATTCATCAACTGTCCGAACTGCTCTACATCATTTGCCTTCAAAGCTTCTACCGCACGAATGGTACGCTGATTCTCATAAACAGCATGCTTCGCACGCTTTCTGCGCACATCACTTTTGATAATAGATGCAAATTTCTCGAAAGTTGCTTCGTCCAGATCACCGAGCGTATTAATTTTTACTACCTGCTGCAGCTCTGCCAAAGCCGTCTCGCACTCACTGCGGCGTTCATTGTACTTGGAATCGCCTAAGCCCCGCTTCTTATTGCTGCACGCAATTACAATTTTAGCACCCTTTAAGGCAATCGGCGCATACTCATAAGACAAATCTGCCGTATCCAGGAAAATGGCGTTGTCCTTCTTTCCCATGGCAATGGCAAACTGATCCATGATACCACAATTTACCTTGTTAAATTTATTCTCGGAGTACTGACCGATAAGAGCCAAATCCTGATTCGTTACAGCAAATCCGAAAAAGTCCCGTAAAATAAATCCGGTCAACACCTCAACAGATGCGGAAGAAGAAAGTCCGGAACCATTGGGAATATTGCCGTTTAAGAGCAAATCCATACCGAAAGGCACTTTCATTCCCTTTTCTCCGAAAGCCCACATCACTCCCTTGGGATAATTGGTCCAGTCAGCCTCCTTAGAAGGCACCAGATCCTCCAGAGAAGATTCAATTATGCCAAGTTGTTCAAAATTCATGGAATAAAATCTCAGTTTGTTGTCATTTCTCTTGCGGGCAACACCGTATGTTCCGATTGTCAGTGCACAGGGAAATACATGTCCTCCGTTATAATCAGTATGTTCCCCAATCAGATTCACACGTCCGGGAGCGAAATAAACCTTCGCGCCCTCTGCATCTCCAAACACTTCCGCAAACTTCTTTAAAATAATATTCTTCATTGTCCTCTCCATTCTCAGCCACCATTTCGTATCGCTGCACAAAAAATAGTCCTTATGTTTCCACTATACAAAAAAAGCAAATGTATTTCTACATCCATTTGTTTTTTGAACCTGTCAAAATGTTAAATAAAGAAAACCTATTCCGGGCATGGGCAGTAAAATGCCCGGAACAGGTTTTCCGTTTTACGCCTATTCGACTAGTTACCAGCTGCATTCTGAAACAACGACCACTCTAAAGATATGATAATAGAATTGTGTGATAGAAAAACAAAGGAAGAAACAATACAAAAGGTGGATAACGAAAGCAGTATGCGACGAATTGCAATCTGGAACACGGATAAACGAAATATTGAAATGTTCATATATATTGTATAACAATTTTATCTTGAAAATCAAGTTGTTCTTACAATTAAGAGTGTAGAAATTATATGATTTAATATTATTATGTAATATTTGCCAATAACATGATGTTGTATTTATTATTATATTTTTCTATATTTTAAACTAGATATTGTATTGTTAAATTTGCCTAAAACCGCAAATTTCGACTAATTTTTGTGTATTTTTACCTTACCATGATATACCTCCTTCTACTCTTTCATTGTTTCTGAAGATATGGTATAATGAGCGCAGAAACGGAGAATACATTTATGAAGAAGAAACAATTTCCAGTGATACCTTTTGCAATTATTGCACTCATTTTACTGACTTTAGGTGGTTCTTATATATGCACAAAAATGTTGGTAGGTCAACAGATGGACCTGGCCCTGGATGTCCTTTCGATGGAAGACTATCAGAGTGTGTTCCTATCCATGTATGACATCAGCAATTTCAACAAGGAGGATTTCGCTGATTACAGAGGTGTTCCCACCTTAAAGCTGGACATCAGCCTTGAGAGTGCGGAAGACGTAAACAAAGCTCTGGATGCCGTTTTTTCTTCCGGCAATCAGATTACAAACGTATATCTGGGACTGGATCCTCTCGCTCTGTGGCATTCCGGGAAAAATGACATTGATAATGTACAGAAAACCTTTGAGTCCGGTTGGTTTTCTTATGCCGATGCAAATCCGGAGATTACTTTCGAAATCCTTTTTCCCTTCCAATCCATGGATTACTGGTTGTCATTGGAAGAAGGCGAATTGCAGGCTTCCCTGATTCTGTATCAGCAGCTTGCATCCATCCTGACTTCCAGGAGCAATATCACGGTTTACTATGCCGGCGGACAGGAATGGCTTATCAACAACCCTGCGAACTATGTCAATTCCTATGCAGCAAATGAACTTGTTTCCCAAAAAATCTTTCTGTTGACCTTCTGTGACCATGCATTGCAGATAACCGGTCGCAATGCAGCAGAAATGATGCAGCAACTCTCAGACCAGATAGCTGCACACAAAGAGAATCCTCCCGTATATCCGGATTTATCCCAGTGGGATATTGTTTTCATGGGAGACAGCATCATCGGTAATTATAAAGGCAGCATTTCTGTACCCGGCGTCGTGAACGGCCTCTCAGGTGCCTCTGTTTTCAACTGTGCGCAGGGCGGTGTCAGTGCTGCAGAACCGGAACCCGGCATGATGTGTTTTCCGAAAATGGCAGAAGATTTTGTGACCGGAACTGTATCCGATTCCGAAACCTCCTTCGGTGAAGGTCTGCAGGAATATCTCTCTGCCGACCACACCGATAAGAAGCTTTGTTTTATCATTAACTTTGGCTTAAATGATTACTTCGGCGGACATGCTCCGGAAAATCCGGATGATAAGAATGACATCAGTACTTATGCCGGTGCCATGCGAAAAGGAATCGCTGCTTTAAAAGAAAAATACCCGGACGCCACATATGTTATCGTGGGACCGGGACAGGCAACTTATTTTTCCAATGGGACAGAGCTAATGAGCGAATCCGGCGGGCAGCTGAAAGACTATTATCAGTTGTCTGTTTCCCTGTCAAAGGAACTTAACATTCCCTACCTTGACTTGTATCAACAATTTCCCGAAGGAGATACTGATTTAACTGATGTTCTGGCAGACGGCTGCCACTACAACGAATACGGACGTTATTGCCTGGGAATCAAAATCGTAAAATTTATGGCCGATTTCCAATAGCAGAGCAGCTAAAACATTCTGCTGCCAAACAGTACGGTTATCAGGAAATGCACCAGAAGCACTGCAAAAGCAGAGACTTTTCGCTGACGTCTGACAAACTCCAACCCACCGATTACACTACCCGGCAACCCCAGAGTTACCAACATTTCCAATACCCAATCCAACCCCGTTGCAAAACTCTGGCCTGTGACGGGGTCATATGTCAGCCAGGCAAGACTGTTTTTCAATCCCTCCGAAAAACTCTTTTCCAAAGGCAGAAATACCAATCCGCAGAGAATCAGCCATACCGACAAAAATCCAAGATTCCCTATCCAAAAGGTGCTTTCTTTCATTTCCTCTCTTCTGCTCCATAAAAACCAAAATACAAAAAACAACATACAAGGATACAATAAGGCCGAGAGCAGCATGCAGACTCCCGGTACGATTCTTATATTCTTTTCCCAAAGCAGCCATCCGAGCAGAAACAACATAACTGCAAATGAATCAATCTGCGCCCAGGCAACTCCTCTCAAAAACATCACCGGTGAAAAAAGGCACAGTGTATAGCAAAACACCTGTAAAAGTCTGTTGTCTCTGTTTTTTCCCTGAACCAGGAGCAGACATAAAACAGCTGTTCCAAAGTCTCCGATTACAGAAATCCACTTTATACTGTGTACCGGCAGCATGGGAAGATACTGCACTGCCCTTACCAGCAGATAGTACAGACCGGACTGCGTACAGTTCTCATGAAAGTCAAAATAAGCCGCGACATCATCCGTATTCCACCATATCGGTATGCGGCGAATATACAATGCCAGTGCAGAAACCAGAAACATCTGAAAAATCAGCATGTGCTTCTCTATAAAATCTATCAGTTTTCTCTCTGTTTTCAGCATGCCGTCATCCCCTCATTTTTACGATATTCTCGATACAGACCGCCCAGACAATGTGCTGTGAAATAAAAGTACACAATAATGTTGCCCGCTGCCAGTGCATAATAGGAAACGGGAGCCCAGGCCAAAAATTGCTGACCGATACATTGCACGGAAATCAGAATCAATGCCAATGCCGGAATCCGCAGTTTTTTGTCGAATATGGCACTGACGGGAAGCAGCATTTCCGCCATATAGTTATATCTCTCATGCATACAGGGCAAAAGCATGGTACAGGTCATTGCTGTCCAGGCAGCATACTGCACATAATTCTGCATATAAAATTTCTTCCCGCTTTTTATGAATAGTACCGCAAACAGCAGCAAAGTAACAAAGGTAAAGAGAATTGCCGCCGTTCCAAAAACATAATAGGGTGCCTCCCGGAAGAAAGTCCATATATTTGGATAATAGTAGAAAAGAAAAGGATACTCCCCAAGCAGATGAAGATACTGACTGATTGCACTGTCCCACCCGGAACCGCCGATGATTGCGGGAAGACAGAGAACTTCAATGGCAACCGGAATCCAGAGCATATGAAGAATTGAAAATTTTTTCTTATAAAAATAGAACACCAGTAGGATCGGCAAAATAAAAACCGCCTGCAGTTTCATGGCAATCGCCATACCAAAGGCAAACATACCCCAACCCGGCTTTTCCTTCACAATCACAAGATAAAAACTCAATAGCCCAAGTGCTGTCCAGATACTCTCACATTGTGCCAGATATCCGCTGTTCAGAACTGCAAGCGGATTGAAAAGAACCAGTGCATAAGCTATCGCACCCAGTCCATACCGTCTGTCATCCTCTGCGACATGCATTGCAGTAGCAGACAACAGCCCGGCCTCCAGAAAATCAAACAAAACCGATACCATTTTTATACTATACAGGGAAGGAATCGGCAACAGTGTCAGGAAATAGAGAATCGAAATATAAGGATAATTATAATCCCCTGCAAAGGCTGACACAGCACTGATGTTTCCAATCGCCTTCAGCTGCTCCGTCCAGGAAGAAAGGCACTGTTCATAATCCACACTCTCAAAAGGAAAACCTATGAAACGCAGAATCAGACCTGCTGCTGAAATGGTTGCTATGATTGCACGGAAGTTTTTCTTTGTTATCTTATCCATCTTTTTCTACTCCGCTCAAACAGCGGTTTATCCCCTTATTACTTTTCCTGCGGCTGTATCAGCTGTGCAATGAGACTTTCCACTTCTTTCAGCTGTTCTCTTGTGCTTTCTCTGTGACTCTGTCTGCGATACTGGGAGGGAGACATCCCTTTCATAGCGCGAAACGCCTTGGTAAAAACGAGTGCATCACTATATCCGCAAGACAACGCGATACTTTCTATCGGGTATGTTGTGGAGTCAAGAAGCTCTCTTGCCTTTGTAATGCGGAATGTCGTAAGAAACTGCTGAGGCGACATCCCCAGATAATTCTGAAAAAGAGTATAGAGATAACTTCTGTTGATACAGACATAATCCGCCACATCTGTCACCTTAATGGGATTACAGTAATTGCTCTGGATAAAGGAAACTGCCTTTTTTACATACTGGTTTCCTTTGTCTTCCTCATCTCCGGATACCACTCCGGCACTCTCTGCCAACACGGACAGGAAAACACTCATCTGTCCGTTCCGGCGCAGGTCATTCGCCATTCCAAAAGTATTGTGCTCCATCATATCCCTGACAATGGCATACAGCTCCTCATCCCGGTCACAGGAAAAAATAGGATGCCTTGCTGACAAACCCATGGAAGTCAGATACTCTTCCACCCGGCTTCCCCCAAATCCTACCCAGAGATAACTCCAGGGATCTTCCGCATCCGCCTGGTAAAAAGCAAGCTCATTCGGCTGTATCAGGAAACCATAACCAGCCTCCAGACGATATTCCTTATCATGAAACCGAAAGATTCCCTTACCGCTCAGCACATAATGAATCAGGTAGTGTGGCTTGGAAGCAGGTCCAAAGCTGTGAAGACTCTCCGTCTGGGAACAGCCGCAGCAGTTCACGTACAAGCTTCCGATTTTATCGTTTTCAAAATCCAGCTTAAAGGCCTTCTCCATGTGTCCCTCCCCCGCTATGTAACTATTCAGATGATAAACTCTTTCTTATCCAAATCTGCCTGCACTCTCTCCAAATCCTCACGGATGGAAAGTTTCTGAGGGCAGACTTTCTCGCACTTGCCGCACTTGATACAGTTCTTCGCCTTGTTTTCTTCGGCAAGTCCATTCTCCCATCTGTCCTTTACCATATTGTAATTCCGATACATATGGTACACATTCCAGATGCGGAAATTGCGGGGAATATCCACTCCCGCAGGGCAGGGCATACAATAGCTGCAGCCGGTACAGCCATTCTGAATACGGCTGTTAATCAGCGCTACCACTTCATCAATGGTTTGTCTTTCTTTTTCTGAAAGAGGTTTAAAATCCGAGAAAGTCTTCAGATTATCTTCCACCTGCTCCATGGTAGACATACCACTCAGAATCACCTTGACATTAGGAAGGCTTCCCACCCAGCGCAGCGCAAAACTTGCCACAGAAGCCTCGGGATCAAGGGCACGGTATTTCGCTGTAATATCCTCCGGAAAAGCAGCCAGAGAACCGCCTTTTACCGGCTCCATAATCACCAGTGGAATTCCCTTTTCCTCTGTCAGACGGTACCCCTTCATACCCGCCTGCTGAAATTCCTCTCTCTCATTTGCATCCATATAGTTCAACTGAATCTGGCAGAAATCCCAATCTCTGTAGTTGACAATCTCCTCAAAGACATCATAGCTGTCATGGAAGGAAAATCCCAGATACTTAATTTTACCCTGCGCCTTCAGTTCTTCCAGCTTTTTCACGGTGCCCAATTCCACCATTTTGTGAAAGCGCTCTTTATCCAGAGCATGCAGGAGATAAAAATCTATGTACTCCGTCTGCAGCTTCCCGAGCTGTTCCTGAAAAATCGTATCAACATCCGCAATTTCATTCACTTTCCAGCAGGGCAGCTTTGTGGCAAGATAAAAACTGTTTCTGTCGTATTTCTTCAGTACCTTTCCGACAAAGGTCTCGCTCTCACCACCATGATAAGGATACGCAGTATCGATATAGTTAACGCCTGCCGCAATCGCCTGATCCATCATTTTTTCAGCGAGCGACTCATCAATCTTTCCGCCTGCCGTCACAGGGAAACGCATGCACCCGAATCCCAGAAGAGATGTCTCAATCCCCAGTTTTTCCATTTTCCTTTTTTCCATAAAATAACCTCCGTTTATTGTTTTGTCTCGCCACTTTTCTCTTACTTCACAATCCGATGCAGATGTCCATATGCCTATCACCCGCCAGTACAAACTTTACTTACAGGAAAATTCAAAACCCGCCTTAAATCCCGTAAAATTGAAAGCCTTCTCATAGTTTTCCAATGAAAACAATGTAATTTCAGGGAACTGTGCTTTTCCGGAAGCCAGCGCCTGAATCGCCGGCACGAAGGGGCCGCACCTGCTTCCCACAATGCTGATTTCATTAACTGCCACCTGACTGAAGGGAAGAGAAACCTCTCCCGCATAGGTGCTTTTCAACACAATGGTTCCTTTCTTCCGCACCATTTCCAGTGCCTGCAAGATCCCTGTTGGAGAACCCGTGGCTTCCACCACAATTTCGTATCCCTCTTTTTCACGCTCCAAAGTCGTATCCGCATATGGTGCAAACAATGCAAGCTTTTCCGGATGCTTTCCGACTACCGTCACGCGCCTGCCCTCCGCACACATGGCCTGCACCACACAATAGGCAAGTCTGCCGTCACCCAATACCGCAATGTTTTTCTCCGAATTCAGCGACACTTGTGTCATAATTTCAAATGCAGCTGCCAGAGGCTCTGTGTATATCGCTTTATCCGTTGGTAAATTCTCCGGTACCGGATGTAACAGCTTTGTATCAATGGTCATGTATTCCCCAAAACAGCCATCCTTATCGTGCATGCCGAGTACGCGTCTGCTGCTGCAATGGGTAAAGCGCCCTGTCCTGCAATAAATGCACTTTCCGCATGTCGCATTCAGTTCTCCCACTACGCGCTTTCCCACTAAGCCAGAATCCGGTGATTCTTCCACAATTCCCACAAATTCATGTCCCATGACGCCCCGGAAATCAGGCCGGTATCCACGCAGAATTTCCTTATCTGTATTACAGACTGCCGCCATCAGAACCTTTACCAGGCTTTCTCCCGGATTGGGAACCGGTTTCGGCAAATCATCCCTGTATACCGCACTTTTTCCGTCAAAATAGATGCCTCTCATTGTCTAATATCCTTTCATCAGGTATCCGTCTCCATCGAACTGTACCCCAAAATCCCGGCTGTACTCGTTCAGTCTGCTCAGAATTCTCTCAGCTTCACTGCCCTCTGCGGGAGTCGGTTTGTAATCATTGATATTGGAGACGGAACTTACGGAGCAGGGAATCACCCTTACTTCCGTTTCCTCCTGCTTCTCACCGTCCCGGAAAACAAAGGTCTGCCGGAAAATGATACAGTCCTTATCCGCCGGGTTTCTATTCGCTCCAAAGCAGAAATTCCCCAGACTGTATACTATGTATTTGCCCTGATATTCTTCTATTCCCTGTATCACATGCGGATGACAGCCGATTACCAGGTCTGCACCCCAGTCAATGCATTTTCTTCCGAGACTCTTCTGATAATCTTCCGGATAAAACTCTCTCTCAATTCCCCAGTGACAGCAGGCCAGAATCAGGTCAGTTTCTTTTTCCTGAAGCTCCGCAATCCCTTCCTGCAGGTATTTTTCCACACCGGCACCTTGTCCGACCTCGTTTACAGCCACATAGCCGATTCGAATCCCCTTTGTCTCAAAAACTCCGACATTCCCGTCATAAGCATATACGATGCCGCGCTCTTCCAGGGCATCCACGGTGTCCTTCGTCCCCTGTTCAAAATAATCCAACCGGTGGTTGTTCGCCATGCTGACTGCTTCTACACTGCCTGCCGTCAGAATGTCCGCATACCCCGGGTCACCACTGATACAGTAGGTCTGTTCCGTGCGTCCCTCTGCGGCAGTTGTAAGCGGTCCCTCCAGGTTCACCAGTGTCATATCATCGTTGCTGAAAATATCATAGACATTCTCAAAGAAGTAGTTATTATCCTGAACCTTTTCATAGGTCTGGCGAAAAGAATAACTGTAGTCCTGTCCCAGATAATTTCCCATGGTTACATCTCCGGCTGCCGATATTGTGATACGGATTTCCGAAGGCGGCTCTTTCGTAGGTACCGCAGTTTGCTTCTGTTCCAGTTCTTCCATTTTCACGGATTCCGGAAGCTTTATGGGACTGCTGCTCTCATCAGGCATCTCCGCAGAATCCGAATGCTCATTTGAAATGGCGTAACTGCTGTCCACAGACTCAGCTGCCGGCACTGTTACACTGATATCATCACCGCAGGAAGCAAAAAAGAACACACTTCCAACCGATGCAGCCAGACAAAGCATCTTCCTTTTCATCTTCTGCCTTACCTTTTTTTCAACATTTTAAATTCGACCTTCTCATAAATCTTTACCACAGCAAAGGCCTCCACAATCAGCAGTACCGTGCCGAGAACGCTGACCCATATATTCGTACTTGACATCAACAGAATCGTAAGATCGGCCACTGCACCGAAGGCAATCGTCAGCCATCCGCAAAACCGGTTGTATTTCTTTACATCCACCACTTCGATCGGACGTTTGTTGAAAACCGTATTGCGCTCCTCAGAACTCAGGATTTTGACTCCTACATACAGACACATAATCGTTACAAATGCAAAAAACACCGTATTCATTTCCAATTTCCTCCTAAAATAATATTTTCTATGTGTTTACATTTATTCTCCGTAAATATTCTCTCTCAGATATTTCCTGTTTGCTTCAAAATCCACTTCCAAAACCGCCATTTTCCGTATGGTTGCATCTTTATAGGTATCCGGCTGCGGAATGCTGGAGGGAATGATTTCATAAGTCAGCAGCTTTCCCGCCATAAGGCTCAGTCGGAAACACTCATTCTTTGTCAGATTCGTGGTCAGGTTCGGCAAAAGTCCGTCAATCAGTTCCCCGCCATTTGTAAGAAGTGCTTTCGGCAGCTTTCTGATAACTGCCTGCAGGACTTTCCTCTGACGTTCCGTTCTGCCAAAGTCTGTTCCCAGATATCGGTTCCTGCAATATGCCAGTGCCTGCGGTCCGTTTAAATGAATCAGTCCGCTGACTGACGTGTCAAGATTATCTGTTCCCTGAGGCCTGTCAAGCAGCATATTATACTCTACCAGATAGCCATTGACATACTCCACTTCCTCGGATGTCAGATCCAGTTCAACACCATCCACTGCATCCACCAGATTTGCAAATGCCTCAAAATTCACCAGCATATAGCGGTTTACCGGAATATCAAAGTTTTTCTCCACCGTTTCCATCAACAACTTGGGACCTCCGAAGGAATAGGCTGCGTTCAGACGGTTATTCTCATGTCCCGGTATCTCCACATACATATCCCGCAAAAGAGAGGTCATGTATATTGTCTTTGTCTTACTGCTGACAGACAATAAAATCATGGCATCCGAACGCCCGTCCTCCCCATTTTGGCGGGAATCGTTTCCAATCAGGAGTATATTAACCACACCGTCCTCCTGCATGGGTAAGTCTGATACGGAAGCAATCTCTTCATAATTAAGCTTATTATACACTACTCCTACCAGACTGTACAACCCCGCACCTAATAAAGCAAAAACAAGAATCACCGTAACCAGGAATCTTTTGAACCGTGATTTCCGCTTTTTCCTCTTTTTCCTGCTGTTTGTGTTGTACCGGTCAAATTCCTGCCCTCTCCCTGCAGCTTTTCCGGTTGCTCTTCCGGCTGCTTCTGCTTTGTTTCCACGTCTTGCCGAATCATGACTGTACTCTCTCTGTTTCTTTTGTGTAGATACCATTCCGGTTTTGGATCGTTTTTTCTTTGAGACCGTCCTCTTGCGAACGGGTTCCTCCGGACTGTCCCAGTCCTCTAATGTATACATTTGCGGCTGTCTTCTTCCTCCCTTTCTCTTCCTGTCAGCCTCCATTTCTTCCATTTCCTGATTCAGAAATTCTTCCAAACCTCTCTGAATCCGCTCCATTTCTTTTTCACTTTCACTTTTTCTGCTCACAACCAAAAAACCTTTCTAAATCCATAAAATAAGAACTGTGGCTGTCTGCGAATTTGATTTCACAGGCAGCCACATTGACTATAGCACATTTCCCTTCCAAAAGCACGAAAAGAAAAATTAAATTTTTAGAAAGAACTTAATCGATTCTTAGGATTAGACCCAGAACACGCTTTGCACAAATCTCCAGTTCCTGCCTGGTAATGGCTCCCTTTTCCATAGCCTCCAGAACCCGCTCCGGATATCCGCACCCCATCTTCACATCATTTCCCGCCTTGACTTCCTTATAATGCTCTCCGAAGGTCCACCAGTCTGTGGTCACCATGCCGTCAAATCCCCACTCTCCGCGAAGGATATCTTCCAGCAACTCCCGGTTCTCAGACGCTCTGTGACCATTGATGATGTTGTAAGAGGACATAATGCTCCAGGGCTTTGCCTCCTTCACAATGATTTCGAAGGCCTTGAGATAAATCTCTCGGATGGCTCTCTCCGAAGCCCGGGAATCACTGTTTTTGCGGTTCGTTTCCTTGTTATTCAAAGCGAAATGTTTTACTGTAGCTGCCACATGATTGCTCTGAATACCCTTCACCATAGCTGCTGCCATCTTCCCGGTCAGGAACGGGTCTTCGGAATAGTACTCAAAGTTTCTGCCGCAAAGAGGGCTTCTGTGAATATTTACCGCGGGAGTTAACCAGACACTGATATTATTCTCCTTAACTTCTGCACCGCCTGCCTCACCGACACGTTCCACAAGTTCGGGATTCCAGGTACATGCCAGCATGGTGGCACAGGGCCAGGCTGTCGTGCAGACACCGCACGCCTTGTTGATGCGAAGTCCCGCAGGACCGTCCGCCGTCATAATACTGGGAACCCCATACTCCGGCAGATTGCCGTAACCAAAGGTATTCGCTACTCCCAGATTCGGCTGACCGCCCAGAAGCTCCGCCAGCTGTTCATCAGAAAGCTGCGCCAGAAACTCCTCCATGGTAATTGTTCCTTCCGCCACCTCAATCAGGCGGTGAACCTCCGGCTGTTTCCACAAAACGTAACCGGGACGATACTTCACAACCGGTGTAAAGCCATCTTCTTTTTCGGGGGTTCCTCTTACCAGCACACTGGCATCCGTATCATAAGGCTCTCCCATCGGGAGTTCCTCGTACTGTCCATCGGAGAGCATCCTCTTACTTAACTGTACCGGAGTCATTTTGGAAGTAAGTTGTTCTGTCACGATATCCTCGTCCAGCACCATGACATAATTGTCTTCCACCGTATCCCTCACGGAAGTTCCGATATAAAAATGATACTCTCCCTTTTCCAGTACATAAGCAGCTTTTTTCACCTTGCCCAGATCATCATAGGAAGCCATATCATTAATCTGGAAACGGAGTACTACCTTTTGAGTCTCACCGGGTGCAAGCAGACGTGTCTTACCGAATGCCACCAGCTCCTTTGCGGGCTTTCCCAGCTTTCCCTGAGGTGCACTGTAGTAAACCTGCACTACCTCTTTTCCGGGCACTTCACCCATGTTGCAGACATCCACAGTCACTCTCAGGTGATGGCCTCTCTTCTCCACTACCGGCATATCCAGCGAAAATTTCGTGTAGGACAAGCCAAAACCAAAAGGATAATTTACCTTCTCCGCAGCACCCGGAATCGTCTCAAAATACCTGTAGCCTACGTAAATATCCTCTGTATAGTCCACATAATCCTCAGATTCATGGAAATTATAGGAAGACGGATAATCATCCAGACTTTTTGCAAAGGTATCCGAAAGCTTTCCACAGGGGTTTCCGAGTCCCGTCAGCAATTCCGCAGCCGCAAGACCGCCCTCAATGCCGCCCTGCCATGCCATGAGCACGGACTGAATCTTCTCATTTTCTTTAAACCAGCAGGTATCCACCATACCGCCCACGTTCATTACCACGATAACCTTGTCAAAGGTCTCTGTCACTGCCGTAACCATAGCAGTCTCTTCCTTTGTCAGGTAAAAATCGCTCTCGCCTTTTCTGTCCCAGCCTTCACCGGAGAACCGGCAAATGCTTATGACAGCAGTGTCACTGAATCCTCTCGCTCTTTTCAAAAGCTCTGCGGGAACCTCCGGTTCCACTGTCATGCCCGGTTCCTTCCCTTCTGCATACTGCTTCTTTACCTCTTCTCTGTAAAAGTCAGCCAGTTCCTCAAAAACACTGACTCTGTCCGACAGCAGTTTGAAACCGTCATACAGACAACGGGTATAAGCAACCGTCACATCGCCGCTGCCTCCGCCGCCCTTTACATAATCAAAGGTTCCCTTGCCGAACAACGCAACCCGGCTTCCCTTTTTTAGCGGCAGTATGCCCTTTTCATTTTTCAGTAAAACCATACCTTCCTTTGCCGCTTCTTTGGAAAGCTCGATATGCTCTTTGCAGGCCGTAACCTTCTGCCCGTCCCTCCCCAGCGGAAGAACCGGCTGGTATTTTGCTCTTGCCCATCTCTCCATAAAAAATACACCTCTCCCTTTCTTTTCTCTTCTTGTTTCTTCCTGTTCTCTTTCTGTTCTCTTTCTGTTCTCTTCCTGTTCTCTTTCTGTTTTCTTTCTTATTTCTTTGTTCGTTTTCTTTCTTGTTTTATTTCTTGATTTTTCCTCAATACTTTATTTCTTTGCCAACTCTGAAAATTGATTCTGTTAATAAGAACATATTACCCGATTTACTCTGTCTTTTCAATGTGAATTTACCAACTTATATACGGATTATAGGAGTATTTGCTAAGCTTAAGAATTGTAAAATTGAGACGTAAATTGATGGTTATGCTAAATTCATACGCGAACAACCGGGCTCAGGTCATAAAAAAACAGCTACCGATTAT
>CAMEDC010000002.1 GCA_945913255.1 uncultured Lachnospiraceae bacterium
TTCCTTTGTATTAAGCTCTTACGGTCAGATAAATAATCCAGTACAATCCTGACATCCCCTTCATACAGTTCCCGTACTTCCCTTTTCAGAAACCGCATGTCAAATACATGCATCCTGTTTTGATCCAGGTATTGCTCTGCAGCCTCATGTACCGGATAATCCAGCAATTCCCGGACTGACATCGCTGCCCTCCAGAGTTCTTCCCCCAGTTCAACACCACGCTGATGACAGGGTAAATCCCCTGTCCGTCCCTCGATTTATACTGGCTGCGATAGGCTGCTCCGTCATATCCTGCACACCGTAAGGGCATCTTTCTATCCACGCTGCTCTGGTTTTCCAGATTATACAGCGCATGCACCTTTCCTTCTGCGATTTCATACATGCTGAAATCGCGAAACTGGTTGTGCACTTCCCCACCCTTACCCTCGTAAATACTTTCTGTGGGTCCCGGCATTTTGTAAAAGTTGAATCTGTGGCGAAACGCCTGAAAAGCACTTTGATTTGCAGATGTTATGAAGTGCGATAGGATTCTGTTCTCTCTTACGTATTGAATATATCATATCGGCAAAGTATACGCAAGCATTTTCCTGATATTTATTTTCGTCTAATAAAAAGGTAAATTCCACATTAGGATGAATTCAGTCTTACACTCACTCTGGTTTCAGCGTATCCGCTACTACAAGTACCGAACCTGCAATCATGACTGCTAATGCTACCAAATACATTTCTGACAGCTTTTCCCGCAAAAATACAAAAGAGAGAAATGCAAACAGGATTGCTTTGATGTTTTTCATTGGCTCTCTATCTCCCATTTCGTCTCAATACTGTGAAGCATTGTCGTGTTCTGCCAGCCGCCCGTTCCCGGCGTTCCCGTATGCCAGATTAAAATTCCTCCCTCCGGATTTTCCGATACCTCCGTTTCCAACCGCACCTCATGTGCATAGCCTTTTTCCATCTGGCAAACAGGCTGAGGCGTATCACATACAGCCGTAGCAGTCAGCATTTTTCCTTCCAATCTGACAGTCACGCGACAACCGGTGAGATAACAGGAAACCATCTGCAGTGCGGTCAGATAACTGCTCTTTCCATCTCTGTATTCTACCAGCGCCATTGCCACCGCATCGGACGCTTCCTTCACGCGGATTACCCGCAGGGCATATCCTGTCAGTTTCTCTGTATCAAACTTGATTCCAAAATCCATGTACTGTCCTGCGCTGCCAAACCCCTGTCCCGCCGTCTTTGCAGGGTCAACCTTAACCGTCAGGCTCATATCACCATACTGTTTAGAGACGGGAGTAAACCGAATTCTGGCTCCCTGGGTATTCTGATAGAACCCCACACCCTTACTTCCGTTGCCCGTCTCCCCGTATTTCCAGGCAGGAATACTGCTGTCCATTTCCCAACTTCCAAAGGTGGACGAGTTAATCTCTATATCGGCCGGTCTCGCACAATCCAAAGTCCAGCTTCCCCTTCTTAATTCCGGTTGATTTTCATCCGGCAGTTCAGAGAAATCTGTAAATAAATGCTTCTCATCCACTTCACTTTTCTCCACAGGAAAAGATGTGACAACCTCTTTGGCAGTTCCCGGCAAACCTCCCGAAAGACTGGGAATGATGACTGCCTTTACGTATTTTCCGATATCAGCCGCTGTCAGACGATAGCTGCGAAGCGGGATACCCCTTTTGGTCACTGCACAGAGTACAGCCCCCTCTCCTGCTGCGGTATCACACCTGTACCAGGAAATTTCCGACGCATCAGTGCGTTCTTTTGAAGACAAGTCATAGGAAAGCGTCACACATCCTGGTTTCCTTACCACTACCGGTTCTCCCAACAGTTCCGGTGCAGGCAACCGGCAAGGTTCCACGAAAATGGCAGCCGCAGCCTCAAGACCGCTCTCCGTACAGGCATGAACCACAACCTGTTTCACCTTATCACTGTGGTTGCTGCCTGCAATCCGACAGGAACACTCCGTCTCCTGAATCAGTTCTGCATAAACCGCGTCTTCTTTCTCCAATCGGAAGTCAGCCTTCTCCCGACATTCTTCCCCGGAAAAGAGGAATACCTTCGCGGTCACATGAACAATTTCCTCTCCGGAGACGATTCTTTCCCTATCTGTCTGCAGCTGCATAAAAGTTGGAATCTGCATCTTCCCGGCTTTTTTCGAAATTTCCGGCTCTCCCAAAGGATTCCAACCCTCACTGCCACCCAGCAGATTTTCGATATTGATATATCTCCTGTCTTCATATGCAAAGACATATGCCTCCAGTGCTTTCTTACCCTGAAGCTGTACCGTTTCTTCGCTGTCACCGCCTCCGAGCGTGACCGGCTTCCCGTTTTGGACAACCCCGTATTGATAACATTTTAGAGAGGGTAAGGGATATTTCGTCCAGCCAAGTTTCACAGGCACGCTTCGCTCCGTCTCATAGCAACAATCAATCAGTGCAACCGGACCACCCTCCTTGGTGAGATACTGTTCTGCCTCCGTTCCCATAGCCTTAATCCTGCTATGGAAAATACAGTCAATAAACACAACTCCCGTTCCTGTTGCCTGATAAATGGGCCGATTCCCGTAAAAATCAAAATCGCAGCCCACATACACTGCATTTCCGTTTAAAGCATCATCTGTACTCTCAAAATGACAATTTCGGTATAATGCGCGCTTTGCCCCACAGACAGGCGCCAGATTCAACCGGCTCACGAAACGGCAATTGTCGGCACAGAGTTTTTCTCCTTCCTGAAAGGCAAGCTGTGCCTGGGTAATGGCTTCGGTTCTCTTTGCCTGATTCAGCGCCGGATTCAACGGATAGACCAAATCTACACAACAATAGTTTCCCAGCGTCAGATTGGCAAGGAGCAATTCCTCCACTCGAAAACAGAACAAGGTATAATTTCCGTTGCAGGCATGGGACTGCCCTCTGTTACCTGCAATCACTATGTTCTCCGGCTTTTCGGATAATCCCACGATTTTTAAAGCCCTGCAGTTTACATGCATGCCGAAAGGAACCCGATCCCCTTCTTTTTTCTGCATGGTATCCGTTGCCAGAGGATCATCAATCCAATAGACATTTGGAACAATGTACACGACAGTGGGCTTTTCCGGACTTCCTTCCGATAGTTCACAACCGGCAAAAGCCTCCCGAATATCACAGTAGACATGGGGATGCGCAGCCGCCTCCTCCCGGGAAAGACTGCCGTCCAGCAAAAGCGTGTGATCATTCAGTTCCCTGTATTCTCCGTTATATACAAAACCCTGTTCTTTCCAGATAATGTCCAACTCTTAGTTCCTCCCTGTTTTTTATGCTATAATAACGTGGGATATATCATATCCTGTCTGGTTTCCTGTTCGGGAACACCACTGCCTAAAAGTTCAGCAACAGACACCTCAAGCATTTCTGCATCCGGCACAAATGTACATTTCCAAGCATATGATTGCCCTCCTTGTTTTTGATGGCTTCATCATACAATGGAGCAGATTGTAACTGCAAGCAACGCAAGTTAACATTTGCCAGGCACACCACACACTTATATGTATTGCACCTATCCGATTCGCTGAAATATTCCATTCCCACAACTTGGTATTTGTTGTTTTTCATATGTAGTGACAGGGAATTCCCTACGAATGAAATTTCATTTTTACTATTTATATCCGTAGTGCCATGGTATTTTCTTTGAGCTCAGTCAATTCTTATTTTTGATACCCATTATATAGTACATAAATTATTTTCACAACAGCCTTTTAAGTTAGTTTCGCACCCTTATGCACCCAGACTCGCTGGAAATCTACCACGAAAAAAGTGCCTTACCTGGACTACCTCAAATCAAGATAAAGCACTCGAATTATAGCGCGAACGCTCACCTCAATTCCGCGAGGTGCATGTTCGCACCTTTCGCTCCATCCCGGTGTCGTTTGCATTCTTACAGAATAAAAAGAAGAGCCAGAATCTCTTGCAAGCAAGATTCTGACTCTCCATTTTTATTATGCACTCATAGCTCATTCATTCATTTTAGCTAATTTCGCCGCCTGGTCGGCTGCAATACAAGCGTCGATAATTTCTTCAATGTCGCCGTTCATAACCTTATCCAGCTTGTAGATGGTCAGACCGATACGGTGGTCGGTGACACGGCCCTGGGGAAAATTGTAGGTACGGATTTTCTCGGAGCGGTCTCCCGTACCAATCTGGCTTCTTCGCATCTCTGCCTCTGCGTCATGTCTCTGCTGCTGCTCGATATCGTACAGCTTTGCCTTCAGCAAGGCAAACGCCTTTGCCTTATTCTGAATCTGGGACTTTTCTGTCTGGCTGTAAACCACAATTCCTGTGGGATAGTGAGTCAGACGAACCGCAGAGTCGGTGGTATTGACGCACTGTCCGCCGTTGCCGGACGCACGCATGACGTCGATACGGATGTCCTTTTCATCAATCACAATATCAATATCCTCATCCACCTCGGGCATTACCGCCACACTGATGGTAGAGGTATGGATTCGTCCGCCGCTCTCTGTTTCGGGAACACGCTGTACGCGATGCACGCCGCTCTCGTACTTCATCTTGGAGTAAGCGCCCTGTCCGGTAATCATGAATTGTACTTCCTTCATACCACCGATGCCGATTTCATCCACATTCAGCGTTTCTACCTTCCAGCGCTGACTCTCCGCATAATGCACATACATGCGGTAAATCTCGGCAGCAAAGAGAGCCGCCTCATCTCCGCCCGCACCGGCGCGGATTTCCACGATAACATTCTTGTCATCGTTGGGATCCTTGGGCAGAAGCAGAATCTTCATCTCCTGCTCCAGTTCTTCCACGCGCTTCTTGCTGTCGTTAAGCGTTTCCTTAATCATCTCGCGCATTTCTTCATCGCTTTCCTCTTCCAGCATTGCCAGAGAGTCATCGATATCCTGTTTGCACTTTTTATATTCTGTATAAGCTTCCACAATGGGAGTCAAATCACTCTGCTCCTTCATCAGCTTGCGGAAGCGCTCCTGGTTGTTGGTCACCGTGGGCTCATGCAGTTCACCCATGATTTCCTCAAACCGAATTAACAAATCTTCCAACTTATCAAACATAGTTTTACCTTTCCTTCACTCATCAATTTCGTTAAACAGTAACTCCGAATCCCAGGGTTCCCGACACTATTCTGTCAAGGCCGGCATAATCCTTTTTCACGCATACCTCCAGATAGCCCGCCTGCTCCATCAGCGTCTTTACAGCTTCCCCCTGGTCATATCCTATTTCAAAGAACAGCATACCGCCCTTTTTTAAGTATCTGACACTGTCCTCAATAATCCTTCTATAAAATTTCAGTCCGTCCGCGCTTCCGTCCAGCGCCTGCCTGGGCTCGTGTTCCCGTACCTCCGGCATCAGCGTCTCAATCACATCCGTGCAGATATAAGGCGGATTGGACACAATCATATCAAACTGCCCTTCCACCTTCTCAAAGAGGTTACTCTGTACAAACATAGCCGGGCAGCCATCACCTGCCTGCTCTATCTCTCCGGTTTCCTTTTTTATCAGCAGCCGTTTGGCATTTTTCTCTGCCACCCGCAGCGCCTCCTCGGAAATATCAGCTCCCACACCGGTACAGTCATTGGAATAACGAAGCAGACTGATTAAAATGCAGCCGGAGCCGGTACACATATCCAGCACATGCATTCCATCGTGCAACTCCTGGAGCGCCTCTTCCACCAGAATTTCCGTATCCTGCCGGGGAATCAGCACATGCTCATTCACCTCAAACTCCAGTCCCATGAAATCCTGCGTTCCTGTCAGATGCTGCAATGGAATTCGTTTCACTCGCTTTTCTGTCAGTCGGCGATAAGCGGATGCCTCCTCTGCTGTCACAGGTCTGTCGCCGTGCACCAGAAGGGTATTCCTGTCCGTTCCGCAGACAAATTCCAGAAGCAGTCTGGCGTCCAGCTCTGCCTCCTCTATTCCTGCTGCCGCTAAGGCTCCTTTTCCCTCTTCATAGATTTCTCTGTAAGTCATTTGTCATCCGCAGCCTCATCCTGCCCGAAGTCTGAAGCTGTCTCTTCCTGCATTCCTGCCGATGCTTCTTCCTCAGTATCCCCATCCATCCAGGATTCGTCAACCTCATATCCGAAATTATCGTAGAGATATTTCTTCCAGTCAAAAACTGCTTCCACTGCGGCAATCGCCACTTCCACCATACCCTTGTCGGGCTCCTTGGTGGTCATTCTTTGAATCAGCATACCGGGAGCAGAAATGATGCGTACGAAAATATTGTCACTTCTGCCCGCAAGCCGGATAATCTCATAAGAAATTCCCGCAATGACAGGCATCAGTAAAATGCGCAGCACAACCTTCTGTATCGGATTATCCACACGGATAAAGAAAAACAGAATAATGCTGACAAACAATACAAAGAAAATAAAACTGGTTCCGCATCTCTTGTGCAGTCTGGAACTTCTCATCACATTATGCACTGTCAGAGGACGTCCCTTCTCAATACAGTTAATGCATTTATGTTCAGCGCCGTGATAGCGGTACAGGCGCCTGATATCCTTCATGGCACTGATGCCCCACACATACAGAAGGAAAATCAAAATTCTAAGTACTCCCTCTATAATTGCCATCAGGGATTCGTTACGGATAAATCCTCCCATCAGAGATGCCAGATAATAAGGCAGCACTACAAAAATACCTACAGCAAGCACTATCGATACAATAGTAATCAGCGTTGTCATCAGCTTTTCACCGTTACCACCGCTTACTTTATCCGCCGCTTTATCCAGTTTCCCCTCTTCTTCATCATCCTCATAGAAAGAAGCCGAATAATTGAGACACTTCATTCCAAGTACAAGGGAATCTATAAAGTTAAAAATACCTCTGATGAATGGCAGTTCTTTCAGTTTGCTTCCGTGTAAAAGTCCCTGGTAATTCTCCAGTTCCACGGCGATTTCACCGTTCGGCTTCCGCACCGCCACTGCATATTTCTCCTGATTCTTCATCATAATCCCTTCCAGCACGGCCTGTCCGCCGATACCGGAATAACGGTTGCATTTCTTTTTCGCCATAACTACTCCTCGCAAAACTAAACTTCTTTATAAGAACAAAAGGTTGAGATACCAGCACCTCAACCTTTTTTTGCGATTCTTATTTAACGCCGTATTTCTTGTTGAACTTCTCAATACGTCCATCGGCTCTTGCTGTCTTCTGCTGGCCGGTGTAGAATGAATGGCACTTGGAGCAAACTTCTACGTGAATCTCAGGCTTTGTGGAGCCGGTCACGAAAGTATTGCCGCAGTTGCAGGTTACAGTTGCCTGATAGTACTGGGGATGGATTCCTTCTTTCATCTCTTTCACCTCTCTATGATAATTACAGTATATTTGTTGTTCTCATCCGCACTGCTTATGGAACCACAAACAGCGGTATTATTGTAACATAAGGCTTATGCACTTGCAAGTCCTATTTTTAAGAAATTGAGGTAAATTTGACAAAATTTTATATGAACCGGTTCTTCTTGACCATCTGCACAAACTCAAAGTTATTTCTGGTTCTTGCAAACATGTCCAGAATACGATCCGCAGCTTCATCGGGTTTCAGTCCGTTCAGTGCCTTACGCATAATGTTGATTGCCTCAAGTTCTTCGGGATTCAACAGCAGATCCTCTCTTCTCGTACCGGACTTTGCCAGATCGATCGCAGGGAAAATTCTCTTTTCGGACAACTTTCTGTCCAAAATCATTTCCATGTTGCCGGTTCCCTTGAATTCCTCATAAACCACATCATCCA
Source organism: uncultured Lachnospiraceae bacterium (assembly GCA_945913255.1). GTDB lineage: Bacteria > Bacillota > Clostridia > Lachnospirales > Lachnospiraceae > Acetatifactor. The sequence continues at coordinate 7,752 of CAMEDC010000002.1, forward strand.
TCTTACTTCCGGTATCCACCAGTGCCGTTGCAAGAATCGTCAGGCTTCCGCCTTCACGCATATTTCTCGCAGCTCCGAAAAATCTCTTGGGCATGTGAAGGGCTGCCGGATCAAGGCCACCGGAAAGCGTACGTCCGCTGGGCGGCACTACCAGGTTATAGGCTCTTGCCAGACGGGTTATGGAATCCAGCAGGATTACCACATCCTTTTTATGTTCTACCAGACGCTTTGCGCGTTCGATTGCCATCTCGGACACTCTCTTGTGATGCTCCGGCAGCTCATCGAAGGTGGAATAAATGACTTCTACATTATCCCCGATGATTGCTTCCTTGATGTCAGTCACTTCCTCAGGGCGCTCGTCAATCAGCAGAATCAGCATATGCATATGCGGATTGGTGCGAAGGATGGATTTTGCCACCTCCTTGAGCAGCGTAGTTTTTCCGGCTTTGGGCGGAGAAACAATCATGCCACGCTGTCCCTTACCGACAGGACTCACCAGATCCATGACTCTCATTGCCACGCTGCAGCCGGGCGTCTCTAACCGGATACGCTCATCCGGGAAAATCGGTGTCATATCCTCAAACGCCTTGCGCTTTGTAGCTTCCTCCACGGTATATCCATTGATGGTTCGGATAAACAGCAGTGCACTAAATTTCTCCTGCTGCGTTTTAATTCTCTTATTTCCTTTCAGGATGTCGCCTGTCTTCAGCCCAAAGCGACGAATCTGGCTGGGTGCCACATAAACATCATTTTCACCGGGCAGATAGTTTTCACAGCGGATAAACCCGTATCCATCAGGCATTACTTCCAGGATACCGCTTGCCTCTTCCCCACTGTCCAACTCCTTGGGATAGGTCTTCTCATCATATACTTCATTGTTTCGGTTCGGACGCATTGCTGCCGCATCCCCTCCGGAAATTGCCTGCCCTGCTGCCTGTGTCTGAACAGGAACCGCCTGTGCTGCTACCTGAGGCTGTGCGGGAGCTGGCTGCTGCACTCCCTCCGCTTTCGCGGGTGCTTCCGCACGGTATACGGTTTCATTTCGTACCGCGCCGCCTGCCCCTTCTGTACGCTGGGATACAAACGAACGGCGGGTATTTGTCATCGTTTTCTTAGGAGCCTGTGCTGCTGTATTTGTTTCCGCTGCCGCTTTCTCCTCCTCCAGCTTCTTAATTCTCTCATCTTCTGCCAGCATGGCTTCAACGAGTTCAGCCTTCTTCATGGTAGATGTACCTTTGAGCCCACGCACTTTTGCAAGCTCCTTCAATTGTGCCAATGCCAGCGATTCATATTTCTCTCTCATAAATTCCTCCTACATAATAAATAATTGAAAGCAGCTTTGTCTTCCATAGCAAAAAAATGGGGTTCTTAACAAGACTTGTACTCGACATGCTTCCTCGACTTCATGATTGACGTATCACTTATGGCAACATTATAATACAATTTTCCAAAAATAGAAAGTACTATTTTTGAAAGAAGGAAAAATCGCTTGCGAACTGCTGCATTCTATTATATGATACAGGTAGTTTCAGCAGGATACATCTGCCGGTGCAGACAGTATGATGTTACCGGTGCAGACAATACTATATATAAGGAAAGAGGTACCGCAATGACAACCAATGAAAAAGCTCTTTTGATGCACGAAAAATGGAACGGCAAATTGGAGATTGTATCAAAATCACCCGTTAAATCCAGGGAGGATCTGGCCATTGCCTACACACCCGGAGTGGCAGAACCCTGTAAAGTAATCGCGCAGGACAAAGAAGCTGCTTACAAGTATACCATGAAAGCCAATACCGTCGCTGTCGTTTCCGACGGAAGCGCAGTTCTCGGTCTCGGCAACATCGGTCCCCACGCTGCCATGCCTGTTATGGAAGGAAAGGCCGTTTTGTTCAAGGAGTTCGGTGGTGTGAATGCAGTACCCATCTGTCTGGACACCCAGGATACCGAGGAAATCATCAAGGCCGTCACCTGGCTTGCTCCCGGCTTCGGAGGAATCAATCTGGAAGATATCAGCGCCCCCCGCTGTTTTGAAATTGAGGAGCGTCTGAAGGCCACTCTGAACATCCCTGTATTCCATGATGATCAGCACGGTACCGCTATTGTGGTGCTTGCCGGAATCATCAACGGCTTAAAGGTTGTCGGAAAGAAAAAGGAAGACTGCAAGGTTGTGGTAAACGGCGCCGGAAGTGCCGGTGTAGCTATCACAAAGCTGCTTCTGACTTATGGTTTCCCCAATATTGTGATGTGTGATAAAGTCGGCATTCTCTCCAAATCCACAGAAGGCTTGAACTGGATGCAGGAGAAAATGGTGGAAGTCACCAATCTGCAGAATGAAACAGGAACACTTGCAGATGCCTTAAAGGGTGCAGACATTTTTGTCGGTGTCTCTGCTCCCAATATTGTGACACCCGAAATGGTAGCTTCCATGAATCATGACTCCATTCTCTTTGCCATGGCAAACCCTGTTCCCGAGATTATGCCCGATGTGGCAAAGGCAGCCGGTGCCAGAGTTGTCGGTACAGGCCGCAGCGACTTCCCCAACCAGGTGAACAATGTCGTTGCCTTCCCCGGAATCTTCAAGGGTGCTCTGGAAGGGCGTGCCACTCAGATTACGGAAGAAATGAAGCTCGCCGCTGCCGAGGCCATCGCAAGTCTCGTTCCCGAAGAAGAATTAAATGAGGACAACATTATGCCGGAAGCCTTTAATCCCAAGGTTGCAGAACTGGTTGCCGAAGCCGTAAAGTCCCACATTGTACGATAAATACCCACGGAGGTTCTATGCCGGAAACTACCTGGCTGGGCAAACCATATTATTCCCTGGATGCCTGGTGCAAGAAAAATTTACATCATAAATGCTATAAAGTAGCCCTGAATGCCCACATGACCTGTCCGAACCGGGACGGTACCCTGGGCACTCGGGGCTGTATCTTCTGCAGTGCCGGAGGAAGCGGTGACTTTGCTGTGGATACTGCAGGGGTTGACATGGAGATTCAGCTTGCGGAGGGCATTCGCCGCATAGAGGCCAAACTGCCCCGGACAGAATCTCCCTGCATGATCGCCTACTTTCAGGCATACACCAACACCTACGCTCCCCTGCCTTATCTGAAAAAGGTTTTCACCTGTGCCCTGGAAAACCATTTGGTCTGCGGTATTTCCATCGCCACAAGGCCCGACTGTCTGCCTGAGGAAGTTCTTCTGCTGCTTTCCGAACTGAAGCAGCGTTTTCCCGGGAAATTCATTTGGATAGAATTGGGATTACAGACGATTCATGAGAGAACTGCCGATTTTATCAGAAGAGGCTACAGGCTTTCCTGTTTTGAAACTGCCTGTTCCCGCCTTCGCGAACTGGATATTCCCGTCATCGTTCATGTGATTCTGGGACTGCCCGGAGAAACAAAATCGGATATACTGGAAACTGTCCGTTACCTGAACAGGCTTCACCCTTTTGGGATCAAACTCCAGCTGCTCCACATTTTAAAAGGAACAGACCTGGAGAACCATTTTGTCAACGGGGAATTTGATGCATTGACAAAAGAAGAATATCTGGATATCCTGATTACCTGTCTGGAGAATCTGTCCCCCGATATTGTGATTCACAGAGTCACCGGGGACGGTCCGAAAAAATTACTAGTCGCTCCGCTCTGGAGCGCCGACAAACGGGATGTGCTGAACTCCCTTCACCGTCTTATGAAGGAAAAACATACCTGCCAGGGAAAGCTTTTTCAACACCAGGAGCCTCCCCGAAGGGATTCCAATACCGCAGAATTTGACAGAATGTGAGGAAAAGAATATGCTGCAAGACCCATTGACACTTTACAAACTGATTGTTTTATATATGCTGAACAGAGTGACCTTTCCCATGACGACTGCACAGGTCAGTGATTTTATACTGGAAAAGGATTACACAAATTTTCTGACACTGCAGCAGGTAATCAATGAACTGACAGATGCAAAACTGATTTCCTCCGAGACAATCCGCAACCGCACCCATCTGTCCATTACACCGGAAGGGAAAGAGACTTTACGCTTTTTTGAAAACCGCATCAGTGATGCTATCAAGCAGGAAATCAATACCTACTTCCGGGAGAACGAATTTACTCTCCGCAATGAAGTTTCCGTACTTGGGGATTACTATAAATCCACCTCCGGTGAATACGAGGCTCATCTGGTTGCAAAAGACCGGGGCATCAGCCTGGTGGATATCACCCTCTCTGTTCCCGACGAATCCACCGCCGCCTCCATCTGTGACAACTGGCAGAAAAAGAATCAGGTTATCTACCAGTATTTAATTCAGGAATTATTCTAAGGCACAGCCGCGGTCTTTACTGTCCGAGGTGCTTCTCGTGAATAACCTGTTCACCGGAGGCCTCCTCTTTCAGCTTTTTCATATGTTCTTTGATTTTCACCTCATACCCGTTTCCCGAGGGTCTGTAAAACTCCTGCCCGTTCAACTCATAAGGCAGATACTGTTGTGCCACATAATGATTCGGGTAGTCATGCGCATACTTATATCCTGTGCCGTGTCCCAATTTTGCCGCTCCTTTATAATGTGCATCCTGCAGATGGGTTGGAATGGGCAGGTTTCCTGTCTCTTCCACTACCTTCATTGCCTGAAAAACAGCTTCGCATGCTGCATTGCTCTTTGGTGCACAGGCCACATAGCTTGCCGCCTGCGCAAGAATAATCTGTGCCTCCGGCATACCGATACGTTCCACCGCCATAGAAGCGTTCGTTGCCACCACCAGCGCCTGTGGATCGGCATTTCCCACATCTTCTGCAGCACATATCATAATGCGTCTCGCAATGAAAGCCACATCTTCTCCCGCATAAAGCATTCTCGCCAGATAATACACCGCGGCATCCGGGTCGGAACCGCGCATGCTCTTGATAAAGGCGGAAATCGTATCGTAATGGTTGTCCCCCGTCTTATCATAGCGGATGGCACGTTTCTGAATGCACTCCTGGGCAACCTCCAGAGTAATGTGAATCTTGCCGTCCGCACTGCGGTCTGTGGTCATAATGCCAAGTTCCACCGCATTCAGGGCATGTCTGGCATCCCCTCCCGAGAGATCTGCCAGAAAATCAAGGGCATCCTCATCAATCACCGCGTCATAGGCTCCCATGCCGCGATCCGTATCATAGACTGCTTTTTTGATCAGTTCCCTCACCGCCTCAACAGAAAGCGGCTTCAGTTCAAAGATGACAGAGCGGGAAATCAACGCACCATTCACTTCAAAATACGGATTCTCGGTGGTAGCACCAATCAGAATCAGGGTACCGTCCTCCACAAAGGGCAACAGATAATCCTGCTGGCTCTTGTTAAAGCGATGAATCTCGTCGATGAAAAGAATTGTTCTCTTTCCGTACATTCCCTGGACATCCTTCGCCTTTGCCACTACCTCTTCCATGTCCTTTTTTCCTGCAACCGTCGCGTTAATCTGGGTAAACTCCGCGCTGGTGGTATTTGCAATCACGCGTGCAAGTGTCGTCTTTCCCGTTCCGGGCGGCCCGTAGAAAATAACGGAGCTTATCTTGTCCGCTTTGATGGCACGATACAGCAGTTTATCCTTGCCGATGATGTGCTCCTGCCCCACCACTTCATCCAGCGTTCTCGGGCGCATTCTCGCTGCAAGAGGTGACTCCTTTTCCATCTTTGTCGTACGCATATATTCAAATAAATCCATTTCTATTTATCCTTCTTTAGTGATACCTGATTTTCATGAACTGTCACTGACTTCATACTTCTTAAGAAGCTGGATATCCGGCTGTACCCAAACTGCTTAAAGTCAAGCTGCTTATACTTCTTGTGCAGTTCATCGTTGAGCGTGGAAAGATTGTCAACCATACCGCCGCTTTTTTCTATCATGCGGAAGATTTCCTGCTCCAGTTCTTCCTTCGTCAGCGAAGAACATCTTTCCACATAATACAGGTTATTTTTCTTAAACACATGTAACTCCGGAATTTCCTGACTCACCATGGTACTCAGCTTCGTATAACCATAGTTTCTGGAATCAAAATCGGAAAATTTATCATTCAGACGGTTTCCGACCCGTGCCAGGTCCACCTGCTTTCCGCCATTCTCGTTGATTACAGTAAGAATCGCCTGACGCACCTCGGAGATTGGTGTCACATTCTGCTCCTCCTCCAGTTCCTCCGAATCCGCATTCACCGCCTTATTCTGCTCCGTCACCAGATTCAGATGGATAAACCGGTTGCATGCCCTCGTCAGTGCAAGCGGCGTCTTGGACTCTCCCATACCCAGCACAAACATGTTCTCCTCACGAAGACGCATGGCAAGTCTTGTAAAATCACTGTCGCTGGTGACAAGGCAAAATCCCTGAACCTTATTTTTATAGAGAATATCCATGGCATCAATCACCATGGCCATATCTGTTGCATTTTTCCCCGCGGTATAGGAGAACTGCTGCACAGGCATTATGGAATGCTCCAGCAAAAGTTCCTCGCTCCATCCGTTTCCCCTGGACCAGTTTCCGTAAATACGCCTGTAGGTAGATACGCCGTAGGTTTCCAGTTCTTCAAATATGGCGGCAGCGTATCTGGAGCTGATATTGTCCGCATCAATCAACACCGCAAACTGCATTCTTTCGTTGGATATACTCTCATTTAAATCCATCTCATTACTCCTGTTCTCCGGCGACTTTCCCGCCGTTTCTTCCGATTCTTCTATTTTACAACGAACCTTATAAAAAATCCACCTTGCCATCAAAATAAAAGAACAAAATACCTTTCTTTACAAATAATTTTCTTGCACATTCCATTTTCTTCCCTTACAATAATGTTATATTTGCGTATCATAAAAAAGGAGAAGACAATGGAGATAGCTACTTACTTACAATTTATGCTGCTCTGTATTATTATACTCGGTATGATTCTCTTCCACGCCGTACACGGTGTGTCCAGAGGAAAGAACTGGCGCCTCTTCATTGGCGCTATCATCGGTGCGCTCTTCTGTCAGATTTTTGAGTTGTTCTGGGGTCTGACTGATTTTGAAGTACTCCGAGTTTCCATCGGTATGCATCGCCTCATCTGTTCCCTGTACTATTCCTCCGTAACTGCCCTTTCCCTGTGGTGGTTCTACTATTCGGAATATACAATGAACTCACCTGTACTGAAAACACGCGGAAGGATTTTTTTATGCGCACTTCCGTATCTGCTGGTCAATCTGATTTTACTCTTTCCTTCTGAGAAAGGTATCTTTTACTTAGACAATAATAATCTCTACCATCGGGGAAATCTGTACCTTTTATCTACCGCTGTATCCTTTGGCTACCTCATAGTGACAGCATGCAGAGCTTTATGGAAGGCAAAAAACAAAAATAATTTTGCAAGGCGAAAGGATTACCTTATTCTGGCTTCCTTTATCGTCTATCCCTGTTTTTTCGGTATATTGCAATTTTATGCCCCTGATACCTCACTGATCAGCCTTGGCATTACCCTCGCCATCGTTCAGATTTATCTGGTTTCTCAGGAAACCCTGATTTCTATTGACCCACTGACCCGTCTCAACAACCGGAATCAGCTGTTAAAATATCTTTCCGGGAAAATGAAAACTTTCAGTGGAAAGAACCATCTCTATCTTCTGATTATGGATGTTGATAATTTCAAATTCATCAACGACAAGCTGGGCCATGTGGAGGGTGACAACGCTCTGGTTCAGATTGCCGATACCCTGAAGCTTCACTGTGCCCAAAGGGATTATTTTGCCTCCCGATACGGCGGCGATGAATTTATCATGATATGTGAGGCCGAATCGCAGGAAGAGATTGAAACACTATGCAGGGAAATTGAAAAGGAACTGGCTGCCTGTTCCATCCATCTCAGCATCGGTTATGCACCATACACGGAAGACATTCAAAACATTCCGGACTTTATTGCAAAAGCAGATAAAGAACTGTATAAAATAAAAAACGAGCGGCGCAGCAAATCCTGCTGAGCCGCTCTCTTCATGTCTCACTAATCTTATCATATAATCAAATTCACAATTTATACCTATTTTCTGACTCCATGCCGCTTCTTGAAAAACAGCAGTGCAATCAATGCAAGCAAAATAACTGTACTGCCAATCACCCAGAGAACAGAGCTACTGCTCTGATTCGTCTCTGTCAAACCTGTATCCTCTGCCACGTTATCCCTATACAGGATTGCATAAACGGAAAACCGGTCTGTCAAAATAGTGATGGTGGTATCCTCCGAATCCAAATCTTCCAGAAGTGTGCATTCTCCTTCATGATTTCGCTCGACATAGTAGGTCCGTCCTTCTGCCATCAATGTCTCCGGAATTTTGAGTGTAATCTCCGTTTCTCCGTTAAGTTCATGCAGCTTCTTCCAACCGCCGTTTCCCACCTGGCGCTCAATCGTAATGTCCACATAGCTGCCGAATTCAAGGCCTTCAATATGCTGTGCATATTCCGTTATCCGCTCCTGCATCAGCTTGGTATCCTCTTCCGAAACATCCTCCTTTCACAGGACTTCTCGCATTCGTCACGCTTTCTTCCGCATTCGTCCGTATGGCAGGGACAGGTATCACAATACAGCGCACCGGGATGAAAATCCTTCACAAAATTTGCCCGTTCCAAATCCGTGGGTTCCTTTGTTACATTTCCTTCCTTTTTGCGCGGCGGAATACGGTCCTTCAAAGGCAGAAGTGGCGGTATGACTGTGCCATCCGGCAGTTTCCCGCTTCCGTCTTCCAGACGGCCGTGAATTCTCCAGAGTTTCCACATTCCTTCATGAAAATGGGGATACAGATGGCAGTGGAAAATCACATCGCCGATGGTTCCGTTCCGGCTTCCTGCTCCATGCAGAATGTCCAGAGTATAACATTCCTGGGGACTGATGGAGACAGAAGCAATGATGGTTGAGTTGGGATTGTCACCCGCCAGACGCCACTGATGATTGTGCAAGTGAAACACGTGCGTCTGCTTGACACCGCCGTGAATCAGGCGGATTTTTGCCGGGTCACCCACATAAGCCCGCAGAATAGGCGGTGCCGGGTCACCGTACACCCAGGAACTCATGGAGATATCTTCCCCTGTATCACTGTGTTCGTGGGTCAGAGGAGGACGGTTCCTCATGGGTTCCGAGCGATAGCTGATTGCCGTCGTTGCAGAAGGCAGCCCTGTGTGGGGGTCTGTCGGCTGTTCGCCGTCTTTGTTCAGAATTTCCAGTTCATCATGAAAGAAAACTGCATATTCACGGAAAGCAGGTTTCACCGGATGGTAAATATCCGCAAACAGCCCGCTCTCCAGCTCTTTCCCTGTCGGCATACCAGGTATACGTGATTTGCCCGGTTGTTGTGGAATCACTGTTAAACCCCACACTGGCACCGTCCGAGGTCTGTACATCGTACCGCAGTCCCTGCACATGGATGGATAGTACACGGTTCAGGGAATGCGTAAAACGAATTGTAATTTTATCACCCACATTTGCCCGGATTACCAGCGGTTTTACCTCATGATAAGGCTGTGGAGGATACATTGCGAAATTACGGCGTGCACCATCTTTGATTTTGGCAGCATCTTTCTTCAGTACATACAAAAGTCCATTCGGGTCATGGTCTCCGTACTTATTGTAAACAATGGGAATTTCAATTGCTTCTATCTCATAAAAGCGACACTTTTGCACCTTAGGATAATCACGAAGTTCCATCATAAGCCCCCCTATCCTTCTTTTCCTGTTTCCAGGAGCCGAATATAGTGATTGGCTTCCCGCAGAACATGGTCTGCAAGCAGTGGAAGAATGATGGATGCGATTTCACATTTTAGGATGCCTTTCGCTCCTGCTGCCTTGAAATCCCGTATTTTCATAGTTTCCGCCAGGGCTTCTTCTGTCATCCCCATGGCTCTGCAGTCCTGCTTCCTTGCCTTCCTCAGAAGTTCCCCATACTCCACGGCAAACTGGTTGGCTGTCTGAATCAGCGTATCCTCCGTGGGGTCAAGCAGCCCTCTGATAAAAAGGGCATGTTCCATCATAATCTGATTCCAGAATCTCTCTGTTTTTCTGAGATTTTTGTAAGAAAGTTCCCGATTTCCCAGCAGTTCCTCCACTGTAGTACAGTACAGCCGGGCTTCTCTTAAGATGTGTTCAACCAGAAGCGGGTAGTTGACCGTAAAAAGCCTTCCGTTTCCAACCTCCCGCAAAATGCTTCCTTAAATTCAATAAATTGATTCAGTAGCCGGAGCGCCCGACGATTCAGTTCATCGACTGCCCTGACAAGCTCCCTGTCCACCTGAATCCGCTGTCCTGGACGAAGTGCTTTTTCCTGCCTGGAAATCCCACTGTCTATGAGGACTCCGCTCAGTTTTTCCGTGCACTCCTCCGCCGGTATCGTAAACTCCGTCACCAGTTCCTGCGAATCAAGAATCCACGAATTTACTCTTCTGTTGGCAAGCTGCACCGTATCGCGCAGTAATTCCTCCAACTGACGTCTGAACCAGTCCGCTTTCTCTATCCATGTTTTATCCGCGCACACAAACCCGCCTCCAGAAAAAGACCATGCTCCTTCTTGATTCTGGCGAAGAATAAATGCGTTTCCAATGATAATGTTGCATAATTTTCCATATACCCTCATACCTTTATAGTTTATCGTTTACTATATGATACGCAGGTTAAGGGCACATGGTGTTTACGTGATATTTGTCTTTTCCCGTTATTCTTGTTCCTCCGGCTTTTTCTTTCTGAAAACCGCATAGGCTCCAATGCCGGAAAACAGTATCATCAGTCCTGAGATGAGGACAACCGGCAGAAAACAGAGAGCCCTGCCGGTTTCTGAGGCATCATCCAAATTCACTACCTGCACCAATATGTTACTATCCTCGATTCCATTTATCGGCTCCTTCACAGTCTCAGCCACTTCTCCCACTGCTGTAATCGTTGCCGCCTGTTCTTCTGTCTGTGCCGATACGGATAAAGTAGTAAAGTCAATTGAATGGCTCAAAAGAGCTGCTGTAAACATCAACACAAATATCCGCTTTAAGCCCGTTTTCCATTCTTTCATAATCCTTACTCCATTCTGTATTTTCATAACTGCCCAGTACCTTCAAAGCCACATTTTCACAAAAGACGCCGATTTCTGGCTTCTGCCACTGCAGCACTCTTATTGTTTACACCTAACTTTTTATAGGTTTCCTGATTGTAATATTTTACACCCGCTTTTGACAGACCAAGCTGTCCGGCAATTTCTTCCACAGACATTCCTTCCGCCTGAAGCCGCAGGATTTTCAGTGCCTTATCACTTAAGAATACATTTCCCTCCTGCTTTTCTTTCAGATAAGCCGGATAAAAGCCTGCCATCCGTTCGCATTCCTCCAGAACCTGCTTTTTAAATGCCTGATCCTGCCATATAATCGTACCGGCTTTCAAAAGTTCCCAAAGCGGGGCGCCTTCTCTTGTAAGAATCCTCACGAAATGATACTCCTCTGCCCTTTTTACCGCTTCCTGCAAAACATCCTGCCAACCGTCTTTTCCCATTCGGAACATGGCGATGGCGGCCAGAATTCTCACTTCTATTGCTATGTAAGTTCTGTGCATTCTTTCTGCATAGAAATCCAGTTTATCCAATAAAAGCAGCGCCTTTTCCTTTCGTCCGGCTGCCAGATATACCCGCACCTTGGTCAGATAACGGTACCGTTCCATGCCATTGAACTCTGCATTCTCATCCGGTGCTTCCTTCAGCCACTGATATGCTTCGCTGATTCTGCCGGGATATAAATCCATTCTTGCCGACATGGCACGGATATTCGGAAGAAGCTTCGGCGCCTCCCGTTCCGCCACCTGTTTGAAGCTCTCCAGCATATCCACAGCATCCTCCATCCGGTTATTCATAATGGATAACTGTGTCAAAATTCCCACTGCCACAAAAACCTGCTCCGTCTTTCCGCCGCTTTCTGCCTGCATCCTTCCTTTACCTGCAAGGGATGCCACTTCGTAATCATCTCCGCCCTTTTCAAAATAACTCTCTGCAAGGGCAAGATTTATCAGGCCTTTTCCATATTTTCCAAGCACAAGCGTAATGACCTTTCCAATGGTCTTTACCAATTCCGTATCCTTCCTGCTCCATTCACAGAAATCTTTTCCCCCGTTCATCATGGACGGCAGATTGCTGGTAACTGAGAATTCCGGCAAAGCATTCCTTCCCTCTGTCAAAAACAGTCCTGCCCTCTTTATCAGGTCTATCATCCGGAAAGTTCCCCTGTGAGGCAGGGCAATGTCCAGATACAAAAGTCTGGTTTCCGCTGCCTTTTTCATACCTCCCGTCTTTTCTTTGGCATAAGTAAGAAGCTCCTGATACCAACGTTCGCTTTCTTCTTCATTTAATAGCATGGACTGCAGCATGCTCATGCCCGCCATCAGTTCCACGCTTTCCTTTATCTTTTCTTCCGGAAGTACCAGATAATAGTGTCTCAGTTCAAAATATTCCCCCGAGGCCGGATTTCTTCTCATATTTTCAATCAGAATACGTGAAATCCCATCCTCATTGTTGCACATCTCATACATCCTGAGTGCTTCCGCCACGTTTCCTTCTATCTCATAGCGGTTTCCCGCACTATAGTAAAGTTCCTTTATGTAATCCCGCGAATATTTCGCCGCAAGTCTACGACGCATGGAATATTTCATGGGCGTTCGCAGTTCATAAACACTTTGTTCGTTTTCCCTGCGTTCCATCAGGAAGTTACCCGTTTCCTGAGCCTGGCGTATGAGCTTTCCAGTCTCTTTCTTCTTGGTAATCTGCTGCGCCATCTGCAGGTCAAACTGCTCTACAACACACACGGCTTCCAAAAACTCCTGCAACTCCACATTCCACTGGTCATACACATGGATTTCCAGATAATCCCAAATATCTTTTCTGGATTCCTCGATGGCCCTTAGTTCTGCACCTTCCTTGTCCTTTGCAGCATCCGGCTCCGGGATGTCTTTCAGTTTCATCGCCGCAATCCGAAGACACAGAGGATTTCCGCAGCTCAGTTCCCGTATTCTCCTGTAGGAAGCTTCTGTAGGAGTCAGTTCCCATTTCTCAAAATAGTGTTCCTGCTCCTTTTCTGTCAGGCAAAGTTCATCTTCGCCAATCGTCACAAAGACATACCGGAAAAAGACAGATTTTAACCACTTCGGCATAGGTGCTCTGGAAATCAGAATCAGCCAGACATCCTTTCTGCCGCTCAGTCGCTCAATCACCCGTCCCCAGGAGTTTCTGTTCTCCTCCGTCTCCAGTAACTGCAGATTATCCAGCACAAAAATTGTCTGCGCATTTGCTTTCTCGAGTACTGTATCCACTTTCTCCTGTACTATCGCCTCAGGTTCGGCAATTCCGGTATCAGCGAAATCGATATAACAATATCGTTTTCTGACAAGGAAATCTGCCGCAAAGGAAGTCTTTCCGGTTCCCGTTGCTCCGTAGATATACACAGTCTGTCTGGTGTTCTGAGCAGCCTTCATCTTCTCCCATGCCGCCTGCGGACGCACATAATATTCATCTGTGACAAGCTTATGTGTTTTCTTATCTGACATGAAGCTCTCCTTTCTGCGCTGGATTTCCGGACATAAACAGCGTCAGGCATGGGAAGTATTATTTTACACCGATACCTGAATAAATTATACACTTCAGGAACAGTATAAGTAAACTAGCCAAAAGGATAGACATTGCTAAATTTATAGAATTACGGCCGTTGGGATTGAAGCTGACAATCTCTAAATAACTCAAGCCGGCATATTCTGCCGGCCTGCTCACTCAATCAAACAATATCTCCTCCACCGTCACAAAGGTATACCCTTCCTCCATCAGTTCATCTATGGCCTTCAGTGCTGCCGTCACGGAGGTATCAAAATAATCGTGCATGAGAATAATATCATTCTCTCCCGCCTTATCCACTATCTTTTCCGTAATGCAGGCCACATTGCTGGAGCACCAGTCCAGCGGATCTACAGTCCACAGCACCGGGAACATATTCAGTTCCTTCTCAAAGCTCTTGTCCCAGGCGCCGTAGGGCGGGCGCACATACTGTACTTCCTCACCGGTGATTTCCTGAATAACTGCATTGGTGTCAATCAGCTCCTGCTTAAATTTCTCCCGGTTTTTTGGAGTCAGCTGGATATGACTGTAGGTGTGGTTACCAATCAGATGCCCCTCCTCCTGCATCCGCTTGATGATGTCAGGGTGCATCTTGGCGTGCTCCCCCGTGACGAAAAAGGTGGCGTGAACGCCTCTCTCCTTTAAGCCGTCCAGAAGCTGCTCCGTGTAGCTTGGATGCGGACCATCATCAAAGGTGATGGCGATTTTCCGGATTTCCTCCTGACTGTCATGAGTTTGTTCCGGCACCGCCAGTCGGTCAGCCTGCGTACCGGTAACTGTCTTCCCAGTTGTCTCTTTCCATGTAATCATTTCTCCATTTGATTCCCACAAACCTAAAAACAGCAACCCCGCCATCAAATCAAATACCAGGATTGCTGTCGCTATTTTTTTCATATCAGACTCTCGATTCTGCTTTAGTTTCTTTTAAATATATGCAATGTCTGAGGGTGCCATTCCACTCAGTCGCATCTCCCGAAATGGTTTCTGCTCTGTCTGCTGTCTAAATTACTCCCACTGCGCATTGTACAGCTTTCTGTATACGCCGCCTCGTTCCATCAGTTCTCTGTGCGTACCCTGCTCCACCACTTCACCGTCATTTACTACCAGAATCAAATCCGCGTTCTCAATCGTGGAGAGTCTGTGCGCAATGACAAAGCAGGTTTTTCCCTCCATAAGCTTCAACATGGCCTTTTGAATATGTCTCTCCGTTCGGGTATCCACATTGGAGGTTGCCTCATCCAGGATCAGCATTTTTGCATCCAACAGCATGGCTCTGGCTATTGTCAAAAGCTGTTTCTGTCCCTTGGAAATATTAGTTCCCTCATCCGTCAGAATCGTGTCATATCCTTCCGGGAGACGCTTAATAAAGGAATGGATATGCGCCGCTTTCGCAGCCGCTTCCACGTCCTCTCTGGACGCTCCTTCCTTTCCGTAAGCCAGATTTTCATAAATACTGCCGTAAAACAGCCAGGTATCCTGCAAAACCATGGCATACGCCTGTCGCAGACTCTTTCTGGTAAAGCTGTCCGCCGCCTTCCCGTCCACAAGTATCTTTCCGCTTTCCGGGTCATAAAACCGCATAAGCAGGTTAATGAGTGTTGTCTTACCGGCACCGGTAGGCCCCACAATGGCAATCAGTCTGCCGGGTTTAGCCCGGAAGCTTAAATCATGAATAATAGTTTTTCCCGGTACATAGCCAAACCGCACATGCTGAAGCTGCACATCCCCTTCTACCTCTGACAGTTCCTCGGCATCCGCCCTGTCCGCAGGCTCCGGCTCCTCATCAATCAGTCGGAAAACCCGTTCCGCCGCTGCAAGTGCCGACTGCAGTTCACTGAAAATATTCGCTGCCTCATTAATCGGACCGGAAAATTTTCTGGAATACAGCACAAAAGAAGAAATATCCCCAATGCTCATACTGCCCGCCAGATACAACAGCGCACCAAACACACTGATGAGAGACAGAGACAGATTGTTGATAAAGTTGACACAGGGACCCACAATACTTCCGTAATATTCTGCCCTGTAGTAGGCGTCTACTGCCGCCTTATTCTTCCCGTTAAACCGTTGCTGAGTATACTCTTCCCGTCCATACGCCTTTAAGGTTTTCTGCCCTGTTATCATCTCCTCCACAAACCCGTTCATCTCGCCCAGTCTGGCAGAGCGCTGCCGGAAAAGCGGCCTTGTCTTGCCCGTTATATTCTTTGTCAGAAATACGGACAGAGGAACTGTAAAAGCAAATACCAGCACCAGCTTCGGTGAAATGGTAATCATCATCGTCAGAGCACCCACAACCGTGATTACCGTTGTCAAAAGCTGTACCAGATCATTTGATAAAGATGCATTCACCGTATCAATGTCATAAGAGATACGGCTGATGATATCTCCTGTCTGATGCACATCAAAATATCCCACCGGCAAAGTCATCAGCTTTTCAAACACATCCTGGCGCATCCGGTATACCACCTTCCGGCTGATGGTCAGCATGAGAACCTGTAATCCATAGGACATGGCTGCGGAAATCACGTAAAAGCCCGCCATCCATGCCGCATAATAAAATACTCTTCCAAAATCCACAGCGCCCTTTCCGGATTCAATCGCACCGATGGAAAGTCCGGTCAGTTTTGGGCCAATCAGAGAAAACAGGTTACTTCCAAGGGTACAAATCATGGCTAGAAGGAGCAGCCATTTATAGTGCAGCATATATTTTCCAAGACGTAAGATAGTTCCTTTGGAATATCTTCTTGGTGCCGCATTTCCCGTGTTTTCTTCTCTTTTCATCGAGTCGGCACCTCCTTTTCGGTATCCGCATTCTGTCCTGCATCTGTGCTTTGTCCCGTTTCCGCTCCTGATTCTGCATTCGGCCTTCGCCCTGCTTCCGCTCCTGTTCTTATATCCGCGCTTTGTCCCGCTTCCGCTCCTGATTCTGCTTCCGCGCTTTGTCCTGCTTCCGCACCTGACTCAGTTTCATGTCCCTCACCCATCTGGGACTTTGCGATCTCAGCATAAACTTCACAGTCCTTCAACAGCTCTTCATGTTTTCCATACCCAATCGGGACACCGTCTTCCAACACCAGGATATGGTCGGCATTGCGAATGGAGCTGACACGCTGTGCCACAATCACAAGTGTTGTATCCGTAAAGTGCTCCTTAATACCGCGGCGTAATTCCGCATCCGTCCGGTAATCCAATGCGCTGGAGGAATCATCCAGAATCAGAATTTCCGGTTTTGCCGCGAGCGCTCTTGCAATCAGTACACGCTGCTTTTGTCCGCCGCTTAGATTGGCCCCCTTGATGTTCAGGGCTTCTGCCTCCTTATCTGCCTTTCCCTCCACGAACTCTCTGGCACGGGCATACAGAAGTGCTTCCTGAATCTGTTTTTCATCCATTTCCCTTCCCAGGGTTACATTTCCCGCAATAGTATCTTCAAAGATGGTATCATTCTGGAACACGACACCGAATTTTTTCTTTAAGTCTTCCGGCTGATAGCTTCTCACATCCCGTCCCGCTATCTGAATCTGTCCCTCGTCCACATCATACATCCGCATCATCAGATTGACGATGGTAGACTTGCCGGAACCGATTTCTCCGATGATTCCAAGGGTTTCTCCCTTCTGAATCCGAAAACTCAGATTACGGATATTCGCCTCGCCCTTTTTCAGATAAGAGAATGTCACATGCTTAAACTCAATTTCCGGCACAGAACGATTTCCCTGTGTCGCCTCACTGCTCTTTGCTTCAACCGTTCCCTGTACGACCTCCTCTTTCTCACCGTATACTGTCTCAAGCACCTGCATGTCATCTCCGCAGGCAAGCACCTGCCAGATACGATTTCCGGATGCAATCGCTTTGGACAACACGGTGAACATCTTGGAAATCGACATCATTGCATTCAGGATAATCGTAAAATAAGTCGTAAAAGCAAGAATTTTCCCCACTTCGGAAAGGCCGCTGTTTACGCGGTATGCGCCCACCAGAATAACACCCACAAGTCCCAGATTGAGCAGAATATTCATAGAAGGGTTAATAATTGCCATCACCATACCGTTCTTCCGCTCCCGTTCTACCACTTCTTTGTTAATCGCACGGAACTTCTCCGTCTCGTAGTCTGTCTTTGACAAAGCCTTGATCACACGGATTCCCGCAATATCTTCCCGCACCATTCTCACAAAACGGTCATTGGCCTCCTGAAGGCCGCCATACATGGGAATACTTCTTCTGGACACATACACGGTAATGAAACCGAGCACAGGCAGCGTTGCCAGCAGAACGCAGGCCATCACAGGATCCAGCGTAAACGTGACACAGATACCGCCAATCAGCAGAATCGGGGCACGGACTCCCAGCCTCTGAATACGCCCCAGCGCCTGGTGCATGTTATAAGTATCGGAAGTCATTCTGGAAATGAGAGAAGGTTTTGTAAAAGAATCTGTCTGTGCATTGGAAAGATACATCGTCTTAGAAAACAAATCATGCCGTATTACTTCCGTGGCATCACTGGCAACCTTGGATGCCATCCGGTTTGCAATCACATTACCTGACAAAGCCAGAAAGGAACAGACAAGCATCAGTGCTCCCCAGATCAACACCAGTTTTTTCTCTCTGGTGGGAATCACAGAATCAATGATGTAGGCCAGAATGTAGGGGATACACAAATCCATGATTGTTCCGATAAATTTGATGATAAACCCGACTCCCATCCTCGGGAAATAAGGTTTTAAATAGTTTGAAATAATCTGCTTCAATCTTTCATCCTCACTGTAAACAAAAGTCAGTGCATAGTAAACCGGGCGGTGCAGAACCGCACTGCCCGGTGCTTTATTAGACTCGCAAACACGCGCCTTCAGCGCTCCTTCGCCTGCTTTCGCAGGCTGTTTGCGCTTGGACGTACTTTCTGAAACTCGCAAACACGCGCCTTCAGCGCTCCTTCGCCTGCTTTCGCAGGCTGTTTGCTCGTTAACGACGCAAGAAAAACAAATGGCTGCTTCGCAGCCGCTTGTTTTTCTTTTGCGTTCGTTATATCTTAAATACGGATATCTCGGATTTCAGACCATCCATGTTCTCTCCAAGGGAATCCGCTGTCTGGTTCAGTCCTTCTACCTTCTCCATCAGTTTTTCTACCGCATCCCTTACCGTCATGGCGCTGTTTGCTGTCTCCTCAATACTGCCGGAAATCTGCCGGATAGCTATCACTGTATGCGAGCGCTCCATATCTGCCTTTTCTGTGCTTTCGATAATTGCGCCCAGCCCCTCTACCAGCCTCCTCATGCGCTCCTGCATCTCGCGGAATACACTGACTACCTGTTCCACTGCCTCTGTCTGGGAAGCAACCATGGTCTGTGCCGCTTTAGCACTTTCCACACTGTTCATGGTCTGTGTCGTAATGTGCTCCACGTTATTTCTGATTTCGCCTGCCGCCACCGCAGAATCATCTGCCAGCTTTCGGATTTCCTCGGCAACCACCGCAAATCCTCTTCCAGCCTCGCCCGCTCTTGCCGCTTCGATGGAAGCATTCAGCGAAAGCAGATTCGTCTGCTCTGAAATTTCGGTGATTGTTCCGACAAAACTGTTGATAATCTCGGATTCCCGGCGAAGCGAGTCAATATTCTCACCAACCTTGGCCGTAATCTCCGTAGTCTCGTCTGCCCTCCTACCGAGAAGCTGGACAATCTCCATACCGTGTCCTATCATCTCTTCCGTCTCATCAACAAGCTTCTCAACCTGTTCAACCACACGGTTTACTTCCTGCATTTCTTCCGACAGGATATCTGTCTTTGCCACACATTCCTGCACATTTGCCGTCTGCTGGGTCATTGTCTCGCTGATTTCATTGATTGCCTGCGTTATATCGGCAGAATGACTGCTGATCACGCCGGATACCTGCTCTACCTCCCGTGCAGATTCCTCCAACTGGCTTGTCGCCGTATTTACTTTGTCAACCAGCTTCTTGGTATTCACGATCATGTGGTTCGCCGAACCGGCAAGATTACGGAATTCATCCCTGCCCTTCGCCTTCACGCTGACTGTCAGATCACCTCCGGCAACCTCCTCCAGCGTCTTTTCCATACGGCTCATATTTTTCTGGATACCGATTACAATCAGGAATCCCACTGCCAGAACCACGATACATGCCAGTACAACCAGCCCTATCGTAATGCTCTTGATTGCTTCTGCCTGTCCCGTGATGATATGTAGAGGTACAAGTGCACAGACAGTCGCTTCACTTACACTGCTTCTTCCGTAGAAGAACATGTATTTCTCGCCGTTATATGTAACCTCTGAAGATCCAAGGAGTTCTTCCGCATCCTGTGCAGGAAAAAAGTCCTGGGAGAAAAATACCTTTTCATCTGCTTCCGAAACATCTGAGGCCACATTCTGTTCCGCCTCTTCACCGCTGTTTCTGCAGATAATTTCACTTCCGTTCTTTGTGACAAACCCTACGATACTGCCTTCTCCGAGGTCAATATCTTTCAGGAAATTCTCGATGGCCGATGCCTTGATATCGATTACCACACAGGCGTTGGAGGACTGGGATGTAATCTGGTACGCCATAATATACTTTTTCTGGCGCATTCCCAGCGTCTCATCCAGAAGCTGATGATTATCAACCCACTTTTCTATTCCCCTTTTACCGTTTGCAACCGTCTCTCGGTATTGGTCGAAAATACCATCACAATTACTGGTGCCGGTAGTTGACAGCATATAGATTCCCTGTCTTGTGACAATATGAATATCACTGATAAAATCATTTGATGTCTGCGAAGCAATGATATTGGACTTCACATTATTCATCAGATTCATTTTGCCAAGCTTGTCGCTCTCGTAAAGTCCCACGAAATATTTGCTCAGCTCCGAGTCAAAAGCATACTTCACTCCTTCCGCTTCGACAAAATTACAGCTCATATCCACATATTCCACTGCCATGTTGATTGTCTGCTGCGTGGATTCGCTATACTTTTCACTCATGCCGGATGCCGCACGCTGATAGGCTGTAGTACCAATCACAATCATGAACAGGATTGGCACCAGGAAACAAATAATTATTTTATTCCGGATACTGAACAGCATTGTCCTGCTCCGTTGTCCGGCTTCCCGGCCTTTCTGTAATCCGGCCTTCTGTCGCGTCTTCCGCTTTTCCACCTTTTCCACTTTCACCTTTTGTTTTTTGTCAACCTTCCCCATAGGCAACCTCCTGTTTACATAAAAATACCCATGAAAACATTATACAATACTTTTTGATAATTTTAAATAGAAAAAGGCAAAACTTTCCGCCAATAAATGTTGTTTTTTTACAAATTACACTGTTTTTCTGAGATTTATCAGACGAATATAGGATTTTTCAAACTCCGGCTCCGCTGCCAGATTCAATGTCTCCGTTTGCGATGCGATGTGTTTCAGTTCCTCTGCCATCTCCCCGCGGGCTCTGCCGCCCAGTATTTCTCTTCCCGCCAGCAAGTCACCGGTGAGCACTGTGTTTCCGCCGCTCACGGTTTTCTCTGCCAGTTTTACCGGCAAAAGGCCGATTTCCGCCGCATCACACGGGTTCAGATAATACCCGAATCCACCGGCCAATACCACTCTGTCCACCTGTTCGGGCGCTATGCCGTATTTTGCCAGCAATATCTCCATCCCCGCCGCAATCGCTCCCTTTGCCAGCTGCACGCTGCGCACCGACTCCTTCGTCACCGTCACATTTCCGATACGGATTCCCTTCTCAAAATACGGGTCTGCCAAAAGACCTGTTTCATCCAGTACGTCCTGTCTTCTGAGCGTTGCCAGGAAGCTTATCATATCAGCTCCCCAGATTCCTCTGTTTACACCGCCTTCAAAGGCAGGGCCGGCAGCCGTGGCACAGGCAATTCTTCTGCGGCTGTTTCCGAGCACCATTTCCCCGTTCGTCCCCAAATCAATAAATAGCGTTAGTTCCTCGCTCTCTGCCATTCCACAGGCATATATTCCCGCGGTAATGTCTCCGCCCACAAAGGCAGACATTCCCGGAAACACAAAGCAGGGAACTTCACCCACCCTTGTCTGTACCGCATCCAGATGAGACGCGCGAAAAGGCGCATGTCCCAATTCCGAAGTATCCAGTCCGAGCAGTAGATATGTCATGGTAGTATTTGCTGCCAGAACCAGAAACATTGTCTCTTCGGGAGCCAGTTTCCCCTGAAAACGCCGAATTCCCCGTTCCAGCGTTTCCAGTATCATCATCCTCATTTTCTCTGCCGCAGCATTCTCCTGTGCCGCCCGGATTCTGGAAATGACATCTGCTCCGAAGGCTGTCTGCGGATTCACCGCCAGGAATCTGTCCGCCACGCTTCCATCCTCCGCATAGAGAAGCATTGCTACCGTAGTGGTTCCGATATCAGCTGCCACAAGCCGTTTTCCTCCACCCAGTATGGGGCATCTTCTTCCCAGCAGAGCATCCTCGTCCAGAACATGAAGATTCCCGGCGGCACTTCCTTTCGGAGTGACGCCGGGGCATAAACCGCATCCGGTACAAATATGACAGCGCAAGCCTTTTTTTATTCCGCTTTTCTCAGACAAATTGGTTCTTCCCTTCCTCATAATGATAATCAATCCCTGCCAGTTTCTCTTCCAATTCCGTTCTGTCCACATCCAGGTCTTCGCAGAGTTCTCCCAGACTCGCATAATAATCTCTCAGTTTCAGATTGATAAAGCTCAAAAGCATTACCGGATCCTTCGGTACCATTTTTATACTCCTTTACTCTGTCTCGTTCTGTCCGGGTACTGTAGACAAAATCAATTCCATCTCGCCCGACAGTTCTGCCGCACCGTATCCTGCAGGCAGAAGGAAATGTGCACCCTTCTCCACTTTTCTGCCATCCACGGTTCCACTGCCCTCCAGCACACTGGCAATCAGGAAGGGATTTTCCTGCTGCAATGCAGACACGCCTCTCAGGTTCAGCTTCCACACCTTGTAATAATCGCACTCCACCAGAAGATTCAGCCGGTTCTCCGGCAGATTTCCGGCATGGCTCAGGGCTTTTTTATCCGCTTCGTCCGGCACATTGATAACATCAATGCTCTGCTGCACATGAAGCTGTCTCGGTTTTCCGTCCACAAGTCTTCCATAATCATAGACGCGATAGGTGATATCACTGTTCTGCTGCGTCTCCAGAATCAGGAAGCCCCCCTTGATGGCATGCACGGTTCCGGGTACAATCTGCAGAAAATCTCCCTTCTTTACAGGTACCTCCCGAATCAGCTCCTCATAGCGGCCTGCCGCAATCATTTCCTTCAATTCTTCTTTTGTCTTTGCATGATGTCCGATAATCAGGCTGGCATTTTCGGGACAATCCATCACATACCAGCATTCCGTCTTTCCAAAAGGACAGTTCTCATGCTCCTTTACATAGGCATCATCGGGATGCACCTGAATGCTCAGATTTTCTCTGGCATCAATTATCTTCACAAGCAGTGGAAACTGTTCCGCACGGATACCGCCAAACAGTTCTCTGTGCTCCGCATAGAGCTGTGACAGCGTCCTGCCTGCGTATGTTCCCTCCGATATCACGCAGTCTCCGTGAGGATGGGCGCTGATTGCCCAGCATTCTCCGATATGTTCCCCTTCCGCGTGATAGGGAAACTCTGTCACAAGTCTCTGTCCTCCCCATACGCACTCTTTTAAAACCGGCTCCAAAAACAATATTTCCCGCATCTTTTTTCTCCGTTTCCTTGTTATTGCAAGCGTATCACAACTTGCCATTACCGTCAAGAAAGGCAGAGGTTTTCCCTCTGCCTGTTTCTTATTTCACTTCCTGCAGAAGTGCCATATTGCTGTCAATCAATTCACATCTCTGGGCCACGCACTCCACACTTCTCAGGGGATCGGAAGGTGTGTTGAACACATAATCCTTCAGTTTTTCCACTGTGGTGGTTGCCACATGCAGCCTGGTGTCAGAAGATGCGTAATAAAGATAGACATCTCCGTTCTCTCTGGCAATGCAGCCGTTTGAGAACACTACATTTGACACATCTCCCACTCTCTCTCCGCCTCTGGGCCCCATCAGCATTCCGGAAGGCTCTGCAATCACTCTGGAAGGATCTTTTAAGTCTGTTGCAAAGGCGTAAAGCACATAGCGGAGTCCTGCTGCCGTGTTGCGGACACCGTGGGCAATGTGAATCCATCCCCTGTCCGTCTTAATGGGAACCGCACCGGCACCGTTCTTCACTTCCGTGATGGTATGATACTTTCTCTTGCTGGTAATCACTTCCTCGTCAATCACGGGATGCATGATATCGTCACAAAGTCCGAAGCCGATTCCGCCGCCGGACCCCGTATCAATGAAATCATCCATGGGTCTTGTGTAGAATGCATATTTTCCGTTCACAAACTCCGGATGCAGCACAACGTTCCTCTGCTGGGGAGAGTGCAGTGTCTTTAAATTCGGCAGCCGCTCCCACTTCTTCAGATCTTTCGTTCTGACGATACCCGCAGCAGCCACAGCCGCCGACAGATCATTGGATGAGGTATCCTTGCTTTCGGAACAGAATACACCGTAAATATACCCATCCTCATGTTTCGTCAGACGCATGTCATATACATTTGTTTCCTCGGGGCAGGTATCCGGCAGAAGGATGGGATAATCCCAGAACCGGAAATTATCGATTCCGTTATCGCTCTCCGCTACTGCAAAGAAAGACTTTCTGTCGTTGCCCTCCACTCTTGCCACCAGATAGAACTTGCCGTCCAGTTCGATAGCTCCTGAATTCATCACCGCATTGATGCCAAGTCTTTCCTGAAAATAAGGATTTGTCTTCTCATTCAAATCATATCTCCAGGTTAAGGGGGCATGTTCTCTCGTGAGAACCGGATTTACATACCTGTCGTAAATACCGTTGTAGAAGTTCCTGTCCACGCTGTTCTTTCTGGAAAGAAGCTCTTCCTGTTTTTTCAGTTCTTCATAATATCTGGGATGTATCATATTCTTTCTTCCTCCCTCTTCATAATTTTCACATACATTCTACCACTATATTTGATAAACTGCCGGATATCCAGTGATGCTTTTCACACCGACTTTACACTGGAGCGTTCCACAATCACACTGTCCACCGTATGGACACCATATCGTTTCTCATTTCCGCCTATTTTGTCAAACAGAATTTTCACCGCTTTCTCCGCCATACGCTTCATATCAACATTGTATGTTGTCAGCTCTCCGGCGAATTTGTGCCCGTGAAGATAATTATCAAATCCGATAACCGAAACATCCTCCGGTACACGCAGTCCCTTCTCCTGCAAGGCATCATACAGCAGTCCTGCGGATAAGTCCGCATTACATACAAAGGCATCCGGCAGTTCTTCGGGCAGTTCGATATGGAGTAAACCTCCCGTCTCAATGTCTCTGTCCTCCAGAATCCAGTCCTGCCGCAAAGAGATTCCATATTCCGCCATACCCTTGCGATAGCCAAAGTATCTGTCCATGATGTTCTCGTTTGCCCTGACGGTTCCCACAAATCCGATTCTTCTATGCCCTCTTTCCAGCAGATACCTTGTGATTTTATAGCCTCCGATATAGTTCGCCGTAATCACCGCATCGCAGGGCAGATCCGGATACTGGAAATCCAGCAGCACAATCGGAACATGGATATTCTCCAACAGCATTCTGATATAATCATGGCTCATCCAGCCAATCACCAGTATTCCGTCAGAATTCCTCTCACCAATCATTTTGGGAAGGCTCTTCTCATCCTCTCCGCTTTCCAGAATCTCAATCATCGTTGCGCTTTTTCTCTTTGAAACAGCATATGCAACGTGCTGATACATTTCCCAGTAAAAAGAGGCGCCTACCGTCACGTACTTCTCCGATACCAGGACGCCAATCCGCACTTCCTGCTGTTTGTCATACCGACTGCAGTTATATCCGATTTCCCGCGCTTTACCCAGGATTTCCTCCCGCAGCGTTTCACTGACACCGGGCTTACCGGAGAGCGCATTGGAAACAGTCACCACACTGACCCCCAGCGCAGCTGCAATATCCTTCAGCTTCACTTCCGCCATACTCAGTGTCCTCCTCTTCTCATAACGGTATCGCCCTCAATCATAGTTCCTTCCACCAGGCGGATTCCGCCAGGCTCCCTGCCTGAAATCCGCTTAAAGAGCGTACTCACACTGATGTGGGCGATTACTTTCTCATCGTTTTCAAAGGTTGTCAGCGACATTCCGTTGGAGAGCCGCGCATAGTAATGATCAAATCCCGTGACTGAAACATCCTCCGGCACACGCAAGCCTGCCTGCATCAGCTTTTCCACCAACAGCTTTGCTGTTTTATCGCAGTTGCAGACAAATGCCTCCGGCATTTGTCCCGGCAGCTCAGCTTCCAGTCCGTAATTATCCCCCGATGCTTCTCTGTCAAACAGGATATTCCGCTGTTCCTCGCTAAGCCCATACTTTTCCAGAGCCTTGCAATATCCCATGTACCTGTCCATGTTGTTTCCGGTTGCCTGTGGTGTTCCCACAAAGCAGAACTTGCGGAAGCCCTGTAAAATCAGCCGTTCCGTCATTTTCTGCATGCCGCCGTAGCCATCCGTCACAATATAGTCCACTCCCGGCTGCACATCATAGTAGTCCACGCACACAAGCGGCACACGTGCCCTCTTCCGCAGGGCGTCAAAAAATGCATCCGACAGCTGCCCGATGGCAATGATTCCGTTCACTTCCACGCCGGGGAACACTTCCGTCGGCTCCTTCTCCCTTCCGGCATCTACAATTTCCAACACCGTAAGGCTTCCTTTTTGTGTCACTTCCTGTGCCACCCATTTGTAGATATCCATGTAAAAAGAGGGAAACTCCTTCACATAACGCTCCGCCACCACAACTCCGACCATATAGCTCGCTTTTTCCGGAGATACTCTCTCCATCTGCATATGGTAACCCATCTGCTCTGCTATTTTCAGGATTTTTTCTCTCATGGCGGGGCTGACACCTTTTTTCCCCTTCAGCGCGTTGGAGACAGTGACAATGCTGACTCCCGCTTCTAACGCGATATCTTCCAGTTTTACCTCTTTTTCACGACCCATTTGTCTGCTCCCTGTCTGTTCCGCACCTGTTTCTTTCTGTTCTGCACCTAACTTTTTCCTGCTCCGCGCCTGCTTTCCTGCTCCGCGCCTGTTTTTACTCTGGCACCGCTTCGATTTCCATAACAAGGCTCATAAAGTCATGCATCCCGCCCGGAATCCGGACACCCGCATTCATGAGAACCGCACCGGTGTAACGCTTTCCGTTAATTTCATAAAGTCGGTCTGCATCCAACCCCTGCAATCTTAACAATCGACTTTTCTCATTCGGATAAGCCAGAACTCTCACATAAAACAGGAGTGCCTTTGTCTTATCCTTGCTCACAAACATCCAGCTGTCTGCCTCATTCTGCGGCAGTCTTGACAACAACCGGTAATAGTCCCCCTCCGCAACCAACGGATAATATTTATGATAGGTTATCGTCTGCTCCTTCACCATCTCCTTTTCGGCATCGGAAAGTTTAGTCATATCCAGCTCATAGCCAAAGGTACCGGACATTGCCACAAGTCCCCTCGTCTCAAAAGGAGTGACGCGCTGTACCGTATGATTGGGGCAGACACTCACATGAGAGCCCATACAGGAAACGGGATAAACCAGTGCCGTCCCCTCCTGAATGGTCAGCCGCTCGATGGCATCCGTATCATCGGAAGTCCATATCTGAGGGCTGTAATAAAGCATACCCGGATCAAACCTCGCTCCGCCGCCGGAACAGTTCTCCAGAAGCAGCTCCGGAAAATCCGTCACCAGTCTCTCCTGCATTCTGTAGACTCCCAGCATATAGCGGTGCATCAATTCGCCCTGCCTGTCGCTCTCAAGTGCTGCACTGCCAAGGGTTGTCAGCTGTCTGTTCATATCCCACTTCACATAGGAGATATCCGCACTCTTCAAAATATCACAGAGCATCTGATAAACGGCATCCGCCACTTCCGGTCTTCCGATATCCAGCACATACTGGGCACGACTCTGGGTGATGTTTCTTCCCGGTATCTGAATGGCCCAGTCAGGATGTTTCCGGAATAATTCGGAGTCCGGGGAAATCATCTCCGGCTCAAACCAGATACCGAATTTCATTCCCTTTTTTTTCACATTGTCAACCAGCAGCTTCAATCCGCCCTTTAACTTTTGCTCATTGACAAACCAGTCGCCCAGGGAATTGTCATCAGAATTCCTCTTTCCGAACCAGCCGTCATCCATAACAAGCATTTCCACGCCCAGTCGGGATGCCTCCTCTGCAATGGCAAGCAGTTTTTTTTCATCGAAATCAAAGTAGGTACCTTCCCAGTTATTGATCAAGATGGGACGCGGCTTTTTCACATAGGGACTTCTGATTAAATGTTCTCTGTATAAATCGTGGAAGGTTCTCGTCATCTTGCCGAGACCTTCTGCCGAATACACCATTACCACTTCAGGCGCCGTAAAAGAATCCCCGGGCAGAAGCTTCCAGGTAAAGGTATCGGGGTGAATGCCCATCGTCATTCTGATGCAGTCAAACTGGTTCTTCTCCACTTGTGCCAGGAAAGAACCGGAATAGACAAAATTCATGGCATAAACCTCTCCCATCTCCTGATTGGTCTCCGGGGTTACAAGCGCCATGAAAGGGCTTTCCTGGTGGCTTGATTCTCCCTTGGAGGAAGCAATATTCTGCCTGCCATAGCCCACCGGCATCCTCTGAATATGCCGCTCCCTCGCCCAGGAGCCGAACAATCCGAGTACTTCAAAATTTCTGTCCTCCATATCCAGGCAGGCACTGTATACCTTCTCCAGATAAAAAGGTTCTTTGCCGTTATTTCTTACGAGCACACTGCGTGTAATGGCATCCAGCCTTTCAAATACCGTATACTGGAGGCAGACCTCCATCCCCAGCAGTACATCCTCGCAGTACAGCTTCAGAGTCGTACATTCTTCCCCGCTTCCCCAGGTTGCAGGCAGACCCTCCAATGCAGGCTTTCCGACTTCTATCTCAAAGCGGCGGTACACCAGTTCGCTGGCCTTATGTCCCTGCATGCTTCTGACGCAGAAAGCCGCTTCTCTGTAATCTCCCATACCGCTCTCCGGATATTCCATCGGTCTCACATCCAGGAAAGTATTCTCCTCACGCTTATTGGTACTGGGAACAAAAGGCGGCTCATCCTCCCGCAGCAGATAGCGGATATCCGTCGAATCAATCCGTTTTCCATAGTATAAATGACACAGGAATCTGTCATCTACCACTGCAATCCCATACGTGGTGTTTGGTGTATGCAATAAAAACACTTTTTGTTCTTCATCAAATAAAATAGCCATATACCCTCCACATTTGCTTCGCTTAAATTATATTTGTTTTTAATTATATTTTAATTTATTTTTAGGTGCTGTCAATACATAAATAAGTTAATTAATAAAAACAGGAATAAACTGATGTATAAATGCAGTCGGGAATCCATGCATAATCTCCAAAGAAAATACCATTCTGAAAAAAAGAGTTGTTAAAATAAATCACTTTGCAAAGAACCGGATGTAAAGATATTCTCTCTACATCCGGTTCGTAATTCATCTTTCAGGCTGTCTTGATCGCCGATGCAGTCAGCTGACCATCCTCCACAGCAATCTGAATGACATCACCCTCATCCACCTGATCTGCCAGAATCAGCTTTGCCGCAAGGGTTTCCACATGCTTCTGGATATACCGCTTCAAAGGACGTGCGCCATATACAGGGTCGTAGGCATTATCCGCAATGAACTGCTTTGCTTCCGGTGTCAGTTCCAGTGTAAGTTCCCTGTCCGCCAGCCGCTTGTTTAAATCTGCCACAATCAAATCGACTATGCCGCCGATATTATCCCTGGTCAAAGGCTTGAACAAAATCGTCTCATCCAGACGGTTCAAAAACTCCGGTCTGAAATGGTTTCTCAGATCATTCATGACCAGTTCCTCTGCCTGAGGGCTAATGGTTCCGTCTTCCTGGATGCCTTCCAGCAGATAGTTCGCACCGATGTTGGAAGTCATAATCAGAATAGTATTCTTAAAGTCCACCGTTCTGCCCTGGGAATCGGTAATACGTCCATCATCCAGTACCTGCAAAAGCACATTGAACACATCCGGATGCGCTTTCTCAATCTCATCAAAGAGCACAACACTGTAGGGCTTTCTCCTGACCGCTTCCGTCAGCTGTCCGCCCTCTTCATATCCCACATATCCGGGAGGTGCTCCAATCAGACGCGAGACAGAATACTTCTCCATATATTCACTCATGTCAATACGAACCATATTGTTCTCATCGTCAAACAGGGCCGCCGCAAGGGATTTTGCCAGCTCCGTCTTACCGACACCGGTAGGTCCCAGGAACAGGAAGGAACCGATGGGCTTCGTGGGGTCTTTGATACCCGCCTTGGAACGGATGATTGCCTCCGTTACCTTGGTGACACCTTCCTCCTGTCCGATGACACGCTTGTGCAGTTCCTCGTCCAGGTGAAGCGTCTTGTTTCTCTCGCTCTCCGTCAGCTTTGCCACCGGAATTCCCGTCCAACGGGAAATAATTCTGGCGATTTCCTCATCGGATACCTTCTCATGCACCAGGGAAAGCTCTGCATCTCCTGACTTTGCCTCTTCCTGCTCCAGCTGCTTTTTCAGACTGGGCAATTTGCCGTAGGAAAGTTCTGCCGCCTTCTCCAGATTACCTTCCCGCTGCGCAATCTGTATCTCATTGTTGACGCTGTCAATTTCCTCACGCAGTTTGGAAAGTTTATCCACAGATGCTTTCTCATTGTCCCACTGGGCCTTTTTGCCCGCAAATTCTTCTTTCAGTTCCGCCAGTTCCTTCTGCAAATCCGCCAGCCGCTCACTGCTCAGTCTGTCATCTTCCTTCTTCAGAGCCGCCTCCTCGATTTCCAGCTGCATAATCTTTCTCTGCAGTTCATCCAGTTCCGTAGGCATGGAATCCAGTTCTGTCTTAATCAATGCGCAGGCCTCATCCACCAAATCGATTGCCTTGTCCGGAAGAAATCTGTCGGAAATATATCGGTTGGACAGCACTGCCGCGCTCACCAGAGCGTTGTCCATGATTTTCACACCATGGTATACCTCATAGCGCTCCTTCAGTCCTCTTAGGATGGAGATGGTATCTTCCACCGTGGGCTCCTCTACCATAACCGGCTGGAAACGACGTTCCAGAGCTGCATCTTTCTCAATATACTGTCTGTACTCATCCAGTGTCGTTGCACCGATGCAGTGCAGTTCACCCCTTGCAAGCATGGGCTTTAACATATTGCCCGCATCCAAAGCGCCGTCCGTCTTTCCTGCACCCACAATGGTGTGCAGTTCATCGATAAACAGAATAATCTGCCCATCGCTGTTCTTTACATCCTCCAGCACCGCTTTCAGACGTTCCTCGAATTCGCCTCTGTACTTGGCTCCTGCCACAAGGGCACCCATATCCAGTGCAAATATCTTCTTATCCTTTAAGCCCTGCGGCACATCCCCTCTGACAATACGCTGTGCAAGGCCTTCCACCACGGCGGTCTTGCCGACACCGGGCTCACCAATCAGCACAGGATTGTTCTTGGTCTTCCGAGACAGAATGCGGATAATATTTCTGATTTCGCTGTCTCTGCCAATAACCGGATCAAGCTTCTGATTTCTTGCCTTCTCCACCAGCTCCTGCCCGTATTTCTCCAGGGTGTCATAGGTCGCCTCCGGGTTGTCGCTGGTCACGCGCTGATTGCCGCGTACTGTGGACAACGCCTGCAAAAAGCGTTCTCTGGTAATGCCGTACTCCTTCCAGATTTGTGCAATCTCCCTGTTCGGATTCTTAATCATGGCAAGGAATAAATGCTCCACGGAGACATATTCGTCCCCCAGCTGCTTCGCCTCATCTTCAGCACTGACAAGAACCTTGTTCAGATCCTTTCCCACATAGACCTGTCCGCCCTGTACCTTGGTACGTTTAGCGAGTGCCTGCTCCACCCTGTTCACAAAGTGTTCCTTCTGAATCTCCATCTTCTCAATCAGTTTCAAAATCAGGCTGTCTTCTATGGTCAGGAGACTGTACAGCAAATGCTCCTGCTCTATCTCCTGATTGCCATACTCATAAGCCAGTTTCTCACATCCCTCAACTGCCTGCATGGACTTCTGCGTAAATTTCTGTATATTCATAATAAATCCCCCTTTCCGGTTGTCCTATTTGCCTTTTTTGATTGTTCTTCCGGTTATCATTCCGGGTTCGCACTCCGGTTATTATCCTGGTTATTCTTGATTGGTTCCTATTCTCTTTTGTCTGTTCTATAACTAATATAGCATAAGTGTTCTATTATGCAATAAAGAAAGTATAAACTTTTTCGGAAGAAATTAAAATCCCCAAAACTTCAACAGCCTCCAGAGCCTTCTGTACCCTTCCGGTACAGTGTCCGCACATCATTCCCTCAATTGTCATTACCTTTGTCATACTCTTTTCCTTCCTTTCCTCATAAAATTCCATTTTATTTTCATTTCCTATCCTTACATCGATAGACTGTCCGCTCATTGTTTCCGTCACTTCTGTCGAACCGTCACCGGCCTCCTGCGTTGCATCCGGCGCTTCCAGTTTTTCCTGCGAACCTTTTACCACTTCCGGCTTTTGCCTCACTTCTGCCGCAGCGCTCCTCCTCTTCACTGGCTTCTCAAACCCACTCTTAAATCCTCTCAGCCGCAGCGCATTTCCGATATATGATACCGTTCCTTCATACTGCCTCACATTCTGCCGCCGGTGACGGCAATTAGTCTAAGAGCTTTTCCTCCTATTTTAACTTCTTCACCGGTTCCACCGCCTCATCCACCACGGCTGTATTCCCTTTCTGTATTTCCCCAACCACACAGGTTTCCATATGCTCCTGCAAAATCAGATATCCGAAAGCCTGCAGCGCACTCTCCACCGCAGCAATCTGCGTCAGGATATCTCCGCAATAGCGGTTTTCATCCAGCATTTTCCCAATTCCGTTCAGTTGACCCATCATCCGGCTCAAACGGTTTTTCAGCTGTCTTAACTCTTTTTCATCCCTGGGCGTCGCCTTCTGATGACAGCAGCAACTATTTTCTGCAGAATTCTCCTTATCCTTATTATTTCCCGACATATCTCTCCTATCCCTTCTTCTACACTGATACACAATCTACACAAGTCACAACCGCGTCTGTATTGGTTACGCAAAATACCCCACAGGGGTATCCCGTATCCTCTCACGGGATATACCCCCATAGGGTATTTTGTCAAGTGCTCTGTTTATTTCTTGCTTTAGGTTCTTGCTGCTTACCAGGCAAAGTACCTAGATGCTTGCGAAGCCGCCCTCCAGATCCTCAATAATATCATCGATATTCTCAGTTCCGATGGAAAGGCGGATTGTATTGCGGTAAATGCCCTGTTCCTTTAATTCCTCATCGCTCAGCTGTGCATGTGTTGTGGAAGCCGGATGAATCACCAGACTCTTTACATCTGCAACATTTGCCAGCAGAGAGAACAACTCCAGATTGTCAATGAACTTCTTTGCTTCTTCCTCTCCACCCTTGATTTCAAAGGTAAAGATGGAGCCGCCGCCCTTCGGGAAATACTTCTTGTAGAGAGCCTGCTGCACAGGGTCGTCGGAAACGGAAGGGTGATGTACCTTTTCTACCTTGGGATGCCTGTTCAAATATTCCACAACCTTCAGTGCATTTTCCACGTGACGCTCCACTCTCAGAGAAAGCGTTTCCAGTCCCTGCAAAAAGAAAAATGCGTGGAAAGGAGAAAGTGTTGCACCGGTATCTCTCAAAAGAATGGCACGGATTGCCGTCACAAAAGCAGCCTGAGGCAATGCCTCTGCAAAGTTTACACCGTGATAGCTGTCATTGGGTGTCGTCAGATGAGGAAACTTGCCGCTTGCTTTCCAGTCAAATTTTCCGCTCTCAATAATCACACCGCCAATCGTTGTTCCGTGTCCGCCGATAAATTTTGTCGCGGAATGAACCACGATATCTGCCCCATACTCAAAGGGTCTCACCAGATAAGGCGTTGCAAAGGTATTGTCCACCACCAGAGGGATTTTGTGTGCATGCGCAATCTCCGCAAGCTTCTCAATGTCTACCACGTCGGAATTGGGATTTCCAAGTGTCTCGATATAGACAGCCTTTGTATTCTCTCTGATTGCATTTTCCACAGCATTAAGATCAAATGGGTCAACAAAAGTAGTGGTAACGCCGTAATCAACCAGTGTATGTGCCAGAAGATTATAGGTTCCTCCGTATATATTGTTGGCACATACAATATGGTCACCGGATTTTGCAAGATTCTGAATTGTGTATGTAATGGCAGCCATACCGCTTCCGACAGCAAGCGCTGCTGTTCCGCCTTCCAAAGCTGCAATTCTCTTTTCAAACACATCCTCCGTGGGAT
Source organism: uncultured Lachnospiraceae bacterium (assembly GCA_945913255.1). Lineage (GTDB taxonomy): Bacteria > Bacillota > Clostridia > Lachnospirales > Lachnospiraceae > Acetatifactor. Next base: position 41,758 of record CAMEDC010000002.1, read on the forward strand.
TGGTCAGACGCCCATAAATATTTCCGCTGTCAGCAAGTCCGAAACGTGCCGCCGCATGATCACAGTTTCGGAATACATAGGAGGAAGTCTGGTAAATAGGCACTGCCCTCGCATCCGTAACGGGATCCGGCTGTTCCTGTCCAACATGTAACTGTAATGTCTCAAATCTTAAGTTTCTCTCTGCATAGGGTTTCTTACTCATCGTTTTCTCCATTCTGCCGGTCTGCGGCTCCCGCTTTTATTTCCTACTATTTTAGTGGGGTTTAGTAGATAATATTATACCGGACGGAATAAGTCAAGCCGTTTTTGAAAATTTTTCCATAAAAAAACCGCCGCCCCGGAGATTCTGCAGTTCCCCGGGAATGGCGGTTTTCATATTTTTTCATTCTGCTATCGTGGCGCATCAGCCTTCCGTCCGCTGTAAATCCTGTGCCATCGCATAAATACTCTCCAAAATTTCCTTACAGGATTTCATTGCTTCCACAGTTGTCCCGGAAGTCTTCAAGCCCTCCGTGGAAGAAGCTGCAACCTCTTCGCTGGTAGCTGATAAATGTGTGATATTTTCGGAAATGACACCGGTAGAGCGTAAAATCTCCTTTATCACGCGCTCTGTATGATTGATGTTTTCGTTTAGTCTGGACACACCTTCATCAATCTTCTCAAACTTTACTTTCGTCTCTTCAATCAGTTCATTCTGTTTTGCAACGGACTCCACAGAATTCTGAATACTCTCATTTGCACGCTTTGTATCGCTGTTCAATTCCTCGATGATATTGGTGATATTGTTGGAAGCGTCCTTTGTCTGCTCGGATAATTGTCTGATTTCCTCAGCTACTACGGCAAAGCCTCTTCCTGCCTCACCCGCACGTGCTGCCTCAATCGAAGCATTTAATGCCAGCAGATTTGTCTGGCTGGAAATACTGAGAATCGTTCCCACAAAACTCTGCACTTCAGCAACCTTCTGTGTCAGGCTTTCGATTACCTCCACGGTAATATCGCTTGCCGTTTCCACATTGTGCGCCTGCTCCTTCAGTTCCCTCACCATAGCGGAACCCGCCGCTACATTTTCGCCGGTTCTCTCAGAGGCATCAATCATATTTTTCGTCTCGCTCTCAGCAACATCGGTATGCTGCTGAATGTCCGCACACATAGTCGCCTGCTCCTGAATGGCTTCTGCAGTACTCTCAGTGCTCTCCGCAATATTTGACATTGCAAAATTGCTTGTTTCCACACTCTGGTTCAGACGCTCCAGCATCTCCATTGCCTCTTCGAAATGCCTGGAGATATTATCTGCCACAAGAGCCATCTTTTTGTTGCTTTCCTCCTGTCTCCTGGCTGCATCTGTAATCGTTTCCATGTTCTCCGCATTATTGCGAATTAACAGTTTTACAATACGCACGGATGCAACACCAATCAGTAAGGAAATGAAAAATGCAAGGAAAAGCGACTGCTGACCGGATGCATCGGAACTGCTGTAACGGAGCAGAAGTTTCAGCAGGTTTGCCGCAATAATCACAGCATTTCCCACAGCAATGATCCTTACATTCAAAAATACCATTGCTGCAAACAGAACGGGAAATGCGTAGGAAAAGGACAACAGATTGTTATTGAAAAGCACTGTCACCACATATGCCAGAGAAGCGCTTCCCAACATTACAATACCGCACATCTTCGTGTCTCTCTTCAGGATATAGACCACAGTTGAGACAATCAATGCAAGGACACCTGCTGCAATCTGAATATAGTGCGTCCAGCTTCCTCCACCCTCATTGGTAAAGACAAAAAGCAACATTATCAAGACCATATAGCCAAGAATAATTGCAATTACGGGAAATACGGTAGCATTCGCTCTCTTATACTGTTCACTGGTCATATTTTTCTCCCTTCAACATCAGAAATTTTCGTCAGCACTGCCAACGGATAAAATAAATTATAGCATGTTTTGACTTAAATTTACAATATTTCTTCAGGAAATTTTCAGACATTTCACAGTTTTTCGAATGCAAAATATTCCGATGTCGTATATCCTTCTTTTGTGCCTCTTTCATTGATGGCAAAGAGACCTGCCTTCACACCGACCCATCTTCCCGGCGTAGCCTTTGTCACCCTGCCCGCCTGCCGGAAGTTTTTTTCATCCTCACTGATTTCAAAACAGATATTTTCTGATTTTTCCACACGCATTCGCAGATAAATCCTGTTTTCCGTCACTACCTCCAGATTTGCCCTGATCTCATCATTCTGTTCCCAGTTACCGGTTCTCTGCTGCAAAATCAGTTTCCCATCTTTTTTCTGTACTGCCAGTGCCGTATAGCAGCCTCCCAGGGAAATCATACCTGCCACATCCCCCTCTGTCAGGTTCTCCAGATGCAGACAGGTGGTAATCTGAAATTCCGGTGCGGGCCACTTCTGAAGCAGAAGATTACTGATATCACACAACTGTGTCTCTTCCTTTGCAGGCTGAGCATACAGGGTCAGCCGATTCTTCTCAAGCTGATACCATTCCTCATGATAATTCGCATTCCACTGCCACTGCAGCCCCAGCTTCTCTCCCTCAAAGAAATCACTGTCCTCCGGCGCATCCACAGGATAAGTGCCTCCTACATCCGGTTTTTTGTACTGCATCACGGGCTCTCCACATCCGTCCACATCCTTCACGCCGATTATAGGCCAGTCATTCTCCCATCGCATGGGCTGTAAATGCAGAATTCTCCCCGCATTTCCTACATCCTGGAAATGAAGGAACCAGTTCTCACCGCTCGGTGTATCCACCCAGGCTCCCTGGTGAGGGCCGTTCACCGGAGAACCTCCCTGGTGCAGCACGATTTTTTCTTCATAAGGGCCGTAGATATTTTTGGAACGAAGTACTGTCTGCCAGCCCGGCTTTACGCCTCCGGCAGGTGCAAAAATATAATAATAACCATTTCTCTTATACAGCTTCGGTCCTTCTATCGTAGGCTGGGTTGCATGCCCGTCATAGATAAACTGTCCGTCGTCCAGTACGCCGGAACAATCGGGCGCAATCGGTGACATATAGAGCATGCTCTTAAACCCGATTCTACTCCTCGCAAAGGCGGATACCATATACGCCTTTCCGTCATCATCCCAGAACGGGCAGGGATCTATCCATCCTACCACCTTCTTCACATAGGAAGGCTCGCTCCACTTTCCCCAGGGATCCGTTGTCTTGCACATCATGATTCCCTCATCCGGCATGGGAATGAAAACGTAATATACCCCTTCGTGAAAACGAATGGCAGGTGCCCAGGTTCCGCATCCATGAACCGGTTTTTCATAGCATGCAAAGGGCAGCTTTTCCATAACATAATTGATTACCTTCCAGTTCACCATATCCTTTGAGTGCAATAACGGCACCGCAGGTGTATTGCAAAAGCTGGATGCAATCAGGAAATAATCTTCCCCGACACGGATGGCATCCGGATCGGAATAGTCTGTGTACAGTATGGGGTTTTTGTATGTGCCGTCCCCTTGGTCGGCAATCCACATTTTCTGAATTTTTGTCTTATCCATAGTCTCTCCCTCCCAGCCGGCTCTATCTGAGAACCGGTTTATCTCTGATACGGAAAGCATATCATATCAGCTTTTTCGTTTCGTGCCATTTTTTTAATTTTTTATGCCATTTCTTGCCATTCTCTCTCAAAGCATTTATACTGGTAACTATTCAGAGTAACTTATACTGTTTGTAACGGGAGGTTCCCATGAGTTTTTTCTATCAAAACCGCGCTGAGCGCGTCTGGTTCCACATATCGGAAAACCGCAGTTTTGCGCCCCATCTGCACAGACAGGTGGAACTGCTGCTTGTTCTCGAAGGAATTGTTACCGTCACAGCAGACGACGCTGCCTTTCAGTTGTCCGCCGGAGAAGGTGTTATTGTCTTTCCCAACAGACTGCACAGCTTTACTACGCCCGAAAGCAGCCGTATTCTGATTTGCATTTTTGACAGCAGTTTCTGTCATGCATTCCGGAATTTTTTCCAGAACGACATTCCCGACAATCCACGCTTCCTGTTTCATGCTTTTTCCTGCCACGGCAGACACGCTTTACAGGAGCTGTTAAAATTGACTTCCGAGTTCGACCAGGCGCTGCGGATGCCGGAAAACATCGTGCTGTACGCTCAGGGCTACCTCACTCTGCTTCTGACTGACATTTTTGCCGGACTCTCCCTTTCTCCGGAACAGCGAATGAACGAGCCGGAGTTGGAACAACAGTTATTTCTCTACATCGACAGCCACTACACCGACAATCTGACGCTGGAATATCTTGCCCGGGAATTCGGTGTCAGTCCTTTTCGCATATCCCGCATTTTTTCCGAAAAGCTTCATACCTCTTTTCCCCACTATGTAAACTCCAGACGACTGGAGTATGCGAGAGAACTGCTTGCAAATTCAGGGCTTTCCGTCACACGGATTGCACTGGATGCCGGCTTTGGAAGCGTTCGCACCTTTTTTCGGGAGTTTAAACGTACCTATCTCATCAGTCCCGGCGAATACCGTCGAAACGGTAATGATCCGTCACCCGCAGAATCTCTTCCCCCGTCTTGACAGATTCTGTGGCAGTCATCTGTACATCACTGCCGTAGACGCTGCTCTCCAGTCTGACTGATATGTCGGAAGAGCATCCCTCCGCCTCCAGCCCGCATCGGTCAAATTCCAGAAGCAGCTTTCCCTTTCCCACAATTTCATTCTGAATAATTCTGGGTCTGTAGTACCGTGCAAGCATCTCATCCTTCGCTTCCCCCACCCGAATATCCAGTTCCGCTCCAAACTCTGTCCGAAAAAGGAACTCATTTCCCATGGGAAACAGTTTTGTAATTTTTCCGCCTGCCGGCGCATACAGTTTATCTTCCCGGGGTGTTATTACCACCAGCGGATGTTCTCCTTCCTGCATACAGGCTATCTCGCCCGAAACAGGGCTTCCCACAGACCAGAAAGTAACGCTCTCCTTCTCACCGTGTCTTTCTTTTTTTTCATATGCAAGACTTTCTCTGCTTTGTCTGCCCATACAAAAGCCCGCTAAAAAGCCTGCTGCCGTAAGCAGTACAATACCCCAAAAACTCCATATCACTTTCTGTCAAACCTCCTGTCTCATCTCATTTTTTCCCGCTAAAACAACATTTATTCTCACCAAAAAATAATTGTTGACATTTCGCAAAAAATGGTGCTATACTACAGCTGTATTCTAAATGAAAGTCATTGAACTCACATATTTTTGTAAGTCATTGCTACTTTGATGATGGTTTACAAAAATATGTGATTTTTTTGTCCTACGTTTTAGAATCACTATTTTTATGAAGGAGGTACCACAAATGAACAACGGTACAGTTAAATGGTTCAATGCACAGAAGGGCTATGGTTTCATCACCAACGATGCAACCGGCGAGGAAGTATTCGTACATTTCTCCGCTATCAACGCTGAGGGCTTCAAGTCCCTGGAAGAGGGCCAGAAGGTTACTTTCGATACCGAGACTGATCCTCAGAACAGCAGCAAGGTTCGTGCAACCAACGTTACTGTAGTAGCATAATTGCTTCTGAACGATAACGAACATCAAAAAGAGCATCGGGCATAAGCCCGGTGCTCTTTTTTCCATGCGCCCCATAACGCACGTTTCACCCCCTATTGCTTTTTATCTATGTACCACATTGTTGTTTTTTCTATATACCACAAGAAGAAATCCCCCATAAAAGCAAAGAATTGCCGTCGGGAAAATGATGCGGCAGACACCAAAGCCCGCAGCCTCCACCAGATTTCCGAAAACAGCATTAAAAGCAATGTCAAACAACGTACCGATGCTGATAACCATCCCTGTCACAGTGGCAATGATGTCTTTCGGGAAAAGCTCCTGCAAAAGCAGTACAATTGTAGGGTAAAGAATCGAAATAAAAATACCGCTGATACCCAGAATCCAGATACCCTCTTTTCCGAGTAAGATACCCAGAAGATAAACCGCCGTTCCCAACCCTCCCAGTATCATAATGCTTTTCCGGGTTCCCAGCTTCTGTACCAGCGGTGCCATCAAAAGTCTTCCCACCGTCATGGTCCCGAAAAACAATGAAACACCGGTGCTCGCACTGCCGGCACTCAGTCCCAGTCCCTGTGTACAGTACATAAACCACCAGTTCATAATACCATGCTCCGCCACAAAGTAGAATCCGAATACCAGACCCATAGCAAGAACCAGACCACTCATACAGGTACGGAAGCTTTTCCCGACAGCGGTTTCCGATGCACTGTCTTTCTCCGCACTGCAAGCTTCGCCGGTATTTTCCGAAACGCTTCGAAACTTCGTCAGCCCCAACAACACCAGGCTCACTACCCCAATCAGTGAAAGTCCCAGACAAATCCTGCGATAATCATCATACCCGGTGACAAATGTGCCCGTCAGCTTCTGATTTCCACTGGTACCAATACCCTGGATGAAAAACAGAATATTGATATAGAGTCCCGCCATTGCCCCAAAAAAGAAGGGTGAAAGAATATTCATCATGGTGTTCATCAACGTGGATGCACCCATGCTGATAAACATTCCAATCAGCAAACCGATGTAATTGTCTGTACATACAAAAATCACCTGTGCCGCTGTCCAAAGTCCCAGAATTCCCATACAGGCTTTTTTCCTGTCAAACCTGTCCGCAGCGTTCCCGCCAAGCAGCATAAACAACAAATTTCCAATATAGCTCACTGTGACAATCAAGGATACCTGCGGTTTGGTCAGCGCCAGCTCCTGCTCAAAAACAGCGGAAAAAACACCCCTGTTGGAGTCGCTGATACCAAGTCCTATCATAATTAGCATAAATACCAAAAATATCAGTTTTTGATTCCGGTTCCCTTTCATTTTCCGTTTCCTCGTCAATCCAACATTTCCTCTTCAATCTGCCGCTTCCAGTCTTTCACGCGCCCCACAATCACCTGTTCCAGTTGTTTCCATGGAATCAGCACATCCTCCGCCCTGTGAAGCTGTGGGTATTCCTCCACGAACTCCCAGGTAGGTGTAAAGGCATGTCTTTCGCGGATATATTGTTCCACTTTTCGGTCAAAATCCTCATCCGTACTCAATCTGTCCTCAAACATGGGTGCAATCAGAAGGCCGTCACTTCCTGCATGCTCCCTGCAGCACCCGTTTCTGTCCAGGGCAAGCTGAAAATAATGAGGATTCGGCATAAAAGCATGCTTTCCCGGCTGCACGTACAGCACCGGATGCGTCCCTTCAAATTCTGTCTCTCCGGGAATCAGCCCATTGAGGAACTTACCGTGAAAGCTGCAAATCAGCCCCACAATATCTCCCTTGCTGTCCACTCGCACAAACGCATGTTCCAGATCATAAAGATGCTGAATATCAAAATCGTAATAAAAGGCGTACTCAATCACACTCTCCCCCGGCTCCATCTCGAGAAAAAGTCTGCAGGAATGACTTTGCGCCTTCTGATGAAACACCGTATAGCCTACCGCTACCAATGGATACGGCTCTGCCCTGTCATACTTCAAATGAGGAACATATTTTTCCACAAATGCTTCAATCATTTCTTTTCAAACTGACTCCTTTTGTTTCGGATTTCTATCGTATGGTCAAAGGCTGTATAGTCAGTGAGATACAGCGTTGCAGCCCCCACTGTTTTTGCCTCACTGTCCTCCTTCCCCTCTGTGAAGTGGTGTTCGCCAAAGCAGGGACCCACTATCAGAGCGTCCTCACCATTGCCCACCTCGGTATATCCCTTCTTTATCACCAGTACCTCGCTGCCGGAAAGCGGCATGTCCATATACTCATTTGTCAGGAAATTCACCCCTGTAAATGCCAGTTCAATTCTCCAGGGTGCTCCTTCCACACCGGAAGTTTTCACACGGATATCTGCCCCGTTCTCCACTTCCTTCACCCATACATCAATCTGCATGTCCGGACCCAGCTTTTTATCTCTGGAAGCATTATCCATTTTCCACCAGTCACTTGTCTCCGGTTTTTCGGCAAACGGAAGGTAATACCAGCCCCGCATGGTCTGCGTCAGATGATATTCTTTCTCCGACAGTCGCTCCATTTTCTCGCTCCGAAACGCCCGGTGCTCACAAAAACTTCCAGCCACCTTCATCTCCAGCTTCATGGTTCCATTGTGCAGATAAAAGAAATTGGATTTTCCGTTCATAACCGTCCAGGTAAACCGTCCCTGTTGTCCTCTGGCAATGCCGGATTCCTCGTAATAAACCGCAAAATCGGGACGAATATAGCTCCCTTCATATTCCAGACTGCGATACTGGGGATAAAGCATATACCAAATCAGGAAATCAGGGGATGTGATATGCTTTTTGTCCACAATTTCAAAAATGGAATTACACATCTGCAGGAATTCCGGAATCTCGTATTTGACGCCCATGCGCAGATATTCCATGTAATAATCTTTCGGGAATACCAGCCTGTCCTTGTCAAAACGGGTAGAATTGGCAGTAAACACGCTGTCGTCCGGCTCCCAGTAGGTCAGCATCATTTTCAGATTACGTACAGCATTTTTCTCGTAGGAATCATCTCCCGTTGCTTCGGACAACATAATCATGGCATCGTTGTTGATGCGGTTATAGTTTCCGGCAGATTTCTCCGCAAATTCTCCGTCCTCATTACAGTCGATACCTTCGTTCAGATAGACATAAGCCGCTTTTTCCATCTCCTTGCACGCAAACAGCCTGCTGCATAGCATCAGCACAGAAGCGATAGCCCAGCGATGGTTCGGCGTATGGAAGCCGCCCTCTAAAAGTCCATAAGCGCCTGAACGCACAATCGTCTCCACCTGTTCCAAAATTGCCTGCTCCCCATCGGGCAGGTTATCCTTCGTTGCCTTTCCTGCAAGGTATTGATAGACAGGAAGCAGCTTTTTAATGCAGAAAGCAGTATCGGGCGCCGAGGAAAAGTTGCAGGTTATATAATCAAAAAGCCCGTTTTCGTGCTGCACCCTTCTCACATAGGACAGTCCCAGTAGAATTCTCTCCAAAACCAGATGGTCATGGTAATATGCCGTATCCTCATTGCAGTACGCCGCTATCATAGACGCAACACGATAAATGGCAAATTTCGCCTGCACAATTCCCGTAGGATCGGCAAATCCTCCATATCTTGGGCTTTCTTTGTCCAGTATCTGAATCTGTAAGGACTTTACTACCCTGTCCTGCGTATCCTGAATCATTTTTCTGTAATGTTTTTCCATTTTTCTTTTTCTGCCGCACCCGGCAGTTTTTCCTCCCTTTCCCTTTTACTCCCTGCACAGAAACAGTTTTGCCGCACCGATAATGCCTGCGTCATTGTCCAGCTTTGCCACCACAAGCTTCGTGTTTTCCGTGGAATATCTGGAGTATATTTTATTTCTCATCTTTTCCCGGACCAGCGGAACCAGAATGTCCCCCGACCTGCTGATTCCCCCGCCTATGCACAGAAGTTCCGGCTGCAGAAAGTTGACAATATTGGCAAGTCCCTCGCTCAGATATTCCGCATATTCCTCCACGACACGGATCGCCGTCTTATCACCGGCACGCACCGCATCAAACACCAGCTGCCCGTTTATTTTGTCAGGGTTCCCGTCACAGAGTTCCCAAAGCAGACTTTTTTTCTTTTTCTCCATGGCTTCTCTGCTCTGCGCGATCAGCGCTTCCGCAGAAGCATATGCCTCCAGACACCCCCGCCTGCCGCAGTTACAGGGAATTCCATCGTACCGTATCGTCATATGCCCCAGCTCGGCTGCCGCATAGTTTATACCCCGAACAAGCTTTCCGTTCATAATAATACCGCCTCCGACACCCGTCCCCAGAGTCACCATCACAAAGGAATCCGGCTTCTTTTTAAAGCACAGGTATTCTCCCCATGCCGCCGCATTGGCATCATTTTCAAAATATACCTTTTTGGAAGTCTGTCCCTGCAACAGCTGCCGTATATTTCCCTGACAGTTCGGCAGATTATTGGCGTATTCAATCCTTCCCGTCTTCCGGTTTGCCGTCCCCGGCACTCCTACTCCGATGGAATGTACCCGTCTCTCCGAAATACCGCTCTCCGCAAGCAGTTCCCTTGCCAGTTTTACCAGCTGTTTCGATATGGCCTTTGCCGTCAGTTCCCTGTCAGTTGCAATGGTCTTTCTCGCCACGATTTTACAATTTCTGTCAACAATTCCGGCAGTGATACCTGTTCCGCCCACATCAATTCCGATATCATACACGCCTGTCTCACCCCGTTTCTATATTTCCAGCATAAGCGTCTTAATTTCAAACGCCCTGAATTTCAATTCGGTTCTGTAGTTTTTCAGTTCCAGTTCTTCCTGTTTTTCCTCCAGCATATTACAGGAAAAAATGCGTTTTACATTGCCGGGAACCGAAAGGATTGTTGTTCCGGCACACCCCTTTGATTCATAGAGTCTGAGAACCACTCCTCTTTTCTCATCAAATGCCGGCTTACAGGTCTCAAGAATCGTGTGACCTCCTTCCAGCCGGAAAAAGGATACACAGTTAAGCTTCTGTACTGCTGGTTCTCCCGTCTTCTCCCATGTGCCCGCATAGCATTCGCACATTGGCGGCTCCACACCTTCGCATACCGTCACCGGTACATTACACTCATATGCCTCCTCCGTTACTCTGCTGTACACAAAAGGCCCGGAAAACGGCAGAATGGAATAGGTAAATCGATGGCTTCCCTGGTCTGCTGTCATATCCGGTATGACCGGTGCCCGCAGCAATGTCAGAGACATTGTGCTGTCCCTGGCAGACAGACCGTATTTACAGTCATTGAGCAGTGCAAGACCGTTCTCTCCGTCCGTCAGTACAGCATATTTGTGATGGCAGGTTTCGTACAAATCCTGTTCATACTGTCTGGATTTGTGCGTAGGACGCCGTATATATCCGAACTGAATCTCATCCAATACCTCTTTCGTATAGATCGTCGTCGGGAAATCCACCTTCAAAATCCTGTGGCGCTCGTGCCAGTCAATCTCCGTGACGAAATCAATTCTGGGGCTGTCCGTGGCAAAATGAATTCTCTGGCACACAGTAAAGTTGTTTTCCCTGCGTTCAACTGTGACGATGATGCCTCCCTGCAGATCACGCTCCGCCAGGAAGCTGCTTTCCCCGCAAAGTTCATCCGGAACCTGCTCATACATCCTGCCAAGCTCCCAGGCGTCATATGCCACATTCACATCCTTATAGAGCTTCCAGTCATTCAAAGGAGCCGCAGCATACTCATACCCCGTTTTTCTGTCGGTCAGGCTGGTGATTCTGCCCAGGGAATCCACCTCTGCCCGATAGTATTCATTTGTAAATACCAGCTGACTGCCGGGGAAAGGATCCGATTCCTCTGACGGCTGCACAATATCTGCTTCTGTCACCACTCTGTAACCACAGGCGGGGAGTTTTAAACCTCTGTAGGTTCTCTCCCAGCTTAAGGAGTTAAAACACGCCGTAGTGCTACCCGTCAATCTCAAAAGCAATTCCTCTGCCAGAAGCCTGCTTTCTTTCTCGACTGCCGAAAGCGCCTCACGCGCTTCTTCATTGACTCTCTGAATGGAACTTCCGGGAAGGATATCATGAAACTCCTGTAAGAGCAGCTCTTTCCAGAGTTTTTCCAGGGTCTCAAGGACTTCCTCTTCTGTCCTGTCTTTACCGTTTTGCTGTTCCAATTTACCCGTAAGCCGCAGCAGTCCCGCCAGATACTCTGCTTCCCGCAGCGCATACTCCGCCTTACGGACACCCTTCTTAATTTCCGCTTGTGCCGTATAGGTTCCCCGGTGCCATGCCAGATACAGTTCCCCATAATAGACATTCTCAACATTACCCGGTACCTGTCGTTCAAAAAACGCAGCGGGGCTCTCCATATGGCATCTGGGAGCGCCTTCCAAATCAACGCACCGCCTGGCTGTCTCCAGCATCAGTTCTGTGGGGCCTCCGCCTCCGTCACCATACCCAAAGGGAAACAGCAACCCGTCAATATTTTCTTTCTGGTTTCGGTCCTTCTCCCAGCGTTCTCTGAGTGCACCGGAAGTAAATACCGCATTGTTTTTCTTATAAATATGGGACAGAATCCTGGTTCCGTCTATGCCCTCCCACCAGAATACATTGTACGGGAACTGTTCACATTCCGGGTCACAGCGCAGCAGCTTTTGAGTAGCAAAATAAGGGACACGACAACCTGCCATAATCTGGGGAAGCGCTGCCGTAAATCCAAAAGTATCCGGCATCCAGGCAACACGGCTGTCCACACCGAATTCCTCCTGAAACCAGCGTTTTCCCAGTACAAACTGGCGTATCAGGCTTTCACCGCCCGCCAGATTCGTATCGCTCTCCACGTAAACCGCACCCTCCGGTACAAACTGTCCCGTCTTTACCTTTTCTTTTACCTCTTTATAAAGCCCGGGATAGTATTCTTTCAGGTTTTCCAGTATCGGCGGCTCGCAGAGCAGAAATTTATATTCGGGATATTTTCGCATCAGGGCAAGCTGATTCGAATAAGTTCTCGCGGATTTCCTCCTGGTCTCACTCAGAGTCCAAAGCCATGCCAGATCCAGATGGGACTGACCGAACACGGTATAATCCGGCACGGTATCCCCATTTCTTTTTTCCAGAAGAGGTTTTAAGATTTCGCCCCCTCTTTTGATACTCTCACTGCGCATCGGTTCATCCGCTTCAAAATCCGCTACGTAAGTAAATTCCTGAAGTGCCTGGCCAATCTGCATGGTTCGCAGTTCGCTCTCGGGAAGTTCTTTCCACAATTCATATAACGTATGGTAATCCGCATAAACCTGAAACACAGCTTCATTCCAGATACCGAAGTGGCTCTCCTCCACTCTGCACTGGAATCGGGGCGGTTCCGGAATGGGTATATCTGTCCTGGTATAGATACCGCCGTTTTCCAGTCTCGGTCCATGTCCGGCATATCCCTCTGCCCAGATTTCAAAAGTTTCACCAGGTACAGCATTCTCTGTGAGTTCCACGAAATGATGCTGTTTGTCAATAGAACCAGCCTCCCTTCCATTGACAAATACCAGCATTTCAGAGCATGCACCCAAATGCAGAAAAATTCTCTTTCCCGCTGTTTCCACCGGCATAACTGCTCTGGTACAAAACCACCCGTATTCCCATTTTTCACCCCAGAGTTTTCCCTCCGGGAAGGCATACAACTCCCTCTCAGACGCCTCTTCCCGACTGAGCGCATTATAAGTTGTAAAACCGGATAAACTCACAGTGCCCAGCTTCCGGTAAAGATTCGGCAGAAACGCCTCATCCCATATTTTCAGTCGTTCCTCCCACTGTCTCCCAAGCTTCATCGCAACCTCCATTTACGGTCATGGCGCCGAAAAACTATTCGTTTTCCGACGCCTTAATCCTAACACATACTCCTATACTCCGATAAAAACAAAATTGCCAGCGCCTGTCCGTAGGGCATAGACTTCAACGCAATCTGTTTATAAAATTCCTTTGTTTCCCGTCCCATGGGCGTACCGTAGGACACCTGGTTTACCACGCCTGTATCCGAAATACAATCAAGGACGGCCGGCAGTGCCTTCTCGGCTACCTGAAGATAGGATTTTTCCAGCAGTCCGTCTCTGACTGCTTTTAAAATGCCGTATGCAAATCCACAGGTCGCACTTGCCTCCACATAGGAATCCGCATCATCCACCAGGGTGTGCCACATACCGTTCTCCGCCTGGTATTTCTTTAGGCTCTCCGCCTGTTCCCGCAGGGTATTGACAAGCATTCTTCTGACAGGTTCACTGCATTTACTGATAGACAGGAATTCCGGAATCGCCATGGTTATCCAGCAATTTCCTCTGCCCCAGAAGGCCTCCGCAAAATTGTTCTTCTCCTTAAATGTCCAGCCATGATACCACAGCCCTGTCACCTTATCGCACAGATATTTCTCATGAAGCAGGAACTGATACTCCGCCTCACCTGTCATCTCATCATTCTTCAGAATACGCCCCATATTTGCCAGGAAAAGCACCGTCATATACAGAGTGTCATCCCAAAGCTCCTGTTCATTGACAGAGTCAGAAGTTTTATGTTGAAAACCACCCTCTTTTGTACGAGGGAATTCACACATAATCTCTCTTGCTGCCACCACACAGGGCTGCATATATTTCTCTTCTCCGGTATACTCCGCCAGAAAAGACATCGCCAGATAGGGGGCCGCCGTATTGACATTCAGTGCCGGAAAACCAATTGCAATCTGCCTGTCATAATATTTCTTTAAGGTATCCAGATAACTCTCTTTCTTTTCCTTTTGAAACAGCTTCCAGAGACCATAGAGGCCAACGCCCTGCGTCCACTCCCAAAACTGGTACCGGGACAGGTCATCTCCCGCCAGATTATGACTCTCCATATTTTTCAGAAACGTTTCATCCGGTTCATAAAGGATACCGGAAAAAGCTTCCACCATCTTATCAATCTTTTGTTCAAGCTTCTCCCCAAGCTTCTTTTTCTCAGCGCACTCCCGTTCCAGCCTGTCAATCAGTTCTTTCAGTTCTTCCGGTGTTTTTACTGTATAATCCGGCTGCCAGTCCGGCTCTTCAACCGCATGGAAATAGCGGGGAGACCAATCCAGCCAGATAGAGGTAAGACCGAATCGGTTTGCTCCTGCCACATCCTTCTTTAAATTATTCCCAATCATAACAATATGAGGTTTATCCGCATCCGTCAGTTTCATTTTCTCCATGGCAGTGCGGAACATGCTGGCTGCGGGTTTCTGCTCACCAACCACCTCAGACACGATCCATTCCTCAAAGCAGCTGCCCAGTCCGTTCTTTCGGTACACATTCTGAAAAGACTCCCACTCCCCGTCTGCCACCAGGGCAATCCGATATCCCTCTTCATGAAGCGACTTCAGAACATCGCCGGCACCGGGTATCAAGTCAGCCTCTGTCACAATCCCTCTTTCATCAAAGACCTGACTGCCTTCGTCAATAATGGTATCGCCGCTGTCCGTGAATATTATCAGGTTCTTACTCATTTTATCAGCACCTTTGTCATCCTTATTCTCTTAATTTCCGTTGTCTGCCGTCTCCTCGTAGTTGAAGCCTCTCAGCATCAACTCCTCTGCATAATGGCATGCCACATAATGTCCCGTCTCTATTTCGCGGTATTCAGGTGCCGCCTCCTTACATTTATCCTTACAATAACGGCATCTTGTGTGGAAATAGCAGCCGCTGGGCGGATTTGCGGGATTCGGAATCTCTCCTGCAAGAGGGATTCTGTCCAGTTTAATTTCCGGGTCTGCTACAGGAACCGCCGACATCAATGCCTCCGTGTAGGGATGTCTTGGTCTGGTAAATAAGCTCTCTGTCTCCGCATATTCTACCATTTTTCCCAGATACATCACACCCACTTTATCGGAAATATGTTCTACTACCGACAGATCATGTGAAATAAAGATATAGGTCAGGTTCATCTCCCTCTGCAAGTCCTTCAGAAGATTAATCACCTGGGCCTGGATAGACACATCCAGAGCGGAAACTGCCTCATCACATACAATCACTCTGGGTTTCAGCACAAGCGCTCTTGCAATGCCGATACGCTGTCTCTGTCCACCCGAGAAGGCATGGGGATACCGCTTGAGATAGCTGACGTTTAAGCCCACCTTTGCCGCGATGTCCATCACCTTTTCTTCCATCTCTTCCTTACTCATCTTTGGGAAATTCGCCATCAAAGGCTCCTTGATAATGTCCACAACCGTCATTCTGGGATCCAGGGAGGAATAGGGATTCTGAAAAATCATCTGAATATCCTTCCGCAGTTCCTTCATTTTTGCCTTGTCTATGGTCAGGAAATTCACTGGCTCTCCCTCTGCCGGATAGTACATTACTTCTCCGCTCGTGGCAGGAATTGCACGCACCACGCATCGTCCCATGGTCGTTTTACCACAGCCAGACTCTCCGACAATACCGATTGTCTCACCTTCATTCACCTCAAAGCTGACATCGGACACCGCATGAACGCAAACCTTTTTGGAGGGGAAATCCTTCGTCAGATGATTGATTTCCAATATTTTTTTGCATCTTCACTTTTAGACATCCTCTTCCTCTCCCTTCCTGTTTTCTGTTGTCTGCACACCCTGACTGCACCCTTTGCAGCCGCCTGCGCAGGCATGGCACGCCACCATATGCCCGTCTGACATTTCCGTAAGTTCCGGCTCCTTCACATTGCAGACACCTTCGATCCTCTTGTGGCATCTGTCATAGAAACCGCATCCCGGAGGCAAATTCAGTGCCAACGGAACCGTACCTTCGATGGAAAACAATCTCTCCTGATTTTTTGTTCCAATTTTATGCACGGAACCAATCAGGCCCTGGGTATACGGGTGCATGGGATTCGCATAAATATCCTTAACCGGAGCAATTTCCACAATCTTTCCCAGATACATGACTGCCACTCTGTCACACATGGCTGCAACAGTACCCAAATCATGGGTAATGAATAAAATCGCCATGTTCAAATCCTTCTGCAGTTCCTTCATCAGTTCCAGAATCTGTGCCTGAATGGTAACATCAAGAGCAGTCGTAGGTTCATCGGCAATCAGAAGCTTGGGATTACATACCAGCGCCATGGCGATTAAGGCTCGCTGGAGCATACCGCCGGAAAACTCATGAGGATACTGGTCATATCTTTTTTCCGCATTGGCAATCCCCACTTTTTTCATCATTTCCAGGGAAATTTCCTTTGACTTCTTCTTATCCTTTGTGATATGAAGTCTGGTACATTCATTAATCTGGTTCCCGATTGTATAAAGCGGCGAAAACGCCACCATGGGTTCCTGGAATACCATGGAAATCTGTTTTCCCCGAACCTCCCGGATTTCCTTTCCCTTGGGTTTTAAATCCAACAGGTTCATCATTCCGTGGTCATTGGTGTCAAATATTATTTCGCCGGTGGTCTTGCACTTTTTGTCATTGATTCCGAGAATGGCCTTGCTGGTAAGGCTCTTTCCACAGCCGGACTCTCCTACCAATCCAAGGGTTTCACCCTTTCTGATACTGAAATTGACCCCGCGTACCGCAGTGAGCGTTCCTTCATCCAGTTCGATATTGATTTTCAAATCTCTGACATCCAGAATCAAATCCTGTTGAGAAGATTTTTCTATTTTTTCACTCATATCTTTTTCCCTTCTCCGCTTACTTATAAGGGTCAGCTGCATCTCTGAGTCCGTCACCCAAGAAGTTGAATGCCAGAACAGTGACAACAACCGCAATCAGCGGAATCAATCTCCATGGATACTGGGCAATACTGGTGATATCCTGCGTTTCCTTCAACAGAACACCCCAGCTGGTAGCCGGTGCTCTCATTCCCAGTCCCAGGAAACTCATGGATGTTTCGCCGATAATCATGCTGGGAATTCCCAGAGTCAGATTGACAATCAGATAACTCATAAACCCGGGAACCAGATGCTTTGTCATAATCTTCCAGGTGCTGACACCCGCAACCTGGGCCGCCATTACGAACTCCTCGTTTCTCAGGGAAATGAACTTTCCTCTTACTGTTCTTGCAAGTCCCGTCCACGAGATAAAGGAGATGATTACCGTTATGTACAGGTACATTCTCGGTACCGGAATATCCGCTGGAATTGCCGCGGAAAGTGCCATCCAGAGAGGGATGGTGGGAAGCGCTGTCAACACCTCGATAATTCTCTGGATAATGGTATCAACCAGACCTCCAAAATATCCGGATATACCACCGAGTATGATACCAAGCACGAAGCTGATTGCAGTACCTGCAAAAGGAATTGTCAGGGAAATCTGGCTGCCGAACAAGATACGGGAAAACAAATCATTTCCCAGACTGTCGGCCCCGAACAGCATAATCTTCGCACCTTCTCCGCCGTTTTCACCCTCTACTTCAAACAGATGTCTGCTGCAGGGAATGAAACCAAAAAGCTTATATTCGCGACCTTCGGCAAAGAATTTCACAAAAAATTTCTCACTGGTATCCTCTGCCCACTCACGCTTAAACGTCTGACGATTGTTGACATAAGTCATCTTGTAGACATAAGGTCCTACAAATTTTCCATCTTCATCTTTCCAGTGTATTTTGGTAGGCGCGCTGTTCTTATAATTACTGTCGTAGTCATCCAGTCCATAGGGAGCAACAAAGGGTGCAAACAGAGCCATCGCATAAAGGAAAACCAGCAATATGATACTGAATTTTGCAAGCTTATGATGCATCAGCTTTCTGCCCATCAGCGTCCATTGGGAAGCGAGATAATAGTCTTCATCTGATTTTTTCTTTTTCTTATGTTGGAATAACGTAGATATGCTCATAAGCTAACTCCTCTTCTTCTCAAAACGAATTCTGGGATCCAGCCATGCCAGCAGGATATCGGAGAGCAGCGTACCAATTACCACCAGAACTGCCTGGGTCATCAAAATCGTACCCGCAAGATAGGTATCCTGAGTTTTCAGCGCTTCATAAAGCACCGGCCCCTGAATGGACAGATTCATAACGATTGCCGAAATTGTAGAACCGGAAAAAATGCTGGAGAGAGAACCTGCCAGTCCGCTGGCCACCGGATTCAAAGCCGCTCTCAGACAATATTTATACACAATCGTTCTCTCGGACACGCCTTTCGCCCTGGCCGTCAATGCATACTGCTTCGCCTGTTCGTCCAGCATTTGTGCACGTACAGTACGGATGACTCCACAGGTTCCCGCCGTACCGATAACGATTGTAGGAATTACCATACGCTGTAAAAATTCACCGAAGTTATACCAGTGAAGCCCCTCCTGCAGCATTTCCGTGGAAAACAGTCCCAGCAGCGGGTCGCCTGTCCACTTGAAGGAAAAATACATCAGGATAATCGCCAGCAAAAAATTTGGTGTTGCCATACCAAGAAATCCGATTGCTGTAAACACGTAATCGCCCACGGAATACTGGTGCAAGGCACTGTAAATACCGATTGGTATCGACACAAGATATGTAAATACCATGATTGTCAACGAAACCGCTATGGTCAGCCAAAGCCGCTCCATAATAACGCTCCAGACAGGTCTGCCATATGCAAAGGAATAACCAAAATCACCCTTCGTGACAATCTTTATCACCCAGTCAAAATAACGTGCCACCCAATTCTTATCAAGTCCGTACTGTGCTCTCAGAGACGCTATATCCTCCTCGGTGAAAACCTCACCTTCGGCCTGCATTCTGGCAATATAGCTTGACACGTAGTCACCTTCCGGCAGCTGCATGATAAAGAAAATCACGAAAGAAATGATAATAATGGTGGGTATGAACATTAATATTCGTTTTCCGATATATTTCCACATGAAGTCATACTCTCCTTTTCTGAGTACAAAGAAGCAAAAAGTGCTTTACACATTGCATATTTTGCTTTTTTCTTTCAATTTTTTTGGTAAAGAAAGACAGATTCCTTTTTGAGAGCAAAAAGGAACTGTCTTTCTCCTATAATTACAACCTAAATCCCGTGCTTCTATTCTGCAAACCAGCAGCAATCAATGTGTGCAATGCCAAGTCCACGGTACTCATCGGAGAACATCTCCACATCAGGGAAGTTCTGAAGCTTGCTGTCAACAGTAAACAGCGTTGCTGCAGATTCCATATAACCGATAACCCAGATGTTTTCCTCATGCAGTTTATACATCTTGTCAACAATCTCAGCCCTCTTTGCGGAATCGGCCTCTGCCTTCAGCTGATCATACAGATTGCACAGTTCAAGCAAATCACCTGTAGGTGCAACACCTTCTGTTCCGCCGGAAGCGTACCAGGTACCAATCTCGCCGTACCACTCTGCATAATTTCTGACAGGAACCAGGGTATCGGGTCTGAGTCCCAGACTTACTGTCTCAGCAGGAGCAACAGGGCTCAATACTGCATCATATTCATTGGAAATAATGTTGTTGTTCAAAGTATCCTTATCCATAGTCTTATAAGTCGTCTTGATGCCGATTGCATCCCAATACTTATTCAGAACCTGATAAGTTGCATCAGCGCCGGAATCGGAATAGCTCAGAATATTGAGTACGAAATCTTTACCGTCTGCCAGATCATAGTAACCGTCTTTACCCTTTACCATGCCAAGGCCTTCCAGTAAAGCCTCTGCAGCTGCAGGGTCATACTCGGTCCATTTGGTTGCCCAGCTCTCGCTGTAACCTAATGCGCCCTCTGCAGGAGCTGCCTGACGGCCAGACTGCCATCCATCGGAAATCAGCTTGGAATACTCGTCACGGTCAACTGCGATGGAGAGTGCCTGTCTGAATTCCTTCGTCTGGAACAGTGCTCTGTAGTCCTCATCGGGAGCGGTCTGGTTCAGTTCCAGCTGGGATGCAGCATCCGCCCAGGAGCTGTTCGGCCACTGTACAATGCGGTATCCGACACTTTCTGCATTCTCGGTCAGAGTCTCAATATCGTTCCAGCCTGCATCCGCAATGGTAAGTTCGCCTGCCAGAGTCTTAATCATAATCTGGCTAACATCGGAAATCTTGGTGTACTCAATCTTATCCGTATAGGGCAGCTGCTGTCCGTTCTGGTCTACCTTCCAGTAGTAAGGGTTGCGCACATATTCAAAATAATCTCCGTTTGTATCGTTCTTTCCTGCCTCAGTTGACAGTACATAAGGATTCAGAGTCGGGATGCCGGAAACATTCCAGAAATAATACCCTGTCTCCTTACCCATGGTAGCAACATCGGCAAATCCCATTTCTTCTGCCTTCTTCTGCGCAGCATCGTCACCGATGAACTCGGGAAGAATGGTTTCCATATAATGCTTGGGCGCATAACACCATTTTGCGTTGATACACAGCTCGTTGATGAAATTAGGCTTGGAAGCCTCAAAGCTTACCGTAAAGGTTGTATCATCCACTTTTGTAAAGGTTGCAATTGACTCGTTGCCGTCTGCATCCGTCGCTTTAAAGCAATCCCAGAGAGACTTGCCAAATGTCTCAGGCACACACATATGATCATAAAAGAAGACACAATCCTCAGCTGTGAAAGGCTCACCGTCAGACCACTTCATACCTTCGCGGAGATGAATGGTATAAACAGTTGCATCTTCATTAACATCATACCCTTTTGCAACATTGGGTTCTACCTCACCTGCACTGTTGAAGCGGAACAGTCCCTGCTCAATGGGCTTACCGGTATTCCAGCCTGCTTTGGTAAGAGCCATTTTTATGGATCCGCCATACTGTCCTACACTGGCAACATCCTCTACCATCACATCATCTGCGCTCGGGATACGCTCCTCCACTGTGGGAAGGCTACCTGCACTTACCTGTTCCGCCAGCATGGGTGCCTCGCTGAAAGCACTCACGGGCTCTGCAGGAGTTTCGGAAGAAGCCGCCTGGCTTCCTGCCTCACTGGATGAAGCAGCAGGAGTACTTGATGCAGCCGTTTCACTGCCGCCGCATCCGGCCAGTGCCGTTACGCACATTGCTGCGGAAAGAAGAACTGCTGCAAGTTTTTTGCTTACATTCTTTTTCATATTAGGAATCCTCCTTATTCATTTTGTGTTCCTCACACATATTTAGTTTCTGGTTTATGTACATTCACCGTTTCTCGGTTCCCCATGAGTCAAGATTACCAACATTCAATACCCTTTTCCACGCATCTATTGTTTTTTTTGCAATACATATTGCATTATTTGCTTTTATTACTTATAATTTAATTATGTCTTGCACAATATTTACGAATATTGCATCAACATTTTGTGCTTTTTACACAATTCAGAGTGAAATTTGATGCAATGTTTACTTATCCGGAAGTTCTCGTAAAACATTTTTTACATTTTTTTGAACAAGAAATGCAATATAGGAGAAAAGTACTATGTTGATTGACAATACCCTTGTATATTCCCAGGAATACAAAATTGAGATTGGCCGCCCGGGCAAAAACATGTATTACTTTTTCGATTACGATGAACGCTCCTATTCCATCAACATGGAATTTCAGCACTTTCATCAGTTCTATGAAATCTGTGTCTTTCTGGACGAAAAAGCAGGACATCTGATTGACGGGGTCTGGTATGATATGAGATGCTGCGATATTGTTGCTCTGCGGCCGACTCTGCTTCACAAAACGGCTTATCCGGAAGGTGCCCCGTGCAAGCGGCTGATTATCCAGTTTACCATTCCCACCATGATTTCACAACTGGAAGGATGTATGAAATATATCTACAGTATCTTTGACGGTGATTGTCCCATCTACCGTTTTGAAGGTAGATATAAAAAGGCGGTGCTGGAAAAGCTGAATGATATTTACTACCTTTCCCAGACGCCCAACGAGTTGACAGAACTTGCCATCAATAACAAATTCATTGAATTCTTAAGCATGATTTACCTCTACCGGGATAAAAATATGTATTCCAATCATGCGGATTTTGATAATATCACAAATAAAATATACAATATTACTGCCTATATTCACGGTCACTTTACAGAGGATTTGTCATTGGAGTTCATCGCAAAGGAATTCTATATCAGCAGTTATTATCTATCCCATCAGTTTAAGCGGGTTACAGGTTTTACGCTGACAGACTATATCCAGATGACACGCGTCAGAAACGCACAAACTCTACTGCTTTCCACAGACAATCCCATTACGGAAATTGCATTTCAGTGCGGTTTTTCCAGCTTTTCACAGTTTAACCGCGCTTTTAACAAATTTCTGCATGTATCGCCCTCCTCCTTCCGCAAGGAATCGAAAACACAACAGGCTCCCTCCCTGTTATTGACAAATTTTATCGATTAGGATATAATAGGCAAACAAAACAGTTCCTGTGAGGGAGTAGTTAGCGGCTTCGGCTGTGGTAATGTCAACATAATGGTGTTCTTCGCCTGGCATTACCGAAGCAATCTGATTGTGATGATGAGACTCATGGACAGTTCATACGGTATCCCCGTATGAATTGTCTGTGAGTTTTTTTGTGGCATTGATTGCTTCGAGACAGGGTTTGAACGCACAGGCGGCATCAACTTTTTACCGCTCCCGCAAATCTGACAAAGGAGAATTTGATTATGAGTTTGTTCACATTATTTGTCACTGCCGTAGGGCTTTCCATGGACGCTTTCGCCGTATCCATCTGTAAAGGTCTTGCCATGAAAAAGCTTTCCTGGAAAAAAGCGCTTATCATCGGTCTCTGGTTCGGCGGCTTTCAGGCTCTGATGCCAACCATCGGCTATTTACTGGGGACAAAATTTGAAAGTTATGTCACCGCCATTGATCACTGGATTGCTTTTGTGCTGCTTGCTCTGATTGGCGCTAACATGATAAAAGAAGCCCTCTCCAAAGAAGAGGGCGAAACGAATGATTCCATTGATATCAAAACCATGTTCCTGCTGGCTGTTGCCACCAGTATTGATGCTCTTGCGGTCGGGGTTACCTACGCTTTTCTGCAGGTTCAGATTGTTCCGGCCGTCACTTTCATCGGCGTAATCACTTTCTCACTCTCCGTGGCAGGTGTAAAAATCGGAAATGTATTCGGCCTGAAGTACAAGTCAAAAGCTGAGATAACCGGTGGTGTCATCCTGATTCTCATGGGGACAAAAATCCTGCTGGAGCATCTGGGATTTCTGAACTGACTGCCCTTCTGATTCTGCAGGTGACTGACCTCTCGATTCTGCAAGAGGCAGCCTTTCCGATTTTCGGATTGGCTGCCTCTTTTATCTCATTCATCTTCCATTCTTCTTAATTCCGTGTAAGCAAGAAGCAGGGGCGCTACGCCCTTTGCATCATTCTCCACCACCGGCTCGGACATATAGTACTCAAAGGTACCGTCACGTCTGGTATTATCAGCAGGACCGAGACCTGCCACCAGACAGATACCTCCCAGATTTAAGCTTCCGTCCGTCTCCTTCAAATACCTGTCACAGATGCCGTGAAATGCCTTCAGACCATATTCCCGGTAACTCTCCGGCAGGAAACCAAGGCGCACTCCCTTTAAGAGTGAGTATGCCATTATGGCGCTTCCGCTGGTTTCCAGATAATTCGGTTCTTTCCCGCCCAGTGCCGGAAGCTGATACCACATGCCGCTCTCATCCTGGAATTTCAGCATATCATCCATCAACTGCACAAACACAGTCTTCAGATTATCATACTCAGCCTGATATTGCTCTCCCGGCTCACATTTGCTCAACGTATCCAGAAGTGCCATGGAATACCACCCGATGGCTCTCAGCCAGAAATTTCTGGAAAGTCCCGTCTCCTTGTCACACCAGAATACTTCCCGGGAAGCATCATAGCCGTGATAATACAGGCCGGTCTTTTCATCGCGCATATGCTTTACCACATTTGCAAACTGACCAAAGATATCGTCGTAATTCTTTCTGTGGTTAAATTTCGTCTCATATTCCATGTAAAAGGGCTGACCCATATATAAACCGTCCAGCCAGACCTGGTTCGGATAAATCTTCTTGTGCCAGAAATTTCCTTCGCTGGTTCTTGGCTGTGTCTGTACCTGACTGTAAATCAGATCAATTGCCTTGCGGTACTTTTCTTTTCCGTTCATCTCATACAACGCAAACAGTGTCTTTCCCGCATTGACGCTGTCTATATTATATTCCTCTACGCTGTAGCCGGAGATGCTTCCGTCCTCTGCCACACGAAAATCAATAAAGGCATCCGCGAATTCATAATATTTCTTTTCCCCGGTTGCGCGGTAAATCTCCAGCATGGCAAGAATCATGCAGCCGTCCACATAATTCCATCCCGATGAACCCTTTGCGTTTCCTCGTGCCTTTTCAATATTCCAGGCAGGCACCTCAATGGTACTCTTTTCAATCAGCTCTGCTATATATCTTTCAAAAACAGGCATTTTCATAATCAGACCCCTCCGTCAGCATATGTCTGTCAAAATGTAAGCACTTACATTGTACCCGTAAAAAAACCTTTCGTCAACAGAAGATTCCAACAAATTCTACCGGTTTTATTCCCGCATTTCTTCCAACGCCGTTTCTGTCTCCAGCATCCTCTCCAGCAGGCTTTCCTGATTCTTTTCTTCCGCCTCAATTTCATTCTGAATTTCCATCAGTTTCGGGTAATCGCTGGCAAGCTCGGGATTCATCAGCATCATCTGCAAATCTGCCAGCTTTTTCTCGCTCTCGGCCAGAAGCCTCTCGTATTTCTCCAGCTGGTTCTGCAGTCTGGAGCGAATTTTTCCGGGATTGTAGTAAGTCTTTTTGTCAAAAACGTCCGATAAGGTTGGAACTCCGGCAGAACTTGTACTTGATTTTGTTGTCGCACTTTCTGCCGCGCCTTCCTTCGGATCTCCACCATTCGACGCAGTCTTCCCCGCTGCACGACCGCTTCCAGTCATTCCTGCAGCCTCCTTCTCCTTTTGTGCCAGATAATCCTCATAGTTCAAAGAGTACTGCTTAGCCTCATTCTTTGAAAACTCCAGAATTCCGGTGGCAATTCTGCTGATAAAGTACCTGTCATGGGAGACAAACAGTACCGTCCCCTCATACTCATTCAGCATCTTCTCCAGTGCTTCTTTACCTATGATGTCCATATGGTTTGTGGGTTCGTCCAGAATCAACAGGTTGGGTCTTGTCTGTAGCATTTTGCACAGCGACAAGCGCACCTTTTCTCCGCCTGACAACTGCCCCATCTTCTTCATGACATCCTCTCCGGAAAACAGAAAGCCGCCCAGGGCACTGCGTACCTCCTCCCGCTGATAGTCAGGATAGACCTCCCAGAAATTTTCCAGAACCGTCTGTTCGGGGTCAGCGTCATCCAGCACTGCCTTCTGCTGGTCAAAATAGCCCCACTCCACATTCTGTCCGAACTTAAACTCACCGCCAAGCGCCGGTAGTTCACCGATTAAGGTCTTTAAAAGCGTAGATTTTCCTTTTCCATTCTCCCCGATAATCGCCAGCCGCTCCTTTTTCTGCAACAGAAAGGAAACCCGGCTCAGCACGGTATCATAGCCGATGGCCAGATTCTTCGCCTGAATGACATTGGTATAGCTCTCTATACGCGGAATGTACCTGGCATGAAAAGCTTTTGTGTCAAAGCGTCTGGGTTTCTCTATCTTCACCATATGCTCAATTGCCATCCGTTTTGACCGGGTTGCCGCAACTTTGGTCGGCGTGTTCTTCCACTTTTCAATCCACTCCGTCAGCCGTTTGATTTCCTTCTGCTGCTCCTCGTAATCCTTTTCCTGCTTTATCAGGTCTTCTTCCTTCCGCTTCATAAAAGCAGTGTAATTCCCGACATAGCGTTTCATTTCATGATATTCAATTTCGTAAGTGACATCTATCACCTTATCCAGAAACATTCTGTCATGGGAAACGATGACAACCGCCTTATCATAGGTCTTTAAATAACCCTCCAGCCATTCGATGGTAGGCAAATCCAGATGGTTTGTAGGTTCATCCAGCAGCATGATATCCGGTCTGCCCAGAAGCAGCTTGATAAATGCCACCTTTGTCTGTTGTCCACCGGAAAAGCTGCCGATGGGACGCTTCAAATCCTCCAGTGCGAATCCGAACCGCTGAAACAGAATTTCCATATCCTGCCGCCAGGAATAGCCCCGAAGTGCTTCCATCCTTCTCTGCAGACTGTCATACTCGTTCATGAGCTGTCTCTCGTCCGATGTCTTCATCTGTTCTTCCAGCTCATTCATTCGTTTTTCGCAGGCAAAAACCGGTGCAAAGGTCTTCTTGATTTCTTCTTCCACCGTCACTTCCGTATCCGCAAAATTCACCTGACGCAAGAATCCGATTTCCTGCTTTCCCGCCATGGTGATGCCGCACTCCTCGTCACTGTCCGGATTATTCATTTGAATATCTCCGGCAATCAGCTTTAAGAGAGTGGTCTTTCCGCAGCCGTTTCTTCCCACAATTGCTATTTTTTCATTGTCGTGTATCTCAAAATTTACATCCTTCAGTATGGTATCAGCACCATACTGAACCAATGCATGTCTGATTTGATATCTCATATTCCGTTATCCCCCGCGATGGCGAAGGCTTCACCTCCCTGCCCAATGAGCAGAGTATAACATATTCGTTCCAATAAGTCACGCTGTTTCCAGATGATCGAAGTTCAAAGTTCCAGTACCATACCTTCTCCCATTGAACTCCGGCATAGATACTCACTCCCTCTCTTATCCGATTGCCGAAGTCCAGCCCATTCCCATCATCAGCGCAACCAGCCAGATTAACAGCAAATGCACCGGATAGAATGCATAGAAGAAATATTTCATCTTTAATCCGCGCCTGCCGTTGTAAAGAGCAACAGGTATCAATGCAAAAAATGCCGTAAACTCACTAAAGCTCATAAGTGTCAGGACGATACAGCCTGCCAGCATGGAAATCACTTTTCTCTTGCGAAATACATACATCATAACAATGGTCAGAACACCCATACCGGAATAATCCGTGCGGAGGTTATCTGCCACAAACATGGCAATCGCCAGAGTTCCAACATCCGCGCACATTCTCCAGGCCTTTTCCCTTCCTTTTACATGACGGCAAACAGCATAAAAAATTGTCATAGCAACGAGAAATACCAGATACATTCCAACCCCAAGTGCTATCCGTGTGCTCTGATCCGGCATCAGCTTGATAACGCCTGTTGCTGTCAGACTTTTCATAGTATTATAGGCTATATTACTGGCACAGATGGCAAGATAGCCCGGCAGCAACAGGATACCTGCCACTGTCAATACACTCTGAATTTCTTTCTTTAAGTTATGTTTTTCAAAAAAATCAAATGCCCAAAGAGCCAGAATTCCAATCAAAAGCGTGAAGTATACATTCTGATACCCAAACTCCAGCATCTTTCCGCTAAATGCCAGGTCAAACGGGATCTCCGAAATCAAGGCAAAAATACCAAGTCGAAATGCATATTTCCCGACATTATGCGTCTTCTGAAAACCCTCTACCAGCAGGAAACAGAAAATCGGGAATCCCAGGCGCCCGATAAGTCTCATAACCATCATTCCATAGTAGAGCACTGCATTTTCCATCACCCAATTAATCTGCTGCTCCAAACCCAGTGTACCAATTTCAAACAATCCTCTCTCAATCAGAACTCTTGTCAGTAACGCGGCAGCTATATGATCAATGAGCATGACAATCACTGCAATTATCTTTATAGTACTTCCACTTACCCCTTGCCTGTTGGTCGCTCCCTGCACTGTTTGTCCCTGCACTGGAGCTGCATACTGTCCACATTCCATTTCTAACTCCAACCTTTCTTTTTATTTTCTTAGCCTGACTTTTGTCTTATTGTATTGTTTGTTTAATACAATAATATATCTTTCCGCTTTTGTCAATGCATTAATACGCACGTTTCCACCTATTAACGTTCCCTTCTCAAAGAAAAAAAGGAAGAAAGGCAGGTTTCTCGCCTGCCTTTCTTCCTTTATCCGACTTTATATCCGTTTCCCCAGACTACCTTCAGATATCTGGGCTCTTTGGGATTACTCTCAATCTTTTCTCTGATATGTCGCACATGTACTGCAATTGTGTTGTCTGCACCAATTGGCTGCATCTGCCAGATTTTTTCGTAAATCTGGCTGTTGGAAAGCACCGTCCCTCTCTGCTGCACCAGAAGGCGGAGAATTTTATACTCTATAGGTGTCAGCTTAACATTTCTGCCATCCACGGTAACAGTTCTCTGTATGTCATCTATCACAAGGCCATCCACCTTGTAGATGCGGTCAATATTAGAGCACAGACTCACCAGCTGAAGATATCTTCGCAGCTGTGACTTCACTCTTGCCAGAAGTTCCAGCGGATTGCAGTCAGCCGTCACATAGTCGTCCGCTCCGGCCTCCAGCGCCATGATTTTCGCCGTCTCGGCAGACTGGGAAGAAACCACAATCAAAGGGATACTGCTTTCTTTTCTTAAGTTCGCGATCAGTTCAATCCCCCTGTCCCATCCTTTATCGTTCAATTCCACATCCACCAACATCAGCTGCATCTCTTTTGCCGACAGAATCTTCTCCAGCTGTTCCACATCAGCCGCCACCGTCATCTTCAGCCCCTCTCCCGCAAACAACGGCTCCATCTTTTCCGCAATTCCTGTTTTATTATTATAAACCAGAACTTTTCTCTCCATATTGTCCTCCTTCATCTATCGTTTCTATCTTTTAACCCTCAGTAATCAGCTTGTAACTATTCAGAGCCCATTCGCAAAATCGCCTCTCCGAGGCTTTCCTTTTGCACGACTCTTAACCGTTACTTCAGATTATAAAATTCCTTTGTATCAAAAGTGCATCATTCTGACACAATTTTCACAAAAAAAGATAGTGAATGTAATCTTTCATTACACGCTCTATCTATTAGACGACATTTCAGTGGAAAAGGTTTCAGGAAGAATGTCTTTTTTTTGTTTTTTTGTTTGCCTCTTTTTCCTGTATGGCGGCTTCCCGCTGCCGGGCTACCGTCTGGGCAATTTCTTCATTTCGCAGATTCATCTCATCCACCTCGTACAAATCCTCTTTGCCGAGGCTGCGGAACCTGTTGATTCCTGCCACCAGGATGAGCACGCTGTTCTTTGTTGTCTCAAAAACCCCCTCCTGATACATACTATATACCAGAAGTCCCAGAGGCACAGCAATAATCATACCGACCACACCGCCTATTTTGTATCCGATATATAGCAAAAATAACGTCGGAAGCGGCGGAACTCCCATGGAATCCCCCACAATCTTCGGTTGAATCAGCTGTCTTGCCAGCTGACCGCCTCCCCAGATTATCAGGAGTCCCACTGCCATCTTATAATCTGCAGTCAGAATTTTGATAACAGCCCATGGAATCAGGACAGTTCCCGTTCCCAAAAACGGCAGGAAATCCATGAAGGCAATTCCCAGTGCTATCAAAGCAAAATAATTCACATGAAGGATTCCCAACCCTATCAGCAGCAGGAAATACATCCAGACCTCAATTTTCAGCTGAGCCTTAAAATAGCCTCCCACAGACTTCACCAGACTGTTCCGCATCATCTGATAACGAAGCTGCAGAGATGCCGGTGTATGCTCACAGAACCATTCGTTAATCTGCCCTCTTTCTGCGACAAAAAAGTAGGAGGAAAGCAACGCCATAATCAGACCGATAAAAATGGACGGCAGCTGTTTTGCAAAATTCCCGGCAGCCGCAATCGTAGGGGTACCGATTTTCCCGAAAAAATCTCCCAGCCAGCTTCCGATTGTTGCCAGGAAATCATTGATGCCTTTCTGCGCATCCTTCGGCAACTTTTCAAATACCACGCTTAAGTTTTTCCCGATATTGCTCAAATCGGATTCCATTCCCGCCCACATATCAGGCAACGCACCTATCAAACCTATCACCTGCTCTATCAGCTTGGAACCAGCAAAATAAATCATTAAAACCACAAGTGCAATTACCACGATGATGACAAAAGCACTTCCGACTTTTCTTCGGATTTTCACCTTTTCTTCAAAAAAACGAACAAGGGGACCGGCAATCAACGCAATAATCCATCCTGCCACAAATGGCATAAAAAATACAATTGCCCTGGGCAGAAGCCAGATAACCGCAAGAAAAACGACTGCCGCTACCGCTAAATTCACAAGCGCCTTACTGTATTTTTTCATGCATTTACCTCCCGGTTACCGTCCAGAATCCCATCGAGAAGTTCATAAATCTCCTCTCTGCCCTGTTTGGTTTCTGTAGAAAAGGGAATCATAATCGTTCCCTCTTCCACCTCCAGAGTTGTCCGAATCAGCTTCAACTGCTTCTGTATCTGACTGCGGTTTATTTTATCCAGCTTCGTGGCAATAATAACGGGCTTATATCCATTTCTCACAATCCAGTCATACATAATGCGGTCATTTTCCGAAGGGGCATGTCGGATATCAATCAAAAGAAATACACATTTCAGCTGTTTCGATTTGTGGAGGTAATCCTCAATCATCTTTCCCCACTGTGCCTTCACTGTCTCATTTGCCCTTGCATAGCCGTAACCCGGTAAATCCACAAAATACATGGCATCGTTGATATTATAGTAATTGATAGTCTGTGTCTTTCCCGGCTGTGCGCTGGTACGCGCCAGAGATTTTCTGTTCATCAACGCATTGATCAGGGAAGATTTTCCCACGTTGCTCTTTCCCGCAAAAGCCACCTCCGGTTTATCATTCACCGGCAGTTTACTGGTAACTCCGCAAACTGTTTCCAAGCAGACATTTTTGATAACCATACTCCCTCTTCCTCCATACACAAGAAGCACCGTCTATTGAAACGGTGCTCCTGCAAATCAGTCATGCAGGACTGATTGTAACCATTAAATTGCAGTCTCCAGTCTGCGCTTTCCCTCTCCCTTTCGGATAATAAGGGGCTCACTGTTCCCTTCAACCGCGTCTTTCGTGATGATGCACTCTTCAATCGTCTCATCGGAAGGGATGTTATACATGGTATCCATCATCACATTTTCCATAATAGAACGAAGTCCTCTCGCACCGGTTTTACGCTCGAATGCCTTATCGGCAATGGCGGCAACCGCTTCATCCTCAAAGGACAACTCCACATCATCCATGTTGAACAGTTTTCTGTACTGCTTAATCAACGCATTTTTCGGCTCTTTCATAATGCGGATCAGAGCTTCCTTGTCCAGTCCTTTCAGGGAAACACAGACAGGGACGCGACCGACAAACTCAGGAATCAGACCAAATTTCACAAGATCCTGAGGGGTCACCTCCTGGAGTAAATCATCCATTTCCTTCGTCGATTTCTGGGAAATCTCGGTATTAAAACCAATCGCTTTTCTGTCCAGACGCGCTTCCACAATCTTATCCAAGCCGTCAAAAGCACCGCCGCAGATAAACAGAATATTGGAAGTATCAATACTGATTAACTCCTGATGGGGATGCTTTCTGCCTCCCTGTGGAGGTACACTTGCGATTGTTCCCTCCACGATCTTTAACAATGCTTGCTGTACCCCTTCACCGGATACATCCCTGGTGATGGAGACATTTTCACCCTTCTTCGTGATTTTATCAATCTCATCAATGTAGATGATACCATACTGGGCACGCTCCACATCATAATCAGCCGCCTGAATCAGCTTCAGCAGGATATTCTCCACATCCTCACCTACATATCCGGCTTCTGTCAGTGTGGTTGCATCCGCGATTGCAAAAGGTACATTGATAATCTTTGCCAGCGTCTGCGCCAGATAGGTCTTTCCAGAACCGGTGGGACCTACCATGATGATATTACTCTTCTGCAGTTCCACATCGTCCAGATCCTTGGGTGCCGTCACTCGCTTATAATGGTTGTAGACAGCAACAGCCAGAACCTTTTTCGCTTCTTCCTGCCCTACCACATACTCATCCAGAAAATTCTTAATCTGAATGGGTTTCAAAAGATTCAGCTCGGGATGTGTTGCCTCCGCAACCTCATCCTCCTCGAGTTCCTCCTCCAGTATGTCTGCGCAGATATCAATACATTCGTCACAGATATAGACACCGGCAGGCCCGGCTATCAGCTTGCGCACCTGGTTCTGGGTCTTATTACAGAAGGAACATCTGATGTCATTTCCGTTCATTTTTGTCGCCATTATTTTATACTTTACTCCTGACTATTTTCTGCTTTTTCGAGATTTTGCTTTGTAAAACACCTCGCGGGATAAGGTCCTGAATCATTATTAAACTTTTACTTTACATTCTGCATATCATGGGATGAGATTACCATATCAATCAGGCCATACTCCTTTGCCTCCTGGGCACTCATCCAGTTGTCTCGCTCCGTATCGGCGCAGATTGTCTCATAATCCTTGCCGGTATTTTCTGCCAGCATATGATTCAGCTTTTCTCTTGTTTTTAAAATATGTCTTGCAGCGATATCGATTTCCGTTGCCTGACCCTGACTTCCGCCGGAAGGCTGGTGAATCATGATTTCCGCATTGGGAAGGGCAAAACGCTTTCCCTTTGCACCACCGGACAGCAGGAAGGAACCCATGCTTGCTGCCATACCGATGCAGACAGTGGATACATCACACTTGATATAATTCATAGTGTCATAAATAGCCATACCTGCGGTAATCACACCGCCGGGGCTGTTGATATACAGGTGGATATCCTTCTCCGGATCCTCCGCCTCCAGAAACAGCAGCTGTGCCACAACAATGCTTGCAGAGGTATCATTTACCTCCTCACCCAAAAAGATAATTCTATCCTTCAGAAGACGGGAATAAATATCATAAGACCTCTCGCCCTTGCTCGTCTGTTCAATGACATACGGTACTAAACTCATTCTAATTCCTCCATTTCTATCAATACATTTATTACCAATCTATAACATCATATCCTACTCGGATGTGTTTTTCAATGTGAAAGTAATTATTTTAGAAAAATTTAAAGGTTGTACCCCTTAAAAAGGGGGTACAACCAGTTCTGAATTTCTTTGTAGCTTAAGGCAAGTTTTATGCTTCCTCAGCAGTATCCTCTGCTGCCTCTTCCTTTGCCTTCTTGGAGGATTTCTTTGCTGCTGTCTTTTTTGCAGCTTTCTCTTCCTTTGCGTTCTCCACAACGAACTCGACAGCCTTCTTCACGCAGATGTCCTGCATAACCTGCTTCTTGCCGTTCTCTCCGAGAAGCTCCTTCACCTTTTCAACATCCATCTGGTAAGCTTCGCCCATCACCTTAGCTTCCTCTTCGAAATCTTCTTCGGTTGCGGTGATGTTCTCAGCGGCAGCAACTGCCTCCAAAACGAGTCTTGACTGGATTCTCTTCAGAGCCTGAGGCTTAACCTGCTCCAAAAGCGTCTGGGTGGTCATGCCGGTAAACTGCATATACTGCTCCATGGAAATACCCTGGGACTGAAGTCTCTGTGCATAATCCTGAACCATCTGTCTCTGCTGGGTATCCACCATAGCATCAGGGATCTCCATCTTTGCATCTTCGATGATGGCATCAATGACAGCGTCTTCCTTTGCGTTCTTTGCATCAGCTGCCTTTCTGTCGGAAATCTTCTTCTTGATTTCTTCCTTATACTGCTCTACGGTATCACTCTCATCAGAAACCTCGCTGACAAAATCATCATCCAAATCAGGGAGCTGCTTCTCCTGCAGTTTCTTCACGGTGCACTTGAAAACTGCTGCCTTGCCTGCCAGTTCGGATGCCTGATAATCCTCAGGGAAAGTAACATTTACATCTGTCTCCTTACCAACCTCGGCGCCAACCAGAGCCGCCTCAAAGCCGGGAATGAAAGCACCGGAACCGATGGTCAGAGGATAATCCTCACCCTTGCCGCCATCAAATGCAACGCCGTCAACAAAGCCTTCGAAATCGATGGTAGCAATATCGCCATCCTTTACGGCTCTGTCAGTGATATCAACAGTTCTAGAATTCTTTTCTCTTTCCTTGTCGATTTCCGCATTAACCTCTTCGTCAGTAACCTCGATGTCAGCCTTGTCCACCTTAACACCCTTGTACTTGCCAAGAGTAACCTCGGGCTTCAAAGCTACCTCTGCGATAAAGATGAAAGGCTTTCCGGCCTCCAGCTGGGTTACATCAATCTTGGGAGAAGATACGATTTCCTCGGTGCACTCTTCAAGAGCCTTTTCATAAGCATCGGGAATCAGTGCATTGGCAGCATCCTCATAGAATACCTCTTTGCCATACATCTGCTCGATCATCTTGCGAGGTGCTTTACCCTTACGGAAGCCGGGAATGCTGATTTTGTTCTTATTCTTCTGATAAGCGCCTTCAATAGCCTTCTCCAGCTCTTCAGCAGAAACCTCAATGGTCAGCTTCGCCATATTCTTCTCTAATTTTTCTACCTGTAAACTCATTGCTTTTGTTTCCTCCTTCAAGTTGCTGTGTCTTCTCTATTTACTAATAACAGTTTTTCTTTTCACGCAGGACACAGTCACAGTCATTTTAGAATTATAGCATACGAAGCCGAAAAAGACAAATACTTTTTGTGTTGCTATCCTTACTTTTAAATATTGATAATTTGATGTACCTTCCTGCGCAATTTCTGTACAGCCATAATAGTATCTGAAACCTATCCATGTCTTTCCTCCTTCCACACAGACACTTGCCGCTGACACCGGGAGTCAGTTATAGGTGGGTCGCAATGATCAGTGTCCGGTTGTTCCGGCGGGATTCAATATAGCTTTCTGCCCGGGCCCGGGTTTGCGCGTCCATTCCGGTAAAGGGTTCATCCAGCAGTACAAACGCAGAGTCAGCTTCCATGGCCCGGACAAGTGACACCCGGCGCTTCATACCGCCGCTTAAGAGTTCGCAGGGTTTTTCCAGAGCTTCCTTCTCCAGAAGTTCAGCCAGCGCATCTTCTGCCTTCTGTCTGTCCCCGCACACCATTTCCACATTTTTTATGGCATTGTACTCTTCACAGAGTCTGTCCTCCTGAAACATCATGCTCACAACGCCGGGCACGGTTACATTACCGCCATCCGGTTTTAACAGTCCTGCCAGGATGTGGAGCAATGTAGTTTTCCCGCTTCCGGACGGCTGGCGCAGATAGTAAATCTGTCCCGGCTCGTAGACAGTAGTCTGTTTTTCCAGTACCTTCTGCTCTCCGAAGCTCTTGTCAACATTTGAAAGAACAATGCTTCCGCATTGATCCGGCACTGACTTCGTCTTTTTCTCTTCCAGGCATTTTCCCGAAATGTCACCTTTCTGCCCTGCCTCCCAGCTTTTTTCTCTCGAATTCGGTTTACGGCAGGAAGGCTGCCAGGAAAAGAAAGCATCCGTCCCTTTCAGGATAATCTTCTCAAACAATATACTCAACAGGATAATCACAGCCGTCCATGCAAATACCCCAGCTGTATTCAGATAGATTTTCGACAGGTAAAGACGTTCTCCGATGGAAAAATCAGGTGTTCCGATCACCTCCGCCGCCACCCCCGACTTCCAGCACATTCCCAGTGAAATCTTCATACCGCTGTACAGAAAAGGTTTCAGAGCCGGCCGATAAATATAGAAGAAGCGGTTGCGGAAGGGCAGGCGGAATACCTGTGCCATCTCCAACAGTTTTCTGTCCGTATTCTTCAAGCCCTCCAACGTATTGATATAAAGATTGGGCAACACCACCAGAAAGCAGATTGCCACTGCCAGAAAAGAAGATCCCCACCAGATGAGCAGCAACACCACAAAGGAAGCCACCGGAATTGTCTTCAGCAAACTCATCACCGGTGACAGAAGCTCCTCCAGAAAAGAAAACCGCCTGCTGGCTGCCGCCAGAAGCACCGCTGCCGCAAATCCTGTTATAAAGCCTGTGCCGATACGAAGAAGACTCCTACCGACGGAAACATAGAAGTCCCCGTCTCCCAGCAGATTCAGAAGCTCTTTTGCTGTCTCTGCCGGCGTCACCAGCAATATTTTGTTGTTCACAAATAATGCAAGCATCGTCCAGACACCCAGCCAGAACAGAACAATCGCTGCTTTCCTGAATTTTTTCTTCATAAATTCCATTTCCTATTTTCCCAGATAATAGAAATCATCCGCCGGAATCTGTCCGCCAATCAGTTCTGCATTGAAATCTGCAAGCACATCCAGGTAGGCAGAAAGAGCCTTTTTCATCTCCTCACCTGTCACACAGGTAATGTTACATTGCGGGATTGCTTTCTGCGCAATCGGCTCTTTGGCAACGATTCCTGCCGCTACCGCCAGAGCAGCGCCTGTCGCCGCATCCGTATTTATGGCTTCCGCACTGAGCGCATGCTCTTTCAGGAAATCTTCCACAGCTTCTGGATGTTCTTGCAGGAAGGCTTTTCTCACTACCGTAACGCCGGTCACCATGCCTTCTGCACCATCCTGGCTTTCAGCCTTTTCTGTGTTGCCGGAAATCCCCGTTCCAGCCGTGTTTTCTATACTCCCCACGCGCACCCACTCTTCATTCAAATCCAAAACGACCTTCAGTGCATCATTCTGCATCAGCGCAGCCGTAACAAAAGGCTGGGGAAGCAGACCGATTGCATCGGGATTCTCTGCCAGTACCGCCGCAACCTCCGTTGCCTCGGATTTAAATTCCAGTGTATAATCTTTCTCCGTCAAACCGCCGGCTGCCAGCACATATCGAAGGGATGCCTCCGGCGTAGTTCCCTTTCCGGTCAGATAAATGGTCTTCCCTTTTAAATCTTCGATACTGCCCACTTCAGCAGTCCCCGTCACCACGTAGAGCACACCCAGCGTGTTAATATCAATCACAGAAACGCCACCACTTGTTTTCTGATACAGCACAGACGCCACATTTGCAGGAACCAGCGCAATATCCAGTTCTCCCTTCACCATCAGAGGAAGAAGTTCATCCGCCCCGGTAGCCATCTGAAACTCATACGTATCCGACGTTTCGCCCTTTTGGGCTTTGTCCATCAAAAACAGAATGCCCATGGAAGTAGGTCCTTTGAGAGAGCCGACGCGGATATTCACTGCATCACCGCTTCCGCAGCCCGTCAGCATTCCCAGAACCAATACAAGGCTTGTCACCAATACCAGACATTTTTTTGTCATGTTGTCTTCTCCTTTTTCTTAACACTTCGTATCACAAGCATTGCCACCGCGAAAGAAAGCATTGCCGTCAGGGTGTTGCTGGCTGCCATGACAATTCCGACACTCTCACTGCCAAGCGTTGTAAAATTCTGCAACGCCCAGAGAATGGGAATGCGAAAAATGAAAACACGGCTGAAATTACAAACCAGCGTCAGTTTTGTTTTGCCGAAGCCAAACAGCAGCGCCATACATGCACTGTTGATACCCAGAGGAATGCAGCCGCCGATTGCCTCATAGCGGAACACATGCATAATCAGCTGCTGGAACTCCTCATTAAATCCCTCAGCGCTGTTGGCAAACAGCCAGGTAATGGGTTCCAGAAAAACATTCATTACAACCAGCCCCACCGCACCGATTGATGCGTTGACTATCACCAGGCGCCAAAAGGTTCCAAGTGCCCGCTTTGTATTTCCGGCACCCAGATTCTGACTGATAATGGAGGAACCTCCATCCTGGAAACCGTTCTGTATGCCCGTCACCATTCCGTTGATATTGTTGGATATTCCCAAAGCCCCCACCGTAGTGGAACCGTAATTTTTACTCATGGAATTCACCACGGTCTTACCAAAGGAAAAAGCCACTTTTTCCACGATGACCGGCAAAGAAATATGAATCATGGGACTCACCACTTCTCTGCGGAATAGAATGCTTCCCCGATTGAAAGTAAAAGCATTGTCACCGGCTGTCAGATTTTTCACCGCCATGATAAACAGAAAACTCTGTGAAATCACTGTTGCCACGGCAATCATGGTAATATCCGCGTTTAATCCGTAAATAAAGACCGCTGTGATAACCAGTTTTAAAGATACCACAAACAAATTCAGTTTCAAAATCCGCCGCGAGTTTCCACGGGAACGTTCAATGGCAATATAAACATTGTTAAAAAAATTCAAAACAGTGGAAAACAGAGTTATGGAAAAATATCTTGCTCCTACTGCAATAAAATCTTCCGGTGTGCCGAAAAACCGAAGCAGCGCAGGCGCAAACGGAATCATAAGCAAAACGGCCAGCGCAATTGCCGCACAGATAGTAAGCAGCGTACTCAGCCGCTTTTTTACCATCTCATAATCTCCTGCGCCGTATGCCTCACTTATCTTCAATGTACTTCCCGCTGCAAGTCCACCCCCCACCGCGGCAATCATGCTCTGAAGCTGGGACAGGTACGCCACCGCTGAAACCGCCACCGCACTGACATGAGAAGCCATCATGGTATCCAGGATACTGAACAGATGATTGATAAACTGGAAAAACGCCAGAGGAACACATACATAAAAAATAACACTCCACAGATTCCCCGTCAGGGCAAATTCCCTGAATTTTCTGTCCTTTTCCGAAAGTTTCGCGCTTCCTGCTTTTGCCATACCAGACCTCTTCTTTCCGTTGCCAATCCTTATTTCTTTTTTCAAGCAAAGTATAACTTAGCACGAATGGAAAGAGAAAACTACCCATCAAACGACACATTTCTCAAAAACTACTGTCTTTTTATCCTCAAAGGATTCTGTCGATGGCATCCTGCACTGTCTTTACACCAATGATTTCTATTTTGCTGTTCTTTCTGCAGTCCGCTGCACATACTTCCGGCACTACACAGGCGGTAAATCCGAGACGCTCCGCCTCCGCCACACGTTGTCTCGCCTGGCTCACCGCCCTGACCTCACCGCTTAAACCAACCTCACCGAAGGCAAGTATCCTGGGATTGAGCACACTGTTTTTAAAACTGGAGGCAACCGTCAGCACAATCCCCAAGTCGATGGCCGGCTCCGTTACTTTCATTCCGCCGGTAATATTTACATAGGCATCGCAGTTTGCAAGCTGCAGACCCGTCCGTTTTTCCAGCACCGCCATCAGAAGATTGACACGATTAAAATCTGTTCCAATTGTCTGCCTTCTGGGAATACCGAAATTGCTGTGACAGACAAGCGCCTGTATTTCAACCAGAAGCGGCCGTGTTCCTTCCATGGTACAGGTCACAATGGAACCACTGGCGTTCTCCGGTCTGCCGTTCAGCATGTACTCGGATGCGTTTTCTACCTCCACAAGCCCCTGTTCCTGCATTTCAAAGACCCCGATTTCGTTGGTGGAGCCAAAACGGTTCTTTACACCCCGCAAAATCCGGTAGGAGGCATGTCTGTCTCCCTCAAAATAGAGCACTGTGTCTACCATATGTTCCAGCACTCTCGGTCCGGCCACAGTCCCCTCTTTGGTCACATGCCCTACAATCATCACAGATACTCCCAGCCCCTTCGCCAGCTGTAAAAGGACACCGGTTGCTTCCCGCACCTGAGACACACTGCCCGGTGCCGCGGAGACCTGCTCATTGTACATGGTCTGGATAGAGTCAATGACAACCGCCTCAGGCTTCCTCTCCCGAATCACTTCCGCGATTTCTCCCAGATTTGTCTCACACAACAGCAGCATATCTCCGGTAAAACTTCCGACGCGGTCGGCACGCATCTTAATTTGTGACAATGATTCCTCACCGGATATATACAACACTTTATGGCCCTCCGCTGACAGATTCCGGCAAACCTGCAAAAGAAGCGTCGATTTTCCGATGCCCGGGTCGCCGCCCACCAGAGTCAGTGACCCACAGACAATACCGCCGCCCAACACTCTGTCCAGCTCTGCAAAGCCTGTCTTTAACCTGTCCTCCTCCCGGACAGCAATCTCCGACAGGGCACAGGGAACTGCCGTCTTCTGGTGCTTTTCACTGCCGCCTGCGCCTGCCGTGTACGGTGATTTCTGTATGGTTTCCTCCACAAAAGAGTTCCACTCTCTGCATCCCGGGCACTGTCCCATCCATTTTGAGGATTCGTATCCGCAATTCTGACAGAAATACACTGTCGATGTCTTACCCTTTGCCATAATACCTCGCTTTCAAAAAGTAACGCGGGGAAGCCTCTGCCGCCCCGCGCAACAAATTCCTACTGTTTTTATACTCTTTCCACTTTGACCGGAACCTCTCCCGCCGTTTCAAGTTCAACGCTCAGGGAAAGTTTTCCGCCGAGTCCCGTCTTCATGGTTCCTGTGCTCTTGCCGTCAACAAACACTTCATATTCCGTGTCATCCGTCAAGCCAATGGTAATCTGGGCATCCTCATCACCCTCGACAATAAATTCTACGCCGTCTTCTCTCTCAGCAAAGTTAAGAACACTGGTTCCCGGAACGGACTCATAAAGGAACATGCCGTTTTTCTCCAGCTTGGTCATCGCACTGTAGGTTTTCACTTTCAGTAAATCACCCGCATGCTTAAAATCCTCCACCTTTGCTTTTTCTGCCAGTTTGTGATTGCCGAAACTGATTGTGCCGTCTGCTTCAGCGCGAAGCAGCTCTTCCACTACTGCCATTTGTATATCCTCCTGTTCTTTCGTGGATTGATACTTTTCTTCTGTAAGTTCTATTATAGTATAAAAAGCCTCCGACTGCCATAAATTTTTTCTAAAGTTTTGCAGACGGCTCCTTCACCGTAAACACAACTTTTCCATTCTTGAATCCTGCGGAAACCGTGTCCCCGGGCTGAATTTTTTTCATCAGGATTTCTTCTGCAAGAGCATCCTCCACCACAGACTGAATCGCACGCTTCAATGG
Organism: uncultured Lachnospiraceae bacterium; assembly: GCA_945913255.1. GTDB lineage: Bacteria > Bacillota > Clostridia > Lachnospirales > Lachnospiraceae > Acetatifactor. The sequence continues at coordinate 82,793 of CAMEDC010000002.1, forward strand.
CCTTGCTCCCATCTTGTGATCGGCATACTTTTCTACCAGGTGCTCTTTCAGGGAAGCAGTCATAGACAATTTAATTCCCATCTGTTCCTCACATCTCTTATACAGATTGGATGCAAGCAGGCTCACAATCGCCTTCATGTTCTCCTGATTCAGCTGATGGAATACGATAATGTCATCAATTCGATTGATGAACTCCGGCTTGAAGCTTTTCTTCACCTCTTCCATGACACCGGCCTTCATCTTCTCGTAGTCCTTCTTTTCATCACTCGCCGCAGCAAATCCAAGATTCTTGGGATCAACAATCCTCTGTGCTCCGGCATTGGAGGTCATAATCAGAATCGTATTCTTAAAACTTACCTTTCTGCCCTTGGAATCCGTGATATGCCCATCATCCAGCACCTGCAGCAAAATGTTAAATACATCCGGATGTGCCTTCTCAATCTCATCGAAAAGAACCACGGAATAAGGATTTCTGCGCACCTTTTCGCTGAGCTGTCCGCCCTCCTCAAAGCCCACATAACCGGGCGGCGAACCAATCATTTTCGAAACCGAGTGCCCTTCCATATATTCCGACATGTCCACCCGGATAATGGCATCTTCAGAACCGAACATTGCTTCCGCCAATGCTTTGGAAAGCTCCGTCTTCCCCACACCGGTAGGTCCCAGGAAAAGGAACGAACCGATGGGACGCTTCGGATCTTTCAAGCCTACCCTTCCGCGGCGCATTGCCTTTGCGACCGCAGTCACGGCCTCCTCCTGTCCAATCACACGCTTGTGCAAAATACTCTCCAGTTTTAACAGCCGCTCGCTCTCCTTCTGCGCCAGCTTCTGGACAGGGATTTTTGTCCACATGGCAACCACTTCCGCGATTTCATTCTCGCCTATGGTATAACGTTTGCCGGACTCCTTCTCCGCATCGCGCTTCTTCATGCGCTCATATTTCTTAATCAGCTCATCCTGGTTTTTCTTAATCTCAGCTGCCTGTGTAAAGGCTTCCATACGGATGGAGCGCTCAATCTGCTGATCCATCTTCCTGATTTCATCCTGCAGTTCACGATGCTTATCAGGTAAATCCATGGCGCGGAGTCTTGCACTTGCCGCTGCCTCATCAATCAAATCGATGGCCTTATCCGGCAGATTTCTGTCGTTGATATAGCGGCTGGACAGTCTGACCGCCGCCTCTGTCGCTTCCCGGGAAATTGCCACCTGGTGATGCTCCTCGTACTTTCCCTTGACACCTTCCAGAATACGGATTGCCTCTTCCTCAGTGGGCTCCTCCACGTTAACAGGCTGAAAACGTCTCTCTAAAGCAGCATCCTTTTCAATATATTTCCGATATTCCGCAATGGTTGTGGCACCTATCATCTGCAACTCACCACGCGCCAAAGAGGGCTTTAAGATATTGGAGGCATCAATGGCTCCCTCTGCACCGCCCGCGCCGATGATGGTATGAAGTTCATCCAGGAACAGAATAATATTTCCGTCCTCGATGACCTCCTTAATCACCTTCTTAATTCTTTCCTCAAACTCACCGCGGTATTTACTGCCGGCTACCATGCCGGACAAATCCAGGGTCAGCACTCTCTTATCCTTAACCGTAAAGGGTACCTTTCCCTCCACAATTCGAAGTGCAAGTCCCTCAACCACGGCGGTTTTCCCCACACCGGGTTCCCCAATCAGACAGGGATTGTTTTTGGTACGCCTGCTCAAAATCTGTATGAGCCGACGGATTTCATCCTCTCTGCCGATAACAGGATCCAGTTTTCCCTCTCTCGCCATTGCCGTCAGGTCACGGCTGTACTGGTTCAGGGTGGCAGGCTTTCCTTTTCCCTGTCTTCTTCCAAGGTCTTCTTTATACAGGTTTCCATCCTGCCCTATGGCAACCAGTGTATCTGCATAAATTTTCTGCACATTGACACCAAGGGTATTCAACAACCGAACCGCCACATTCTCACCTTCTTTAATCAAAGCCATCAGAATGTGCTCCGTTCCCGTCTCTTTCTGTCCAAATCTGGCTGCCTGCCTGTGTGCTTCTTCCAGGACCCGCTGTGCTCTGGGAGAAAATCCCTCCCGTTCCTTGAGTCCCACACCGTTGTCAAAGGCAATCAGCTCCTGAATCATATTCATCACCTGGGAGATTTCCACACCGTTATCCGCGAGCACCTTATGTGCCACTCCCGTCTGCTCTTTTAAAAGTCCTGCCAGGATATGCTCCGTTCCCACATACCCCTGTTTCAGACTTCTGGCACATCTGGAAGCCAGATTCAAAGCTTCCTGTGCCTTATCCGTAAACTGTGACTGCATCCTTACCTCTCATTCTGCCGTTTTTCGGCTTTTCAGTCTATCTGTACTCGTCATAAATCTCATCGATCAGCTCATGAACCTCTTCTTTTGAGATGTTTTTACAGCTGCTCTTGGCAAGAATTACCTGCAATTCCTTTCTCAGTTCTTCTACTGCCCTCAGTCTGTCTACATCGATGGCAATTACAGCTCCACGCCTGCGGTCCACTTTCACATACCCTTCCTGCTTCAGCACAGTGTATGCCTTGTTTACCGTGTGCATGTTAATACCAATAGCATCAGCCAGCTGCCTTACACTGGGAAGGGAATCCCCCTCATGAAACCTGGAGGTTGCAATTCCCATAATAATCTGATTCCTTAACTGAAGATACAGCGCCTCATCACTGTTAAAATCAATCTCAATATACACCGGGAACCTCCTTCTTGCTACCGTACAGTAATTTACATTTCTGGTATATCTATCATAGCACAGATGCGTCACATGTCAACCGGATTTCATTCTCCATGCATGTTACTTTCTATCCGATGTGCTAAGCCAGGGAATTTCTTCGAAAATTTCAGGGTGGAAGCAATGCTCCCCTTCCCGAATGTCGTGGAAAAGCAACTCTGCTTTGTCATACAGTTCATACGCGCTCCGCACAATTTCCATTTGCTCAAACACATTTTTCAGTCCCCTCTCCCCGTTCAGATGATCGTCTCGGCAGGACTGTACAGCAAACGGTCTGGGCGCAATCAAAGAAGCAATATCTCCCATGTCCATATGCTCCCAGAGATGCGGCACATAATTACAGCTGCAGTTTCCATTCAGTACCAGAAGGGAATCTCTGTAACCATACAGGTATCCGCTGATAATCGCCCGTTTTACCCGCTCATCCAATGCCGTAAGCCACAGGGTCTGCATACCTCCTCCGGAAAATCCCACACAACCGAGTTCAGAAACATCCCATTCCTTCCTTTCATACAAATAGTCAATGAGCCTCATAAAATCCCAGGTACACATACCAATCACTGTCTGTCCCAGAGGCTCTGCCATATGTGCCAGCTGAAAACAGGTACTGTTCAGGAACTGCTCCGGCTCATCCCCCTGCAATGCCTCATCCCTTCTCTCACCGAATCCGCGACAATCCGGGCATACCGCCACATATCCCTGTCTGGCAAGCCGAAGTCCATAGTCATAATTGAACTGCTCAATGCTTTTCCTTACGGCCGGAATCTCGCCGCATCCTGCCACACTGTATTTTCCCGCTCCCATATGTCCGGGCAATGCCAGAAAGGTTCCTTTCTGCTCCCCATCCGGAATCAGAATGTAAACCGGCATCCATGTATCCGGCTCTACCTGCAGCAATACTTTCTCCCGCGAAATACCCTTTTCGAGTGATATGCGTTCCAGCAAAACCGGCTCCAGCGCACAGCTTTCCATGCGCGGCAATCCAATCAGTTCACCCAGCAGCTTTCTTGCTCCGCTTTTCCACTCCTCAAATTCCTTTCGGTTCTTCCCGCAAAAACAGTCACTGCGGGAAACCTTCCCGTACTTTTTCAACATTCCCGGAAGACTTCCGTAATACTTCTCTATTTTGATTGTCTCTTTCATATCGATACCTCCATGTCCGCTTCAGCGGCATCTCCTTCATATGTGAAAGGGCACACTGTTCTTTCGCCATTGGAACCGAAAAGAGGATACTCAATAAAAGTATCCTCTTTCTCAGCAATTATTCCATATAAAACTTACTTTGTCAATGCTTCATAGTACCGGCTGTACTGTTTCTGTTTCACATCCAGTGTCTCCTGAAGCTTCAGAGCACTTAGACCTTCAATATAGCTGTCAAAGTTATCAAGGCTCTTTGTTCCTGTAATAAACGCAGTTGCATTTTCATTGACATAAGTTTCAATATCCACCATGTAAGTGTTGATGACTTCGGACTCATCTACAGTGGAATAAATGAAGGGCCAGGGATCAACCACGAACTGCTCCTGCCATGCATTACACTCTGCGTGCCAGTCGGCAACCAGCGCATCGGTAGAAACAACAGACTGCTGTGCGGGGAATACGAAAGAAGGATTGATTCCCAGCTGCTGCAGCCAGTCATTATCACTAGCCTGTACCGTATAAGTCTTTTTGCCGTTGGCATCTACTGTATAGCTCTCTCCCTCAATACCCCACTGATACATGGTCTGGCAGGGCTCGCTCATGGCAAAGTCAAGGAATTTGCACGCCAGTTCAATATTCTTGGAAGAAGAATTTACACCGAACATATTGCCGAGTTCCACACGTCCAACATAGTAGCCATCATGTGTTCCGGAAAGAGGTGCCGCACCCACAAAAGCAGTTGCCGCGGTACCATCGTAGTAAGGAAGTACATTACTGTACATCATAGACATTGCCCAGCTGAAGTCAAAAGCGACACCGGTCAGGTCATTTGAAATACGTTCAATCACCTGATCTCTGTCAAGGGAAGTATATTCAACCTCAAGAAGTCCTTCCGTGTAAAGCCCATTCAGGAATTCCAGGTATGCCTTAAAGTTCTCGGAGTCTGCATACGCATAAGTTACATTTCCTTTATCATCAGCCTGGAAGCCGCTCACAAGGTCAAGGCCAAATGCCGGACCAAACATATAAGGCAGAAAATCAGCCATGATACTCATGGGAATCTCATCGGTAGCATCCCCATTTCCATTCATATCGTTCTCTTTAAAGTAGCGAAGCAGTGCAACAAAATCATCCAGATTCTCAGGTGCCTTCATTCCCGCCTCATCCAGCCATTTCTGGTTATACATGAGAACCGGCTGATAATCCTTACCCACATTGGTTCCGGGAACATAATAGATGTGACCGTCTTCTGCGGTAATCTCTGCCTTGATTATCACGCTTCAAATTTTTCTTCCATCTGTGTTTTGTCTCAGCTTTCATGTCTATACCTCTTTGTTGCACTATGTGGTTATTTTCCATACTTTTCGTTTCCTCAAAGCTCCTTCAGCATACATTTTTTCTATTCTTTTGTACAGAATCAAAATCGGAATGGTTATTTTACATAAACAAAAACGGCAAAAAATGAATCTCCTGTTCAAGATGCATCATTTTTTTGCCGTCACTGTTCTTTTATTTATCTATTCACTTTTTGAAGCTTTACAAAAACATTTTCCCGTCACTCTTCGTAATCACTGGGATTGATGCCCATAATACTCTTAAACTTCCTTCGAAAAGTCAACTGATTGGTATAACCGCACAGAATTGCCACCTCAGACAAAGAATACTTTTTCTCATTCAGAAGTTCTGCCGCTCTGCGAATTCTCCTGTTCTGAATATGCTGCAGATAGGTGACGCCATACCGCTTCCTGCATAACAGAGACAAGTATTTGCTGCTGACCTTAAAGTGCTCCGAAATGCTCTGAAGAGACAGCTCTGAATCATAACAGTTCTCATCAATATATTGTATGATTTCATCCTCCAACCGGGAATCTGCTTCCGCCTGCACTGCTTGTTCATGCAGAGAATCCGCAATGGAACAGAGTGCCGCTTCATAATAATCGAAAACCTCCTGTAAAGTGGCAAGTCCCCGGTACTTCTCGATGTTGATATGCGTTGTATTCAGTTTCATAGAAAATAAACGCCGTATACACAATCAGGCAGGTAAAAATAACCAGAATATACGTAAAAAACAGACGTTTAAACAGCTTGCTCTGAAATAACTCTTTCAATGGTAATCCCCCATAATCTGCAACGAGCAGTTCGCTGTGCGGACTGCTCGTTGCTTTCCATTATTGCTCTTCATCCCCATCATAATTCAAAAACTCAAACTCGAATTCATCGTCATCATCGGCCATGAAATTCTTCGCCTGCCAACCGGGCTGTGTATTTCCCTGTTTGGGCTGGGGCTTGGGTTTCCCGGCTGCCGGCTGCTCAGGTCTTTCTCCGACAGGTGGCTGTCCCTGAGGCGTTCCTGCAGGTCTTGCCCCGGCGGGTCTTTGTCCTTGTGGTGCTCCTGCAGGTCTTGTTCCGGCAGGTCTTTGTCCCTGTGATGCTCCCGCAGGTCTTGCCTCGGCGGGTCTTTGTCCCTGAGGTGCTCCTGCAGGTCTCGCTCCTGCGGGTTTCTGACCCTGAGGCGCTCCTGCAGGTCTTACTCCGGCGGGTTTCTGACCCTGTGGCGCTCCTGCGGGTCTTGTCCCGGCAGGTCTCTGCTTATCTGCCCCTACCGTATGCATTACTTTCTGTCCGGCAGGTCTTGAAGCTTCTCTTCTTCTCAAGGTTTCTCTTTCTACCTCGTTAAAATACTCCGCATCCGACATATCCTTCATCTTAAAGAACAGAAGCGCGGCTCCAGCAGCAGCTCCCACCAGAAGGATTACAAGAATAATAATCACAACCTTTTCACTTTTGACCTTTTTCTCCAGTTTCTCATATTCCGTTACATTGCTGGCCATCTTGTCAAAGATATCCTGAATCACATAACCCTCATTGGTCTCCGTCACTACAAGATACCATTCTCCGTCCTGCAATACTGTCTCATATGCCTTCTTCGTCTCAGGCTCCGGCGTTGACTCCGGTTCCGCTGCAGGTTCTTCCGCAGGCTGTTCCGGTTCCTCGGTATAGGGTGTCAGCTCCTCAGAAAGATTGGCATAATCTGAACGGATAAAGCCTTCCACTGTCGAACCGTTTGATATGAAATTCACCTGATACCAGGTTTTCCCGTCTGTTCCGGTTGCCTGTCCGGTCACCGTCAATGCAAGTCCACTGGAAGCAGTTGTTACAATCTGGCTGGTAGTAGACGCATTGCTGCGGATTCTCACTGATTGTCCGCCTGTGACAGTTGCACTGACAGGATTCACCGCTGATACTTCTGCCGGTGTCTCAGTGGTGCTGCCGGATGAACTGCTGGATGAGCTTCCGGAGGATGAACCGCCTGAAATACCGCTCTCATCCGTAACCTGCAGCAAGTCAGAACGGATATAGCCGTTTACGCCGTCAACCGTCACCTGATACCAGGTGTAACCATCACTTCCCTGTACAGAACTGTTGATGACTACTTCCTTATCTTTTGCAGCACTTGCCACCATCTCGCTTGAGACGGCAGCTTCCTTCCGGACCTTTGCTCCATTTGCTGCCGTAACTTTTCCTTTACCCGCCGCATAGCTTACTACCGAAAACCCATCCGCGAATATTCCCAGCAGGATCACAAACACCAGAGCCATTGCTCCAAGCAGGAATTGTTTTTTCCCCAGTAACTCTCTTGTTTTTTTCATACGCATTCCTTTCTAGCCTCTTGTAAAACGCTTTTGGCCTTCTTCTCCCTTCTGGCTGAAGCCAAATCCCTCAATTTCCTTATGATGCTTTTCTCTCTGCTCCGCTTCCATCATGCGATGTACCTTTATTTCACATTCCGGGCAATACCTGCCGGACCGTATGGGCTTTCCGCATACTTCGCAATATAAAAAGGTTCTCGAATCCGCCGTTACTTCCAGTCTTCCCTCTTTCAGCATATGACGAATCGTACGCTGCGGAATCCCGATTGCACTCTCAATCTGTGCCGCTGTTGCACCTCTGTGTTCTTCAATATAAAGCCTCACCTTTCCGTAATCATCATAGGCTACTGCTCCGCAATCTTCACACCGGTACTCACCAACGCCCTTAAATACCATCACTCCGCCACATTTTTCACAGGTATGCGGAATATGATATTCATCCTTAAAAAATACGTTGTCCATACACTCGCCTCCCCTCGGTTCGTTTTTGCCATTTGAACAATTCTATGCCTCGTCAATGGCTTTTCCGATGTCATGGCGCATATATTTATTATCAAAGGTAACCCATTCCGTTGCCTCGTATGCCTTGGCACGGGCTTCCTTCAGAGTTGCCCCCTTGGCTGTCACACCGAGCACACGTCCGCCATTTGTGACAATCCTTCCCTTATCGTCAAACTTGCTTCCTGCATGGAAACAATAGTAATCCTCTTTTCCTTCAAAGTGCTCCAAACCTTTGATTTCAAAGCCTTTCTGATAGGACACCGGATAACCGTCGGATGCCAGTACCACGCAGACTGCCGCATTGTCCTCAAATTGTAAGTCCACCTGGTCAAGCGTTCCGTCAATGCAGGCATCAATGACATCCATAATATCATTCTTCATCCTGCACAGCACCACCTGTGCCTCCGGATCACCAAATCTCGCATTGTACTCCAGCACTCTTGGTCCGTCCGGAGTCAGCATCAGACCGAAGAAAATAACTCCCTTGAACTCTCTGCCTTCTGCCGCCATGGCATCCACCGTAGGCTGATAAATATATTTTTTACAGAACGCATCCACTTCCTCCGTATAGAAAGGACTGGGTGAGAAATTGCCCATGCCGCCGGTATTGAGCCCCTGATCGCCGTCCTTTGCGCGCTTGTGATCCTGAGCGGAAGTCATAGGCTTAATTGTTTTTCCGTCCACAAAGGAAAGCACGGAAACCTCGCGTCCCGTCATAAACTCTTCAATCACCATTCGGTTGCCTGCGCTGCCGAAATGTTTGTCCAGCATGATTTCCCGCACACCGGCTTTTGCTTCTTCCAGAGTATTACAGATCAGAACACCTTTTCCGAGTGCCAGCCCGTCCGCCTTCAGCACGATGGGCATTTTTGCTGTTTCCAGATAGGCAAGTGCCTGATCCGGATCATCAAAGGTCTCGTAAGCTGCCGTGGGAATATGATACTTTTTCATCAAATCTTTGGAAAATGCCTTGCTTCCCTCCAGAATCGCCGCGTTTGCCCTCGGTCCGAACACTCTGAATCCTTCTGCTTCCAGCGCATCCACCAGACCTCCGACCAGCGGATCATCCGGTGCCACAAACACCAAATCCACTTTCTTTTCTTTCGCATAGGCAATAATTTTGTCAAACTCCATCACACCGATACTCGGCTCACACTCTGCAATCTGCGCAATTCCGGCATTTCCAGGTACACAGTAAAGTTTGTCCACTCTCCTGCTCTTCTTCATGCTGACTGCGATTGCATGCTCACGTCCGCCGCCGCCTACAATTAAAACCTTCATCTGTTTGTCCATGCCTTTCTTACTCTTCTGACCTTGTTGTTCTTTACTTCGATTCTTCCGTTTGCAATATCGTCAATTGCCTGAGGCAGTAATACCCACTCTGCCTGCTCCATGACACGATGCTGCAGGATTTCCGGTGTGTCATCCTCTTCCACTGCCACAGCCTTCTGTGCAATAATCGGTCCTTCGTCCATTCCCTCATTCACAAAATGTACGGTAGCACCAGTCACCTTCACGCCGCGCTCCAGAGCCTTCTCATGTACCTTCAGTCCATAATACCCCACACCGCAAAAGGAAGGAATCAGAGAAGGATGAATGTTGATAATCCGGTTGGAGAATTTTGCCACCATCTCCTCGGGAATCTTAACCAGGAATCCTGCCAGTACGATAAGATCCGGATTCAGATCACACATTTTTTCCGTGAAAGCTCTGTTAAAGCTCTCCCTGTCGGGATACTCCTTCGGCGACATACAAATGTCGGGAATCCCATGATTCTGAGCACGGGTCAGAGCCTTCGCCCCGGCATTGTTGCTGATAACCGCAAGGATCTCCGTATTGGTAATTTTCTGATTGTCAATGGCATCCAGAATAGCCTGCAGATTGGTCCCGCCGCCGGATACACATACAACTGCCCTTAACATAAGGTAACTCCCTTTTCGCCTGCCTCACAGTGTCCCACTACAAAAGGAGTCTCGCCTGCTGCCCTGACAGCCGCAACCGTCTTATCCACATCCGCAGGATCAACTGCCAGAACCATGCCAAGACCCATGTTATAGGTATTGTACATCATCTTCTCTTCAATGTTTCCCGTCTTCTGCAGAAGCTTGAAGATAGGAGGAATGTCATAGCTGTTTTTCTCCACAACGGCATTGATACCGTCGGGAAGCATTCTGGGAATATTCTCATAAAAACCGCCGCCTGTGATGTGGCTGCAGCCCTTCACGGTAACACCCGCATCCTTGATGGACTTCAGTGCCTTCACATAAATCTTTGTAGGTGCAATCAGCGCTTCTCCGAGAGTCGTTCCCAGTTCATCATAATAAGTATCCAGACTCTCCCTCGTCATCTCAAACACCTTGCGAACCAGAGAGAAACCATTGGAGTGAACGCCGGAAGAAGCAATACCGATCAGGGTATCGCCGGCCTTGATATTCGCACCGGTAATCAAATCTTTTTCATCCACTACGCCTACCGCAAAGCCTGCCAGATCGTACTCATCCTCAGGCATCAGGCCGGGATGCTCTGCCGTCTCACCACCAATCAGTGCCGCGCCTGCCTGCTTACAGCCCTCAGCCACACCCTTAACGATGGTGGCAATCTTTTCCGGATAATTCTTGCCGCAGGCTATGTAATCCAGGAAAAATAGCGGTTCACCGCCCGCACATGCCACATCATTGACACACATCGCCACGCAGTCAATGCCGATGGTATCATGCTTATCCATCAGGAATGCCAGTTTTACCTTGGTGCCACAGCCATCTGTTCCCGACAGCAAAACGGGATTTTCCATATTCTTGATGGCATTCATGGAAAATGCACCGGAAAAGCCTCCTAAGCCTCCCATAACTTCGGGACGCATCGTTCCCTTAACATACTGTTTCATCAATTCCACTGACTTGTATCCTGCCTCAATATCTACTCCAGCCTTCTTATAATCCATTTTTCTCCTCATTTCCGCCACACAGGGCTTTGTTCTTCTGCTTGAGACTTAGAACTTCTTTGCGAAACACCCTCTGGTGTGAGCATTAGAAGTTCTTCTCAAGTTTTTACGCTTTAGTGGAATCCATGTATGCCTTATATCCAATTTCCTGCAGTTTCGCGTCCTTGGCTTCCACCTGTTTTTTCAGCTTCTCACTGTATGCCTTCAGCTTTTCAAGCAATTCCGCATCCGAAGTCGCCAGAATTTTTGCTGCCAGAAGTCCCGCATTGGCACCACCGTTAATTGCCACGGTAGCCACAGGAATGCCGGAGGGCATCTGCACAATAGAATACAGGGAATCCCTTCCTCCCAGTGAAGTTGTGTGCATGGGAATCCCAATCACGGGCATGGGGAAAATTGCCGCACACATGCCCGGCAGATGCGCAGCCATTCCGGCTCCCGCAATGATTACCTTAAAGCCCTTCTCCTCAGCACTCTTCGCATATTCAAAGAACACATCCGGCTCTCTGTGTGCACTGATAATCGTCATCTCATAGGGGATGCCCAACTCCTCCAGAATATCCGCAGCCTTTGCCATAACCGGCATATCGGAATCGCTGCCCATAACAATGCCGACACGCGGCATAATACCATCCTTCGCCATGATGTCCTCCTTATGCAATCAATCATTTTATCTCAAGTTTACTAAAATACGCAGATTTACGCAACCTCTAACTGACAAAATTCCAAAAACTTAATTTTTATTCATCAAAAGCCGCATTCAGTACTTCTGTACCGGGAAGTACAAATCTTCCTTCTTTGATAATGGCAATCCTCGTGCCGTCCTTTCTGACTGCCGTCAGTTCTCCCAATTCATCATAAGGGATTGTGATGTCCGTATGGCAGTTAAAGTATGCTTCGGAAGGTTTTTCTTTACGGAGTCCGGAACAGGAATTTTCCTTTGCAACAATTTCCTTGCCATCCGGATTATATACTGTCACATCCTCCGTGCCATGATAGCAGGTATCACCCACCGCAAAGTGAGGTCCTGTCTTCTCCGCAATCAGGATCGGCAGCTTTGCCTCCACATTCAGCTTTCTCGCCATCACATAAGCGGTAGTATTGGTTCCGATGGCGAACTCGCCCAACGGCAGCGTCTCGTGACGGAACAAAATATTTTCCTTCACAAAATTCCTGTTCTCCTCCTCAGAAGCAAAGTTGTCACAGGTGTAGTCCTTTATCATGCCATCCTCAAAGGTTATGGCAAGGTTTCGATACTCCAATCCTTCCAAAAATACCTTTGTCACATGGAGGAGTCCATTTGTCCCCTCCAGTACGGGAGAGGTAAATACCTCACCCACGGGAATGTTTACATCTGCCACGCAGTTTTCGAATATGGTCTCTTTCTCCGGATTCTTCAGCTTCCACAGATTCACTTTCAAATCCGTCCTGTTGTCCCCGCTTCCCTTGATTTCGCAGTAATCTGCTGTATCCAGTGCATCAATCAGCTTCTGTTGTACATCGCGATAAAGCATATAATCCAGGGTATTGAGTTTGATGGTCTCAGCAAACAGTTCCTGAAAAACATCCCCCACCTCAGGCACCGGGAACGCGATGATGGTAAAACTGCGCTCCTCCTCGATGATATACTCCTCCGTGATTGCCCGGTTCTGACTCATGAATTCCACCCAAAGCTTATTCTGCTCCTCAGAAAGCTTCAGAGCCTCCTTCTTGTTCACCGGATTGAACTCCTTCTCGCCAAAGGTCTCCACTACGGCAGGACCTGCGTAACCCCTCGCATCTTCCCTGTATTTTTCAAATGCGGTGCGCTGCACCTCGAGCCTGCGGTTCATATAATTTCTGTCCCAGAAAAGAGCTTTGTCATCCTTGTGGTCATAGGTGTACTGGCGGTTGACAGTTCCACCGTCCACATGTGTATCGCAGATAACCGGTTTCAGCCCAAGTTTCTCAAAGTTTTCGATAGACCGGCGTATCATTCGCTCAAACCCGATATGATATCTGACTTCCGCTGTTTTCTTCTTGCTCAAATCCTTACCGGTCACTTCAAAGCCGATGCGATACCCCTCTGTATAGGTGTCTGCCATGGTAGCAATCGTCTCTTCCGGAAGACTCGCCAGATATTTTGCCGTTTCCAGTTCATTCTCATCCACATACTTTCCGTACGCATAGAGATATCTCACATCGTTCAGGTTACTGCTGCAGACAATCTCTGCTGCTCGGCAGCCTTCCGGACACACCAGCTGCCGGACACTGCGCTCTGTTCGAATATCTGCATAATCACTCACAAACCAGTAAAGTGTCTTACGGATATCCTCTTTGGAAGGCAATTCCCGGTTTTCGCTCCACTCGTAGGTAAAGGCCGCGTAAATCTCCGCAAACAGTTCCAATGCGATAACAACCAGCTCCAGTTCTCCGCCGTATAAATATTCAATCGTATCACGCAGCTCACTGTAAAGGAAAGAAAGTTCCTGACCGTACTCACCCAGCTGTTTCACCGCATAAGCCGGATTTCCGTAGCTTTCCTCATAATGTTCCGGCAAAATGTCTGTAAACAGAGCATGATTGCGCTCTTTCAATTCTTCCAACGAAGCCGTTTTCAGGCCGCCCTCATCCAAAAATTTCTTCGTATCGTCCAAAAGGAGAATGAATCCCGACATTTTATCAAAATAGTCCTTCAATTCCTTCTTTTCAAAATTCTCCTTAGGAATCTCACGGATCCTGTCTATGACAAGCTGATAACGCTCCTCAAGGACAGCTGTGTTTTTTTCCATCTCTACCATAATTAATCTCACTTTCTTACTAAATTCTACAAATTAGCACCGGCATATAAAATCAGGCTGACGCCTCCCAGAGCGGCAAGATTCAGCAGTACTCCCAGCACCGGAAACAACCTGTAATAACTCTTGTCCCTGACTGTCACAATCCCAAGCACCAGTCCCACCAGGGAAAACAGCATAGCAAGAAGCCCGGTAAACCCATAGTTCACCGCGGCCTCTCCATCGTTTCGATATGCCTGGAAAAGCACAATTCCCAGAGAAGCAAGACTGATGATTCCCAGAATCGTAGCCATAATTCCCCTGTCGGAATGTCTTTTGTTGGTAAAAATGTAGCCTTTTCTTTTCTTCATAAAAACTCTAAACGGGCACTTTCCAAAGAGATTCCTATGCCTCTCAGAAAATGCCCGAAACAGCTCCTGCCTTAAAATAAAATTTTGGATTTTCCTGCGATCAGTTTACCGCCGGTTACAATCAGCAGTATCCCTGTCACAATCCCCACAACAAGGGTAACCACACCTACCGCAATATTGGTTGCTCCCGCACCCTTCATTACCTTATAAACCTTCTGTTCCATGATTTTGCTCCCTTCCTGTCTTTTCTCTCCCGTCACCAGGATATCATTCTCTTCACTCATTTTCTCATTAAGCACCATATGTTTCATAATATTCGTCAATCGCCGCCTTTATTGTATCGTCAATATAAATCTGTCCTTTGTATGGTCTGTTATACAGATGTTCAATTACTTCCTTCATGGTAACAATGGCATGTGCATCAAAGCCGTATTTTTCCTTGATTTCATCCAGTGCACTCATCTTACCGCCAAGTCCGATTTCCATACGATTCAAAGAAACCATAAGGCCGATAATCGTTACATCTGCAGCTCCCCGCACCTTCGGCACGGTTTCTTCCATGGACTTTCCGGAAGTGGTGACATCTTCAATCATGATCACTCTGTCCCCGTCCTTTAAGGTGCTTCCCAGAAAGCTTCCCTTATCCGCACCATGGTCTTTTTCCTCTTTGCGGTCGGAACAGTAGCGAATCTCTTTTCCGTATAATTTGCTGTATGCCACTGCCGTTACCACACTGATGGGAATACCCTTATAGGCAGGTCCGAACAATACGTCAAAATCATCACCGTAATTTTCGTGAATTGCCTTTGCATAATACTCTCCCAGTCTCATCAGCTGGCTTCCTGTCACATATGCTCCAGCATTCATAAAGAACGGAGACTTTCTCCCGCTTTTTAATGTAAACTCGCCAAACTTCATCACCTGGCTGTCTACCATAAACTCGATAAATTCCTGCTTGTACTGTTCCATTCCTGTCACTCCTTGTTCTATGTTTCTTCTCTTATGCTTTCGTAATCGTTCCCAGTCTATCACAGAAACAGGATTTTTTCAACTCACCACACTACTTTCCCATTGCCTTTCTTCTCTCAAAGAAATCATCTACAGACTTAATAATGTCCTCCGGCGGCATCGTCTTCAACAGATAACCCTCCGGCTTCAGGCTCATAACCTGCATGACACTCTCTCTGTCTCCTTTGCTGGTCAGGAAGATAACTGGAATATCCGCAAATTCCATCTCACTGCGAATCATGCCCAGCACCTGTTTTCCGTCCACTATGGGCATCTCATAATCCAGAAGAACCAGATCCGGACGGTTTGTGGACAGATACTTGATTGCCATAGCCCCGGAATTCGCCAGAATCACCTGATACTTATCCTCCAGCCACCCCTTTACATTCCGCAACATGGCACCGGAATCATCCACCACAAGAATTTTCTTCTTCGTATGTTTTCCGCAGGTCTTTAAATAAGAATCAATTTCCTCCGCTACTTCACCCACATTGATGGGACGCAGGAATTCCTTCTGTACAAGGTGCTTGGGCAAAACGCCGTAAATTGTCTGAATCTCCTGGGTATCACCGGTAATAAATACCGGCAGATCATGCTCCACCGCCGTATCCTTCAGATAAATCAGCCCCTGCTGCATCTGCGCAAGTTCTTCATCGGCAAAAATGTAGATTGCATCCGCATCTTTCATCACTTTGCTCAGTTCATCTGTCTTTGCGGGAGCAATCTTCACCTCATATTCTGCTTCTTCCAACTTTTTTTTCAGTGCTGACAACAGGTATCCCTGTGCTTCCGATACAATCAATAATTTGTTCATTTGACCGCACCCCCATCATTTGTATTCCTAATACTGTTTATTTTACACACAAAAGAGAGATTCCGCAAGTGGAATCCCCCTTTATCACTACATCTCATCAACAATGGGCTTAATCTGGGAAAGCATATTGTCCATATCTTCAAACATGGAGCTTTTTGTAGTACCCAGCCGATTGGCTCTGGCAATGTGTTCCAGCACCTTCTGATACTGTCCTTCCGTCTCCTCAAAATGACTGTTTACTTCCTGTAAATCTCCATCGGAAGTCTTGATGGCATCTTCAATCTGACGCTGCACATCTTCCGCTCCGCCTGCTGCCTCCATAATCTTGTCAAACATCTCATAAGTGCCATCAACTTTATCCATACTCTGAACAAGTGCTTCTTTGGACATAGCAATACTGTCGTTCAGTTTTCCCGTGCCCTCCTCCACATCAGTGATACTCAAATCTACTGTATTCACAAGGTTCTTGATTTCATTGGCAAGGTTCTTTACCTGTACTGCAACCACAGCAAACCCTTTTCCCTGCTCTCCTGCACGGGCTGCTTCAATGGAAGCATTCAGTGCAAGCATATTGGTCTGGTTGGCAATGGAAATAATCTGCTTCATGCACTCTTTGATTTTCTGTACGGATTCCTGGAATTCCGTAAAAGTTTCCTGTATTTCTGTAAAGTGATCCTGCACCTGTCCGGAGCTTTCCCGCAGGCTTCCCACCTGTTGCTGTGCCTGTTCTACGGAAGCCACAATATTTTTCTCCACCTCCGCAAACTGACCGGAAATCTCCCCCACCGATGCAAAGCGGTCATGAAAGGATTCCAGTTTTTCTCGGAGTATCGTATCCTCCGCCAACACTTCGTCGAAAGCAAGCTGCACCTCTCTCAGTTCCTGTAAAGATTCCACTTCCTTCAATACCAGCTGCTTCTGATAGTCCTTCAGGCTATCCGCCACATGAACCACCGGATATAAATTTATCTTTTCTGTAGATGCTGCTTCCATCTGCTCTTGATTTGTTTTCTTTTGAAATAAAGCCATTCCTTTCTCCTCCTTCACAGTCTACTCAAACACGACACAAGTCATGGACTGGTTCACAAATTGATTGTTGCAATGTTCTCCGTAACCAATCAATCCTGCATGATTTCCAACCACACTCATGGAATCCAAATATTCCTGCATAGTATGATTCTGTGTAAAAAGAAGGTACCGGAACAGACAATTTACTGAGAAAATACCGGAAATATGAGAAAAATCCTGTTTCATACTCTGTATGGTTTCTTCTACAATCTTCTGATAATCCTTTAATTCCAAAATAGTCAGCACATCAGAGTCATTCACCTGTCTGTAGCAGGCAAGCCCGTTTCCTACTACTTCCTTAATGGAAATGATACACACATCATCTCCTTTTACCTTCCCGATAGGATTTTTAAAGGTCTGAGAGGTGATATCACTTTCTTTAATATGTAAGATATCTTCATAAACCTGCTTGGCCGGCTTACCGTTGAGTTCTCCAATGTAGTATTTGCTTCTGTCCGTTTTTGACGCAATTAAACGATAATCAGCAAGAGGTCTGTACATATTTTCCTTATATACCTTGACTTTTCCACCCTGATTTTTCACCAGTGCATAGGCAACCGCATCGTTGTATATTTTGCCGTTTGCAGATATCTTTCCGGCATCCCCGGTTCCGCCCATCAACTGTATGCGTGCTTTTCCCAGTACACTAAACATGGTTGTCAGCACACAGGCATCGTTTCCGGCACAGAAATCGATACACACCGTATCCCGTTCGGAAGCGCCTACCTTTTTCACGTCCTTCTCCAAACGTTCAATGTATTTTACCGGCATGACAGATACCTGTTCCAATACATTGGCTACTGCCGTAACCCCGGCAAAGGCCACAACACCTACACCTTTCTCCACAACTTTGGTATCATAGGACATACCGATGCAACCGATGCTGGGAACACCCGGATAAAGCTGTTCCAATTCTGCCACATGCGCTTCAAACTGATCTGCATTGGACATCAAAAGAAGCATCTCCGGCTGTTGTAACCCCCTTACAGCTTCCTTTAAATTTCCTGACTGACTCTTTCCGAAAAATTGTTTCACGATTGTTTTTTTCCCCTTCCCTTGTGTATTTTGTTCCAACCTATATTATCTCACCGCTCAGCTAATTATCATAATTATATAACCAATTCACCAAATAATCAACTGAAATCAGACACTTTTCAGTTCAACATCAGGATTTTACACACAAAAAGGAGATTCCAAGTGGAGTCTCCCTTTGCATTTCTTCCATATGTTCGTGGTTGCATTTCCATGCTTAAATTGCCATGTCTAGTTCAGTTCTTTCTTAATTGCCGCCAACAGCTCCTCATAGTCTTCAAAAGCAGGAAGTTCGGGATTATCTGCCTTAATCTTATCCGTACTCTTGAACAGGAACCCTGCTTTACTGGCCTTTATCATACCAAGGTCATTGTAGCTGTCTCCACTTGCAATCGTTTCATACCCAATGGACTGCAACGCCTTGACCGTCGTCAGCTTAGAATTCTCAATTCTCA
Source organism: uncultured Lachnospiraceae bacterium (assembly GCA_945913255.1). Lineage (GTDB taxonomy): Bacteria > Bacillota > Clostridia > Lachnospirales > Lachnospiraceae > Acetatifactor. The sequence continues at coordinate 101,278 of CAMEDC010000002.1, forward strand.
TCTTAAATTCGGTTATCTCCCCGTTCTCTGCAACCTCCAGAGAGTTACAGAAAATGGTGGGCCAACCCAGTTTTTTCATAAGAGGTGTTGCAAACTGGGTAAAGGTGTCGCTGATAATAATCACCTGGGTCAGGCTTCTCAGTTCGTCCAGAAACTCTTTTGCTCCGGGTATCGGGTCAATGGTAGCAATGGTGTCCTGAATCTCCTTTAAGCCAAGCCCGTGCTCTTTTAGAATGCCGATACGCCATCTCATCAATTTATCATAGTCCGGCTCATCCCTGGTGGTTCTCTTTAACTCCGGAATACCGCTCGCCTCGGCAAAGGCAATCCAGATTTCAGGTACAAGCACGCCTTCCAAATCCAAACAAACAATGTTCATCTTAGTTTCCTCCGATTGATTTCCTGTTGGTACTTTTTCGAATTACACAGCTAAAGTATACACGAAATCAATCGTCCGGTCAACTAGGATTCCCGTTCTTCCAGAGCCTGCTCCAAATCGGCAATCAGATCATTGCTGTTTTCAATTCCCACGGAAAGGCGAAGAAGAGTATCGTCCACCCCAAGCTTCTTTCTGAGTTTCTCCGGCACCTCCCTGTGTGTCTGCTCCGCAGGAAAGGTAAGTAGACTTTCCACACCGCCCAGGCTCTCGGCAAAACGAATCAGCTTCACTTTTTTCAGCACTTCTTCCACCGTTTTCCGACTGTCCACACGGAAGGAAATCATACCGCCGTAGCCGCTGCACTGCCTGTCTATCAGTTCCTTGTCAGGCCTGTCCTCAAGCCCGATGTAATAAACCTCCCTCACTTTTGGCTGAGTCTTTAGCCACTCCGCGATTGCCAGCGCATTTTTCTGATGCTGTTCCATGCGGATGGCAAGTGTTTTAATCCCTCTCAGCACAAGCCAGCTGTCCATGGGAGAGAGAGAGGCACCGGTTGTCTTGTAAACGTATTTCAACCGCTCTCCCAATTCTGCATCCCTTGTCACGGTAAATCCCGCCAGCACATCATTGTGGCCTCCGAGATATTTTGTCCCACTATGTACCACAATATCTGCTCCCAGATCAAGCGGCTGCTGAAAATAAGGTGACAGGAATGTATTATCCACAATCAGAACACAGTCATGTGCTTTTGCAATTTCCGCTGCCCCCCGGATATCCGTCACCTTCATCATGGGATTGGAAGGTGTCTCCAGAAAAATGGCTTTTGTATTCGGGCGAACCGCTGCCTCAAGTTTTTTTAAGTCCGTGGTATCAACGCTACTCACCTCCAGCCCGTTCTTTTTACCCAGGCTGTCCCAAAGTCTGAGCGTGCCGCCGTAAATATCGTCTGTGGCAATGATATGGTCACCCGATTCGAACAGGTCAAACACAGCAGTAATTGCCGCCATACCGGTAGAAAACGCCAGGGCTTCTTCTCCATGTTCCAGAAGTGCTACAGTTTTCTGCAGCTGGTCTCTTGTGGGATTTGCCACTCTTCCGTAGGCGTAACCTGTCGTCTCTCCCAAAGCCGGATGAGCATAGGTTGCTGACAGATAAATCGGATAGCTGACTGCGCCATAACAGTCAGTTCCGTCATTACTCCCCTGTACACAGGTGGTTTCTTTTGCATAAGCCATTGTTTCAGTCCTCCCGCGAATCAATTATTTATTCCGAAAATCCGAAAAACGCTGTCAATCACTGCCTTTGAAAGCCGTTTATGTCCCGTTTCATCCAGGTGCTCCATATCCACCGGGCTGGGATCTGCGAAATCGGATGCTGCCAGGAAATCGATTTTCCACCTTTCGGCAAGTTGTTTATACGAAGTCTTTAATTCTTTGGAAACCGCTACCGACTTTCTGCCAAACTCCGGATCATATTCCTCTCTCCACACTTCTTCTCCCAGCTCAATCGGTGAAATCAGAAGAATTCTGCATTTTGGAGATGCCTGTCTGATTTCCTCCAGCAGCAACCGGATGCCATCACATATAATCTCGGGTTCTACATTATAAATCGTCTTACAGTCATTGGTTCCCAGCATGAGAATGACCAGATCCAAAGGATATTGTGCTTCCAGAATAACCGGAAGCAGCGCTGCGCCGTTTCTACCCGTTCTGGAAATATCCTCAAAAACCGTCGTTCTGCCGCACAGTCCCTCTTCAATAACCTGGAATTCTTCCCGGGGCAGTGCAGTCTGTAGACGTCCCGTCCAACGTATGCCGGGTCCGTACCGCTCGTTAGTACCGGCGATCAGTCCCCAGGTGTTGGAATCACCATAACATAAAATCCGCTTCATAATGTCACCTTTTCGTTTACAATGCTGTGCTGTCAACTGCCTTTCTTAAAAAGCCGATATTTTCTGCCGGAATATCCAACGGCAGGGAGCAGCCTGCACCGAAAATGATTCTCTTGTCCTCCACTTCCGAAAGCAATGTATGTAAACGTTCCTTTATCCGTTGTTCTACCACCTCTTTGGCACCATAAAAATCATGGAACTGATCTGTACCGCCCACCAGCACCTTATCCGTCAGACTTCTCAGCTTTGCTGCAGACGTCAGACGTTCTGGTCGTATTCCCTCAGAAACATTCTCCCAGTTGATTGACTGTACGGGGTATTTCACCAGTTTTTCAATATACAGATCTGCATTTCCATGCACATGCAGCATATTGAACCATGTCTTCTGATTGATATATTCCAGCAGCGGCTCATCATAAGCACGATGAAACTCTTCAAATTCCTCTTCCGTTACTACCAGTGGAGAAGTATAAGATGTTGCAAAGAAGAATCCGTCCACCCCCGCTTCCACATAGGCATCCACAACACTCTTGTTCACTTCATTCAGGATTCCCAGTGCAGCATGTACTGCCTCCCTGTCATGTGTAATAAACTTCTTCACGGTTTCTTCTTTTCCAGCAGTCATGCCGCTCAACCAGGAATAAGCGGAAAAAAGAGTCGGGATCACCACCTTGGTGTTCTTGTAATGCTCCACAATCTTCCCCACAGCCTTCACATCCCTCTGCAGTACCGGGCTCTCTTTCACGGTGATTTTCTTCAGGTTCTTCAGGTCTTCCAATGTTTCAATGGGATATTTCTTCACTTCTGCCAGCTTTTTAATTCTCTGAAATTTCAAAGGTGGCTGCTGAAAGAACTCAATATCAGCTCCGTACGCCTCTGTGATATAAAAAGCATTCAATTGCACCTTCACCAGATCCCAGTCATACTCATCATTAAACCGAATCATTGCCTCGGCAAAGGCTTCCGGATCCCGGTCTACTGCAGGTACATGCATCCAAGCAGAAGCAGCTGCCTTGTCAAAGGGTTTTCCGTTTAAAATTGCTTCGATTCTCTCTCTTCCGTTCATTTTTCTTCTCCTTTATATTACATAATCTGAATCCGAAATAAATCTGCTCAGGAACTGGCGGGTCCTTTCCTCCTTCGGATGGGAAAAGATTTCCCGCGGTGTTCCCTCTTCCACCACTTCGCCACCGTCCATGAATACGACTCTGGTAGCCACATCCTGTGCAAAGGTCATCTCATGGGTCACGATTATCATCGTACTTCCTTCTTTGGCCAGTTGTTTCATAATTGCCAGAATACCGCTCACCAGTTCAGGGTCAAGTGCAGAAGTCGGCTCATCAAACAGGATTACTTCCGGCTGTACGGCAATGGCTCTCGCAATACCGACACGCTGCTGCTGTCCACCGGAAAGCTGGGAAGGATAATAGTCATACCTGTCAGAAAGCCCGACTTTGTCCAGTGCCTCCTTCGCGATACGAACCGCCTCTGCCTTTGGAATTTTTCTGCCGATTATCAGTCCCTCCGTCACGTTTTCCAGCGCTGTCTTATTCTGAAAAAGGCAATAATTTTGAAAGACAAAACCCGTCTTCTTGCGAATCTGATGGATTTCCTTCTTACCCGCCTTCTCTGCATCCAACACAAGGTCTCCCAGTCTGATTTCGCCTTTGTCCGCTCTCTCCAGAAAAGTAATGGAACGAAGCAGTGTTGTCTTGCCCGAACCGCTGGGGCCGAGAATTACCACCACATCACCCTTTTCCACTTTCAGGTTCACACCCTTCAGCACCTCGTTTTTCTGGAATGATTTATGTATATTTTTCAACTCCAACATTTTCTTTTCCTCCCTAGGCAACCGCGACCCTTCTGTGTCTGGTCAGTCTCCGTTCCAGCAAATGGAACAAAATCTGTACAACTCCGCAAAGCAGAATATAAATTGCAAAAATATCCGCATAAGCTTCCAGATAATTATATCCGAAGGATGCCTGCGTCTTGGCGATAGCCGTTACATCTGCCACAGACATCATAAAAGCCAGTGATGTTCCTTTCAGCAGGTTTACAGTCGTGGTACAGATATTCGGCAGTGCCTTCTCAACTGCCTGCGGTACGATAATTCTCACATAAGCCCAGAAGGGTGAGAGTCCTACTGACAATGCCGCTTCCAGCTGTGTCTTGCTGACAGACAGAAGCGCTGACCGGAAAATCTCTGTGATGAGTGCCGTTGTATTGATGGTAAATACCACATAAGCATATACCACCGGATTAATGTCAAAAACATTCACCTGCCAGCCCAGACTTTTCACAATCGAATTCAGCAGGCTTGGAACCATACTGTATACAATCAGAACCTGCAGCACCATGGGAGTTCCCCGGATCAAGGATACATACCCTGCAACTACGGAAGAAAATATCCTGACCCTGTAGATTCTTGTCAGCGCCAGCAAGAAACCGATTATCAGGCTGAAAAACAATGCCACTCCCGTGATTTTCAAAGTCACGGGAACACCGTCCAGGGCCAGGAAGAATGTTTCTTTCATAAATTCTGTATTCAAACTCATTTGTATGTCCTCCCGCTCTCCGGTTTAACCGGCAATTGTTTTACCACCTCTGGAAAGTCTCTTATCCATCTGTCCGAAAGAAATCTCAACTGCCTTTGTCAGCACCCAGTAAATCAGAAACAATGCCAGATAGGTTTCTAATGTATAGGCGCCGTAATTCAGGCTGATAATCATTTTACCCTTGCCCATCATATCAATCAGTCCGATGGTATAAGCCAGTGCCCCTTCTTTCATCAATCCTGTGATAATGTTCGCCAGATTGGGCAGTGCATACCGAAATGCCTGCGGAAACGTGATTCTGAAAAATGCCTGTCTTTCAGTCAACCCCACGGTAAGCGCCGCCTCCGTCTGTCCTCCGTCAACCGCCTCATAGGCCGCTCTCATCACCTCTCCCATATTGGCACCGAACAAAAGCGCAAAGGTCAGAATTACAAACACCGCCTTATTCCAAAAGCTGATGTCCACATGAAAGAGCATCTGAAATAACTGTGGCAATCCATAATACACCAGAAAGAGAAGTACAATGGATGGGATACAGCGAAATACCGTTATATAGGCATTCGCAATATGTCTGGTTACTCCGTTTTTGATTTTTGCCTTTGCCACAAGAAAACCAACGATGGAAGCAAATACCATTGTTCCCAGAACAATCAGGAAAGTAACGCTTAAATATGGCAATACTTCCACAATGACCTTCGGTATAAATCCCAGATTAAATACTCTCGTTGCCATATGTACTCCACTCCTGTTTACCTTTACTTTTGTGCGCTCAACTCATCCAGATACTGATAGATATCCTCTCCGAAGAATTGAATCTCCAGATTGTATATGGTTCCATCATCCTTCAGCTGCTTAATTGCTTCATCATAAGCATCTGCCAGTTCCTGATTCTCTTTGTTAAACAAAGGGTAGGTTGCAATTGCTTTGTAAATAACCCAAGACAACTGATCGTTAAACTGATGATAAGCGCCGTTCTCATCTACGATATTGTTCTTATAATAATGTCCGGTGTAGATATGTCCGTCATACCTTCCTTCCAACAGCCAGCTGATTGCTTCTGAAGTATCAAAGCTCTCCGCCGCCTGTAAATCGATAGGGTAATCAGGATTTTCTTCGTTCCACTGTGCTACGATGGAATACTGGGCATTGCTGGGAGCCAGAGGCACCAGCTTTCCGCTGAACTCGGAAAATGTCTTGAAATCTTTAATCTTATCGGCATTCTCTGAGCGGAACAGCAAGCCCACTGTTGTAGCTGCACTGTTTTCCTTAGGAATGATAAAGGTCTTTGCCCGTTCCTCTGTATACCATGCCGTCTTAAAACCGAAATCATATTTTCCTGTCTGGATGCCGGTCAGCAAATCCTCATCCGCGGTATCAATCAACTCCAGTTTGTATTGAGGGAGCAGTTCAAACGCCGCTTTAATCACTTCTGTCTCAAAGCCGGTCTGATTACCGTTCTCATCATTGTAGTTGTAGGGCGGTGAAACAAAAACTCTCGCTGCCTTTACGGTTGTTACCTCACCTTCTTCATCGGAAGTGCTCTGTGCAGCCTGATTGTCCTGCGTGCTCTGGTTTTCCTGTGATACCTGACTGCTCTGTGCCTGAGTAGCAGGTTCTGCGTTTCCGCATCCGGTTGCTAATGTTGCCAGTCCCAATACTGCTGCTGTCAAAACAGATAAATTTCTCTTTTTCATAATTATCCTCCTCCATATCTATACTTTTCCTATTGGTTTAGTAGGTTTTTGTTGAAATGAATGATACTACAATATTTTCCAAATTGCAATAGGTATTTTAAAAAAATTTTAACATAGCAGTGAAAAGAATGATAACATAGCCCAGAATACTATATCCGTCCGGCACCTGATGCAGGAACAGAAATCCCAGAAGTGCCGCAAATATCACCTGTGTATAGTCAAACACAGAGATTTCTCTGGCTGGCGCATACGTATATGCCTTTGTAATGCAGAACTGCCCTCCTGCAGCCGCAATCCCCGTCAGTAACAGCCAGGCTGTCTGCCAGAGCGCCATATGCTGATATTGCAGAATCATAAAGGGCAGTATCACAACACAACTGAAGCCGGAAAAAGCCGCCACTACAATCGGTCCTTTCACACCCTGTCTCCCCAGCATTCTCACAAAGGTGTATGCCACGCCTGCTCCAAGACCGCCCAACGCTCCAATCAGCGCATAAACGGAGGTCAGTTCCATGGAAGGCTTAATGATAAACAGAGCGCCAACAAAGGCAATAAAAACAGTCAGCCACTAAAGGCAATAAAATTCCTGAAAAAAGCTTTTTGCATGGTAGGCAGGTCTCCGGCCATTCTTACAAAAAAGGTCATCAGTGCAAAGCAAAAGCCAGAACATATAATAAAAAAAATTCCCTTCGATTTCTGTGTCATATTCATAATTCTCCTTATTCTGCCCCTATTGTGATCAGTCTGCCCTGCTGCAGCTTCTCATGAATCCTGTGGGAAATAGAGATTACCGTACGGCCCTCCGAGGCTTTTTTCAGCACATCCAGCACTCTGCTTTCCGTCACACTGTCAAGATTTGCCGTAATCTCATCCAGAAGCATAATCTTCGGTTTTGCAATCACAGCCCTGGCAATGGAAAGCAGCTGTAGCTCTCCCTGGGAAAAATCCGCTCTCTCCATGGGGGTATCATAACCGTACGGCAAAGACATTATTTTTTCATGGAGTCCCACCAGCTTTGCCGTCTCCTCTACCTCGTTTCTGCAAAATGCTGTATCAAACAGTGTAATCTGATCTTCCACGGCACCCATTACAGGCCGAAACTGCTGCTCCACATAACCCATAAAGCTGCGGCGTCTGTCTCCCGGAATGCGATTTGCTTCCACACCACCCACAGTCACATTTCCTTCCTGCGGTTCATACAATCCCAAAAGCAGGCGAAATACCGTACTTTTCCCCGCACCAGTTCTGCCCACCAAAGTGACGTTTTCCCCTTCCTTTACTGTAAAACTTAGGTTAGAAAACACCGGTTGCTCCGGATCATAGGCAAAACTCACATGCTCAAATTTCACCTCTGTTCCATGAACTTCTTCCTCCTCACAGCAAGGTGCTTCCTCTTCTCTCATAAATTCATTGATTCTCTTTACACCGGCAATGGCTGACTGTACGCTCTGAATCTCCATACCGATTTTTTCAATGGGACCGAACACCTTCCCAACGTATGCAATGATTGCCACGGCACTTCCCACCGTAATGCCAAAGAACTGTTGCATAGCATCTCCCATAGAAGAGCAGACCATCATCACCGCAATCACGCAGGAGCTGATGCACACCACAATCGGAGAATAAATTGCATTGTAGAAATTGGTTTTTTCCAGAGCACGATAACTTTCCTCAATATAAACATCATACTTTTCTTCCATATATTTCTGAATGGAAAAAGAACGTATACTCCTCATATTTCGGATGGTCTCCGGTACATGGTTATTGACTTTTCCGATGGCAGCCCTGTTTGCCATCTGTGCTTTCAGCATCTTCTTCTGGATATGGCGCGTCATTAGAAACAGGAATGGCACGATAGCCAGAATCAGAATCCCCAGACCAAGACTCTTATAAAAAACCACAAACAAAATTCCAATCACCCTGCAGGCGTTTGCGAACATTCCCACGATTCCGTTTGAGAAAATGGAATCTACCGCATCCACATCATTGACAAAACGGGAAGTAATCTTTCCCGACTCTGTCTTGGCAAAATACCCTGCCTGCATTCTGGAAAGCTTTGCACACATCTCACTTCGCACATTATGTGTCAGCTTCTGTCCCATCACTGTCAGCATAACATTCTGCAGGGACTCTAAGATACCGGAAACTGCCAGCATCCCCAGATACCCTAGCGCAACCGTCACAGCTACCGCCTCCCTGTCGGTCAGCCTGTTGACAATTTGCTCCAGAATCAGCGGCGGAAACAGCGTCATAACAACAGATGCAACAATGACCAGCAACGTGAGTGCAATCGTACCTTTCGATTTTGCCGCCATTTTTCCGATAATGGAAATCAGACTATTTTTCATCCGACGCACCTCCTGCCTGCTGTTTTTCATAGAGCGACGCATAACTCGGTTTCTCCCGCAACAACTGTTCATGAATTCCAAAGCTTCCCGTTCCGTCGTGCAAGAACAAAACCCCATCCATCTCCGGGAACAGAGAAAGTCTGTGAGACAGAAGCAGAATAATCCTGTCCTCTGCAAGTCTCCTCAATTCTTCAAAAATCTTTCTCTCCGTCTTTTTATCCACTGCGGAAAAAGGATCGTCCAACACCATAATACTTTTTTTATGGCAGATAGTCCGAGCCAGGGAAATTCTGGCCTGCTGCCCACCGGACAACTGCTGTCCCCCATTTCCCACAAAGGACTCCTCTCCATGGGGCATTGCCGCCACTTCCTCCTTCAAATGTACCATCTTCAGAAGGGACTCCGTCTCCTGCTCCTTGCCTAGAAGTATATTTTCCCGTACAGTGTCGCTCATCAGCTCCGGCTCATGCCCCATATAGGCAATCAGACCGCTCTTTTCCACATCATTCAGTTCCCGCAGTTCTATGCCATCCAGGGTGATGCTTCCCTCATAGTTCGTATCACCGATAAATGTCTTTCCGAATGCCGTCTTGCCACAGGCAATCGCACCCGTTACCCCGATAATCTGTCCCTTCCCGGCTTCAAAAGAAATCCCCTTTAAAACAGGCTCAAATCCGGGATAGGAAACGGAAACTTCGCTGACCTTGAGTGTCTCCACACTTTCACCGTCCTTCGGTGCGGGAAGTTCCACATATTCACGAAACAGCGGCTGGATCCTGTGCCAGGACACCTGTGCCCTCTGAATGGAATTAAAAAGTTTTGCCGAAGTAGATGCCTTCTGCGCCAGCTTCGTAAAGCAGGAAACAAAGGTGGTAAACACGCCGATATCCCACGCCGTCCATCCTGTCCCCAGCACATTCTTTCCGCCAAACCAGATGATGAACAGGATACCGCCCATACAGATGATATTGTAGACCGGTGTCATGGCATTTCCCCAGAGATTCGATTGTACCGCCGTTTTCTCATACTCTGTGAGAATCTTTTCATATGAGGCATCCCGATCCTTTTCTCTCCCGTAAACTCTGTAGGTAACCGCATTATTCACCCGGTCCAGTGTCTCCTGATTCAACTTTCCGGCCGTTGCTTTGTACTTTTCGTTGATTCTGGTTACCGGCTTCTTAAGGCTCATTGCAATAGCATAGGACAAAGGCATAAACAGACAGGAAAGCAACGTCAGCCGCCAGTCATAGACGAAAAGCATCACAAGATAGGATGCCAGCAGGACTCCCGTGTCAAAAATCTCCGTGGTCACCTGCTGCATCCCTGTGGCACAGGCATCAACATCCGCTATGGCTTTTGTCATGATAGCGCCTGTGCTCTCTTGTTTCATCTCCTCTCTTGACATATGTACTATGCCATTATAGAGCATGTGCCGCATATTGCGGCTGAAATCATTCCTGAGTCTTGCTCCCGAAAATCTTTTCAGAGACCGCATCAACTGCACAAAAAAAAACACCGTCAGATAAGTAACGGCAACTCTCAGCATATCCCCTGCAGAAGCCCTTCCCATGATGCAGTCATAGAGGCATTGCGCCAGACGTCCTTCAAAATAGGGACCGGCTGTCATTCCGACATTAAAGAAGGTTCCTCCTATGGCAATCAGCAAAAGTACTTTTTTCTCAGGTTTAAAATAAGACAAGACTTTATCCGGGGAATCAATTATTCTGATTCCCCGCTTTTTCCTTTGTCCGGACATTTTGTTTCCCCTTTTCCGGAATGATTCTCTCTCCTTCTTTTCTCACACTACTCTTTGTCTCTCTCACCAGTACAAGCCCATATATTGACCCGCTTCCTCTTCTGTTACAGAAAATTTTTCCAACACAATGGATAGCACCCTATCCCATGAAGCTCCCAGACTTTTGCATGCCTCAATCAGCGACTTAATACCCTGACGGGTCACCTCTTGGGTTACCTGCTGGGTTACCTGCTGGGTTACTTGCTGGGTTACCTGCTGGGTTACTTGCTGGGTTACTTGCTGGGTTACTTGCTGGGTTACTTGCTGGGTTACCTGCTGCATCGCCTGTTGTATACCTTCTTCCAGCTCATCCTTGAATAATTCTCGTAATGCTTCGCACATGTTTTTCTTCTCCTCAAATTTTTCCTCGTTCGCACGAACAATAATGTCCATAACTGATTGATATAGTTTGTTATCTTTGTTTTTTTGATACTCTTCGATAATTTCGTCGACATTATCTGAATCCTGCAGTTTATCTGTCAGATGATACAACCAGAAATTATTTTCTTTTGACAATTCTGAAATAATAATCAGTTGAATGGGAAAAAAGTCACCCATAATATAATATATGCCTTTATCAAACGGACGAATTTTATAATTTCTTACATTCACAAGATGCGCTGCCAGTTTCCGTGGGAAGTTTTTACACACAAAAGATATCGTAATCTCTTCAGCCTTTATCTCATCAACAATCGAAGTGTCCGATTTGTATAAGCATGCATATGCATATACTTTATAAAAATCGTCGATACTGAGATAATCCGTCGGGCTCTTATACTCCACTATATTGTGCTTTCGGAATATCTGCCCAATATTCTTTTTTATGCAATCCTCCGAATTTTTCTTGATAATCAGCACATCAATCTCCTTGGGTTTGGTTCCCAGCTGATGTTCATTTTCAAATAGCATATTTGTCTCTTCCGCATCAAATTCAATCCGAACACCTGCATAAAATGCAGGATGCCACTGAAGAATTCCTTTTTCTTCTGTCTCTGCCATATGACCTCCGTTAGATTTCAGAAGTTCACCTCTACCGAAAACTCCTGCTTATAAATGTGAAATAAAGCATGAATTTTCTGAAAGGAACAGAGTTGTAAAGATACAAACCTCTGTCAATGGATTTGACATTAAGAATATATGCCCACCGGCAATATATCTGAATTGTATTAGAAAATATTCTTTAGATTATAATAGCATAACCCATTGAAAGATGCAACATCTAATAAAAGATTTCGGAATTCAAAATTCAAGGATTCAAAACAGCATAAGCAAAGTTCCACCTACAATAAGTACAAGTCCCAGTCCCGCCTTCTTTGTCAGCCTCTCATGAAATACCACAAAGGAAAATGCAATTGTCACCAGAATACTCAGTTTATCAATCGGCACAACCACGCTTGCCGGTCCGTCCTGAAGTGCCTTGTAATAACAGAGCCAGGATGCTCCGGTAGCCAGACCGGACAGACAGATAAATAGGAATTCCTTCCCCGGAATCTCACGAATTGTATTCTGCTTTTTTGTCGCAAATACAACCACCCATGCCATGACCAGTACTACTGCCGTACGGACAGCCGTACCAAGATTGGAATTCAATCCCTCAATGCCGATCTTACCGAGAATGGAAGTCAGACTGGCAAATATCGCCGACAGGCAGGCATAAAGCAGCCAGGATTTCCCGCTCTTTTCACCGGTTTGTGTACTCTCCTTTTTCTGAATCATGAGAAATGTACCCACGCCGATGAGCACAACGGAAATTCCCTTTAAAAGCGTTACCTGCTCATGCAGGAAGAGAAAGGCCAGCAGAATTGTCAAAATCGTACTTGACTTATCGATTGGCACCACCTTGTTGATATCTCCCAGCTGCAGCGCCCGGAAATAACAGAGCCAGGATGCCCCCGTTGCAATCCCCGACAAAATCAGGAATACCCAGGTTTTCCCGCTCACCTGTGCAATCCCCTCCTGTGCTCCCACCACGAATACCATAATCCAGGAAAAAATCAATACGACAATTGTCCGGATTGCCGTCGCAACATTGGAATCCGTCTTTCGAATACCGCACTTCGCAAGAATGGAAGTCAATCCGGCAAATAATGCCGATGCAAATGCCAGTAAAATCCACATCTCTCTTTTCCTCTTTTCTTCTGTCATCCAGCATTTTCCATCACGTCTTTTTCAGCCATCTTTCCGGCAAAATGACAGGACTTGTCACCAGACATTCCGGATCCGGGGCAAGTACATCCCTAGTCACTTCAAACACTTTTTTTGCATCGCAGAGAATACAGGATGCCTCTCCAAAGAGTACACGCTTTGCCGCTCCCCTGTCATAAAAGGCCTGCTCCAGCTTTACAAAATCCTCTGAAATATGAGGCTGCATGGCATTATAATGCCTCCTCATATAGACCTTCTTTCGCTGTCCGTCCGGCATCACCACATAAAACAGTACCGGCTTATCCGTCAGTCGATTTGGCACATTCAATACCTCCTCTACACTGTGAATGAAGGTATTGCGCTCATGTCCCACACCCACCAGCAGGATTTTGCCGCTCACTGTCCTTAGCCTGTCATAACAGCCGCCCGGCGTACAGGGCGTGTTGCAGTTTTCTTCTCCCCTGATATAATCCGCGGCTGTCCTGCCATATGCCGCCATACTGTGTGTTGGATGCAGGGAGCGAACCACCCCGTCCCTCTTCCGAAACAGATTCGTCAAAAGCCCCACGCAGGATTCCTCTTTCTCTGGGTCAAACACATTATATTCCGCGCTCATCTGTCGCCACGTATGGGTCGGCAGAAGCAAAAGTCCCTCCGAAAAATATTCCATCCATGCATCCAGCACCGTGTCTGCCCCGCCCTCTACCGCTCCGATGGCTTTCATGGAGGAATGAACCAGCACGGTATCTGTCGGCAGAAGTCCTGCTTCCGCCAGCTGCTTTTTCAAATCTTCTTTTGTATAAAGCATTTATTACTCCTTTGTTTCTGTTGCTTACTCGTACTTTTGATTCATTAACCCGTCTGCCTATCGGATAAAATTGGTTCTGGCACCTCTCTCAGTCTCCGGCAACTGTACCCCCTTCTCTCGCCCTGCCTCAAAGCACTTTAACATCCAGGCCATATTATGTGCCACATTCCGCATGGTCTGCAGACCCTCTTCATCCTTCAGTGCATCCTGCCCGTTTGCACCGTGTACCATATTCCAGTAGGTAGAACCCACCGTCGGCATCTGGGAAATACCGAAATATTTGTTCAGGACATCAAGAGAGGCGCTTGTCCCGCCCCTTCTGGCGACTGCCACAGCTGCTGCCGGTTTATAGGAAAACACTTTTCCGCTGCTGTAGAACACTCTGTCCAGAAAAGACAGTATTCTTCCGCTGGGATGCGCATAATAAACAGGGGTGCCGAAGATAAATCCGTCTGCTTCCTTTGCCTTCGCCACAAATTCATTCACCTTATCATCCGAAAACACACAGCCCTTCTCACTGCACTGTCCACATCCGATGCAGTCTCTCACAGCATCGCCGCCCATCTGAAAAATTTCGTATGTAATCCCTTCCTGTTCCAATATTTTTCCAATTTCAGTCAGTGCCGTAAAAGTAGTTCCATTTGCATGTGTACTTCCGTTTAACATCAATACCTTCATTTTCTTACGCTCCTTACCTCTTCAAAAAATCTCAGCATCATCCGGTTTTGCCGCACCACAGCTTCTTCTGTCATTATATAATTGCGAAATAAAAAAGTCCATAACAAAAGAAGGGCTGCCCTCTGCAGCCCTTAAATCTCATATTCCTTTTCACACGGGAGCTCCGCTGAATGAAAAGGAATCGCTCTCCGGAATCTGTTTTTCCGTATCAGCTTCTGATACTGTGAAGCGTTCAGATGAACAGGATAAGAAAAGAGGCTTGCCTTCTCCTGCTGCAGCAGTTTCTCGCTATAAGATTCCTTTTCAACCGTTCCGGTCAATATACAATATCCGCCCTTTTTCAGGATTCTCCCTGCCATTTCCTGCGTCTCCGGTGAATTCAGCTGTGGATCGCTTAAAAATACGAAACCTCTCTCCACACGGTCAGAATACAGCTGTGCTTCTTTAAACCTTACCTCGCTGTCCTGATACCATTCCACATTCTTTTCCAAATTCTCAAGCTGTCTGATGAAATGACTGTCCCCATAGAAGCTGTCGTCCGGGAACTTTTCCTGCAAAAGCTTCAAGAGCTCCAGACCTCTCCCGTATCTGGGAACCGGCAGAAAAAGAACCGGATAGCTTTGCCGCAGTATCTCCAGTTCAGATAACAGTGTCCGGCAGGCAGCCTCATAGTTTTTCCCTTTCCGTCCATATGCACAGTCCAGTACTGCAAAATCTGCCTTTTTGTCTCTGAGCAAATCCGTTCCGTATACTGTAGTATGCTCCGTATAGTCGCCGGAGAACAGGATTCTTTTTCCGCCGGCCTTAAACTGATACCAGACACTGCCCGGGCAGTGTCCGGAGCGCCCCCATTTCACCCGAAGACCTCCTACTCTCCCCTTTCCGCCGGGGCAAATCTCTTCCAGTACCAGTTTTCTGTCAATTCCAAAGGGGAGCTGTCGAAAGGTGATCCGGGAAGCCACGATTTCTCCGTTAAATCCCATTTCAATCAGCCAGGGAATTCCACCGGTGCCACAGTTGCATAACGATGAATTTCCGTTGTAAAGACATCAAACCCGATTCTTCTGCCCAAGGTGGACGGCGTTCCGTACTCGGATATGGTTTTTACAAATACCAGCATTGTCTTCCCACATCCCGATGCTCCGAGCAATGTGGTAAAACTCCCATTTTCAATACGAAAAGTTGTATCATTGATAACCTTCTTTGTTCCAAAAGTCTTTGCTATATGTATCATTCTGATTTCCATTATTAAATCCAAGCCTCTCCCATATCAATCCTATCCCGAGAACAGCCCTGAATACGCAGAATTGTACCGTCACAAATCCCGCTTTCAGAATATTCCTGCTAATTGTAGGACAAGTCATGTAAAATCAGCTATCCTATCTCTGTAAAAAGCATGAAAAAAAAGCCAACTATCGTCTTCACGATAACTGGCTTGTCCCGCTGTATTACACAACAGTATCTTTATTTCACAACAGAATTTTTATTTCATTGCAGACGCAATATCCTCTCTCATGGCAAGTACTGCAGCCCTGGAGGCATCGGCATAACCCTTCTCTCCAAAATGAGCATACTGCTCCTGCTGATATGCCGCGATAATTCCTCTGGAAGAATTGATGATGGCGCCCAATCCATCCTCATTGAAGAAATGAACCAGATCAGCTCCTTTGCCTCCCTGCGCACCATAGCCGGGCACCAGAATCAAGGTGTGAGGCATTACCTTTCTGAGAATCCTGCCCTGTTCAGGGTAAGTTGCGCCGACTACCGCGCCCACATAGCTGTAGTTTCCGTTTTCCGGCATACACTCTGCACCCCATGCAGCAACCTGCTCTCCCACATGCTCGTAGAGAGGCTTTCCATCAATCAATCGATCCTGGAACTCGCCGCTGCTGGGATTGGATGTCTTTACCAGAACAAAAATACCCTTCTTTTCCTCCGCACAAACCTTCGTAAAAGGTTTCACGCCATCGGAGCCAAGGTACGGATTCACCGTGACAAAATCCTCATCAAAACCGTAATACGCCTTACTGCCCACCTGAACTTTTCCCAGATGTCCCACCGCATAAGCCTCCGATGTGGAGCCGATGTCACCACGCTTGATGTCGCCGATTACCACAAGTCCTTTTTCTTTACAGTAATCCACCGTCTTTTTAAAAGCAATCAAGCCGGGAATTCCGAACTGTTCATACATGGCAATCTGAGGTTTCACTGCGGGTACCAGATCATAGATGGCATCCACGATTCCCTTGTTGTACTGCCAGATTGCTTCTGCAGCACCTTCCAGTGTCTCACCATACTCCGCAAAAGCATTTCTTTTGATGTACTCCGGCACAAATTTCATCATCGGGTCAAGTCCCACCACGATGGGCGCACCCGTTTTTTTAATTTTTTCATTTAATTTGTTGATCATATTGATTCTTTTCCCTTTCACGGGCAGCCGTGAAAACCCTTCGGCTTTTCGCGGTCGCTTCGCTCGCGAAATAATATGCAGGCGGCCGCCGGAGCAAGCTCCGCATCCGCTTGCATATCATCTTGGCTCTGCCCTTTGCGTACATTATACCAAGGCCGTATGCAGCTGGTCAACGTACTTTTTGATATTGGAAGCATTGACATACTTTTTCTGACTGTCACCGTCCACGACTACAAGGGTAGGCGCCTGCATGACACCATAACGCGCCGCCAGTTCCATGTTTTCCTCAGCATCAATCGCCACGTAAGGAATCTCTTTCAGATACTCTTTCGCAAGCTTGCAGTTAGGGCAGGTCTTTGTGGTAAACAGATACCGGATATTGGCAGGCTGCTCCACCTCTACCTTTACATCTTCCGCAAAATCCGAAAGTTTTACCACACTTCTGGTGGGACGCTTCAGCACGGAATGCTCCACATCGTACTCGGTGCGGTTTGCATATTCCTGCAGCTTTCCGTCATTCCAGTTCTGTACGGGACGGTAATAACCTGTGATACGGCTGTAAACCTCCGTAGGTGCTCCGCAATGCGGGCATACTCTTACTTCTCCCGCAAGATAACCATGTGCCTTACAGATAGAATAGGTAGGAGAAAGCGTATAATACGGCAGCTTATAATTTTGTGCAATGGTACGCACCAGCGATGCCGCCGCCTTCCAGTCGGGCAGTTTTTCTCCCAGGAACGCATGGAATACCGTTCCCGAAGTATACAGAGTCTGCAGTTCATCCTGGATGTCAAGGGCGTCAAAAATATCCGTGGTATAGTCAACCGGCAGATGAGAAGAATTGGTATAGTACGGAGTATCGCCCGGTTTGCCTGCGGTTTTGATTGCAGGCCATTTCTTTTTATCATGCTTTGCCAGACGGTAGGTCGTACTCTCGGCCGGAGTTGCCTCCAGATTATACAGGTCACCATACTGCTCCTGGTAGTCAGAAAGCCTCTCACGCATATGGTTCAGAACCTTTTTGGCAAAGGCCTGTGTCTTCTCACTTGTCATGTCTGCCCTGAGCCAGTTTGCATTTAATCCCACCTCATTCATGCCGATCAGACCGATGGTGGAAAAATGGTTGTCAAAGGAACCAAGATACCGCTTGGTATAGGGATACAGCCCCTCTTCCAACAGTTTGGAAATAACGCCTCTCTTAATCTTTAAGGAGCGTGCGGCAATGTCCATCATGTGATTCAGTCTGGCAAAAAACTCATCCTCATTTGCGGAAAGATATGCAATTCTGGGCAGATTGATGGTGACAACACCAACGCTGCCGGTGCTCTCTCCTGAACCGAAGAAACCGCCTGTCTTCTTTCTCAGTTCACGCAGGTCAAGGCGAAGGCGACAGCACATACTGCGCACATCGCTGGGCTGCATATCGGAATTGATATAATTGGAAAAATACGGGGTGCCGTATTTCGCAGTCATTTCAAACAGAAGCCGGTTGTTTTCTGTGTCGGACCAGTCAAAATCTCTTGTAATGGAATAAGTGGGAATGGGATACTGGAAGCCTCTGCCGTTGGCATCGCCTTCAATCATGGTTTCAATGAAGGCTTTGTTTACCATATCCATCTCCTTCTTACAGTCCTTGTACTTAAAATCCATCTCCTTACCGCCGACAATTGCCGGAAGCTCTGCCAAATCGTCAGGAACCGTCCAGTCCAGAGTAATATTGGAAAAAGGCGCCTGCGTTCCCCAGCGGCTGGGAGTATTTACACCGTAGATGAATGCCTCAATACACTTCTTTACCTCATCGTAGCTTAAGTTGTCCACTTTTACGAAGGGAGCAAGATAGGTATCAAAAGATGAAAACGCCTGGGCACCTGCCCATTCGTTCTGCATGATTCCAAGGAAATTGACCATCTGGTTGCAGAGTACGGAAAGATGTCTCGCAGGTGCGGAAGTTATCTTTCCCGTAATGCCGCCAAGTCCTTCCTGAATCAGCTGCTTTAAGGACCAGCCTGCGCAATAACCGGTCAGCATGGAGAGGTCATGAATATGAATATCCGCGTTTCTGTGCGCCTCTGCAATTTCCTCGTCATAAATTTCAGAAAGCCAGTAATTTGCGGTAACAGCGCCGGAATTGCTCAGGATAAGACCACCCACGGAGTAGGTGACGGTGGAATTCTCCTTTACACGCCAGTCCTCCACCTTGACGTAACCGTTCACAACTTCCTTATAGTCCAAAATGGTTGAAGTCATGGTTCGCATCTTTTCACGCTGCTTGCGGTACAGAATATACGCCTTTGCAACTTCTTCGTAACCAGCCTGTCCCAGCACACGTTCCACACTGTCCTGAATGTCCTCCACATGAACGGCATCTTCCTTCACCTTATCCTGAAAATCCGCAGTCACACGGAGTGCCAGCAAATCGATGATGTCATTGGTATAGCTCATCTGTGTGGCAGTAAATGCCTTCATAATCGCATCATTGATTTTCGTCAGTGTAAAATCTGCTTTTTCCCCATTTCTCTTGATGACCTGCATGCCAAAAACCTCCCCTTTTCTTCAGACACTGTCTGTGCCCCGCAATTATTTTTTATGATAACATCTGCCCGTTCAAAAGTCAACGCAGATACACAAGATATTGTAGTTTAGTTTGTATTCAATACATATATTATGTGATTCTATTCCTTTTGTTGCGGCAATAGCGACAATTCCGGTAATACGTCCTTCCCTCTCGCATATTTTAGTTTTTATAAATTATTCGCTTTTTCATTTTCATTTTTATTGTATTAGTAAAATTGGATTTTACAAAATCGGAAATACTATAAAATAGGAACTATCTGCATGAATCGATTATAACATGGAACAGAAAGGAGGGCTCAAATTTGGAACATGTCGGACAAATACTTGCAAATCTGCGCAAAGAAAGAGGGCTTGCCCAAAAAGAGCTCGCCCTTCTGCTGAATCTTTCCATCGGTACCATTTCCAACTATGAAAACGGTATCCATTTTCCTGATTTAAGTACACTCTGTAAGCTGGCTGATTTCTACGGCGTCACCACAGATTATCTTCTGGGAAGAACTGATTACCGCTTCGATCCCAAAACGCTGAACCGCCGTGTGACAGCAGACTACACCGTCCTCGACATCGTTGACACGGTGCTGGCCTGTGAAAAAACAAACCGCATTGAGAATCTGATGGAATATGCACGTTTTCTGAGCAGTCAACCGGATTAATCCACTGTCAAAAGCTATCTCGTGGAAAGGAATCCGTACTCTCTCCTCGCCTGCTCATCATCCGGATAATTTGCCAGATATTGCGTTAACAGCGCATATGCCTGCTTATATTCTCCCAGATATTCATACGCAACCACCTCATTAAAAGACAGGGACTGCTGCATGGCGCTGTCCCCCAGCTGCATACCTGCCTGAAACGCATCCAGCGCTTTCTGATATTCTCCCTTTGCCATCTCACAAAGACCCAACTGATTATAAATCTCCGCATTTCCCGAATATTTGCTCAGATAACTGTTGTATACATTCGCTGCATAGTTGTAGTCTCCGGTTGCCTCATAAGAGCGACCCAGATAAAGATAGCTTCTGGCTCCGCCCTTCTCCCTGGCGTCTTCCAGTGCCAGATATGCCTTCTGATACTCCCCGAGATAATAATAAATGCGTCCGATACAGTAATTGTCCATCTGTTTGCTGCCGGACTCCAGTGCCGCCTGCAGATAAGCTTTGCCCACTTCCTGATAGCCGTAAAAGTCCAGCACCTCGTAAATTTCAATCAACCTGTCATAATTCGCAGAATCCATGGCAATGACCCTGTCAAAATCCTCTTTTGCACCATCAAATTTTCCCAGGCTGATACGGGCATTTCCGCGCAGGAAATAAGCATCTTCCTCTTCCGGGCGAAGTGCAAGAATATTGTTGTAAATTACTTCCGCTGCCGCATAATCTCCCTGTTTTGCGTAAGCGGCAGCAAGATAATAATTCAAATCAAAATCCACATTTTCTATCAGACCGTTACTTCCCTGAAGTGCTGTTTCAAACGCGGCTGCTGCCTGTTCATAATCCGTAAGTCCCATGTAGGCAATCCCTCTGGAACGATTAATCAGCCTTTCATTCTCTCCGGCCTCTTCCGCAGCATCCAATTCTGCCAATGCACCCGAATAATCCATCGCCTGAATCATGACAGTTGCATTCGCAATCTTCTCCTCCGTCTCTCCGCAGCCGGCAAGTATCCCCATCAGAAATATGCCGACAGCCAGATATTTTCCTCTTTTTCCAATTTCTCTCAGCGCCATATGAAGCCCATTTCCTTCCGCTCTGTGTGTACCTTGTACCTTACTTTGTCCCCTCCAGCTGTGAAGTACAATGAGGACATCTTGTCGCGTCAATGGCAATTTCACTCTTACAAAATGGACATTTCTTCGTTGTAGGTGCCGCCGGCTTCTCTTCCTTTTTGTTGAACTTCTCATTCAATTTGTTTAATGCCTTAATCAGGCAGAAAATAACAAGTGCGGTAATCAGAAAATTCAGGACTGCCGTAATAAAATTACCATAAGCCAGAACAGGTGCACCCTCTCCACTGCCCAGTTTCACTGACAGATTGGAGAAATCAATTCCTCCGAAAATTCCCAGAATCGGTGTAAGAATATCCTGATTCAGAGAAGTCACGATGGAGGTAAACGCACCGCCGACAATCACACCGACTGCCATATCCATCACGTTCCCGCGCGTGATAAATTTTTTGAATTCAGCAATAAATCCTTTTCCTTTTTCCTTGCTCATCTTAATTCAATCCTTTCCGCAGTTTTCCAATGTAATCCATACAGTCTTCCATACCACCATTCGAGTAGTTGGAAATATCTTTCCGGTCTTTGTTTATCATACAGTCTGTCAGTAAAAACACCTGCATTCCCAGAGTTTCCGCCACCATATCCTCCAAAAAGAATAATTTTATTATAGCCGCTGACAGGCCGGAAGTCAATCAATGAAAGACAAGGTCTTCTCCATGTGCAGGACAGGATTCGCAGCAGTTATTCTTGCCCGCCGATTCAATTTGCGCTATACTAAAGATTAATTTCGGGCATTCGCCCTATCGCAAAAGAAAGAGGTAACACATATGCAAAAACAGGAAATCTCCGAAATCAAGAAACTGCTCACCCAGAAAAACTGCTCCATCACCCGCATCTGCGGCTGCTATGTGGACGGGGAAAAGAATAAGAAGACGGAATTCAAGCAGGCTTTTCTGGCTCTTCCGGAAGAAGAAATGTTCAAATATTTTGAAATTTTGAGAAAAACCTTATCCGGGACTCTCGGGAAAAACCTGATGACTCTGGAATTCCCCATAAAATCCGAAGAACCCGGCGGCACCCAGGAATTTCTTCTCCGCCTCAGGGACAGCAAGCTCAAGGATGATGCCCTGCTGGATGAATACTATGATAAAATTATTGCCAACTATGAATATGTGGGAAATTACCTGATTCTGGTGATTCACGATGTCTATGACGTACCCGGAAAGACCTCCGACGGTATCGAAATGGAGGATGCTTCCGATGAAATTTATGAGTACATACTGACCTGTATCTGTCCCGTTGAACTCTCCAAGCCCGGGCTTTCCTACAACCCGGAGGAAAATGCCTTTCAGAACCGCATCCGCGACTGGGTTGTAACACTGCCGGAAACCGGATATCTGTTCCCTGCCTTCAACGACCGCAGCAGTGATATTCACAGCGCTCTCTACTATTCAAAAGACCCGGAGGATTTAAAAGAAGGCTTTGTTGCGGAGGTACTGGGCTGTCCTCTTCCTCTCTCCGCAGGCGGTCAGAAGGAAACGTTCCAGGCTCTGATTGAGGAAACTCTTGGAGAAGACTGTGACATTGAGGTGGTAAAAAACATCCACGATAAACTCACGGAAATGGTTGAAGAGCACAAGGAAGAACCGGAGCCTCTGGTACTTGCCAAAAATGAAGTCAAGACTATTTTCGCAGACAGCGGTGTGTCCAATGAAAAACTGGAAGAGTTTGACAAATATTATGATGAAACCGCAGGAGAAACCACCTCTCTTCTCGCAAGTAACGTCATGAATACAAGAACTTTTGAGGTCAAAACCCCCGATGTGGTCATCAAGGTGAATCCCGAGCGCACCGACCTGATTGAAACGAGAAATATCGGCGGCAGGGAATGCCTTGTTATTGAACTCGGCGGAAATGTCGTGGTAAATGGCATCACAGTGCGCGCCGGTGCTACGGATGAGAATGAAGAGACCGAAGTCTGACAACCGGTTTGCAAATTTACTATTGCGTTCCGTGTTAACTTGTGCTAGACTGATTTGCGGTCGAATTAAATAAGAAAAACAACAGGTGTCAGATACTTCCTGTAGGAAGATGGATCTGGTGAAAAGGGAAACAGGTGTGAATCCTGTACGAACTCGTCACTGTATTTAGGGAGTTTTCATCAATATGTCACTGGGCAACCGGGAAGACGATGAAAACGATGAACTATAAGCCAGGAGACCTGCCTGCTGTTGTACGGGAGCTTCGGTTCCGGCCTACGAGTAACTGGGAGTACACAAGTTTCAGACATGCAAGGATTGTCTATACTCCCTTTTTGCCTTTTCAGGTAAAAAGGGATTTTTTTGTCCTGCCTGCATCCGCTTGCGTAAAACCCGGAAGCTCCAAAGACTTTAATAGAAAAGAGGAAAAAAACATGTCTGAGACAACAACAAAGAAAACATCCAAACACGCCATTCTCGCCGGTATCATTGCCGTTGCACTGATTGCTGCTTTTGCAATCATCTACTATTTTGTATCCCCGAAGCCCTCTCAAGGCGCTAAGGCACTGACAATCGAAGTCGTAAATGACAAAGTGGAAACCACCACATACGAAGTGCATACAGATGCAGAATACCTCCGTCAGGCAATGGAAGAGACGGAAGGACTGACCTTCGAAGGTACAGAATCCGAGTACGGTCTGATGGTGGAAACCGTCAACGGTGTCACTGCCGATTACAATAAAGACGGGGCATACTGGGCTTTTTACGTTGACGGTGAATATTGCAACTATGGTATTGACACCCAGCCTGTAAATGACGGCGAAACCTACAGTATCGTTTATACTGTTTACTAATGGAAAAGGAGGCACCCCATGAAAAAGCACACTCTGACTGCCACGAATATTGCGCGCATCGGCATGATGACCGCAACCATCGAGGTGGCAAAGTGTGCTCTTTCCTTCCTTCCGAATGTGGAGCTTGTCTCCTTTTTGATTATTCTGTATACACTCAGTTTCGGGAAGCTGATTTTCTTTGTCATTCCCGTCTTTATCCTGTTGGAGGGATGCATTTACGGCTTCGGTCTCTGGTGGATCATGTACCTCTATGCCTGGCCAATACTTGCTTTACTCACACTTCTGTTCCGCAGGCAGCAGTCTCCCTTTTTCTGGAGCATGCTGTCCGGGTTCTTCGGGCTCTTCTTCGGCGCTCTGTGTGCAATCCCCTATTTCTTTATCGTAGGCGTACACGGTACCTTTGAATGGTGGGTTGCAGGCATTCCCTACGATATCGTCCACTGCATTTCCAATTTCTGTATCTGCCTGGTTTTATTTTCTCCCATGAAAAAACTGATGGAACGGCTCATGCGCTGAAGGCTATTCAATTTCTTCCGTCAATTCACAAATCTCATCAATCATGGCTCCGATGGTTTCAATGGTATCAAGAAGCGGTGCATCCGTTGTGATATCGATTCCTGCCAGAGCTGC
Source organism: uncultured Lachnospiraceae bacterium (assembly GCA_945913255.1). Lineage (GTDB taxonomy): Bacteria > Bacillota > Clostridia > Lachnospirales > Lachnospiraceae > Acetatifactor. Next base: position 125,735 of record CAMEDC010000002.1, read on the forward strand.
CAGTTCTACGGGAGTCAGCGTGCTTCCCGCAGCCAATACCTTCTTCCAGTCCTCGATTGCCGCCTCACCCTCATTCTCAATGCGTTTACACATCTGGGTCGCAACCGTCAGACCCGCGCTGTAAGTATAGGAATACAGTCCCATGTAATAATGAGGCTGACGCATCCAGGTCAATTCCGCACCTTCATTGATTTCCACAGCATCCCCCCAGAACTTCTGCAAGGTATCCCTCATTATATTGCTCAGGGTCTCCGCCTGTACGCTGCTGCCTGCATCCACAAGCTTGTAAACCTCTCTCTGGTAAGCTGCTTCCATGAGGTGTGTCACAAAATTATGATAGTAGGTATTGCCAATCATGCAGGTTAATACCCAGCGACGGAAGCGCTTATCCGTACTCGTCTTCAGCAGATAATGCCCCATCAGCAGTTCGTTCATGGTAGAAGGAGCCTCCACGAAATAGCTGGAAACGTTTGTGTCAAAGATAGACTGGGTGCTGTTGCAGGATTTGAAATGTCCGGCATGACCCAGCTCATGTGCCAGGGTAAACACATCCGACATCTTGTTGTTCCAGGTCATCAGAATATAGGAATTTTTACCGTAAGGGCTGGCACAGAAGCCTCCTGTTGATTTCCCCTTGTTCTGGGCAAAATCCACCCAGCGCTCCTCATAAGCCGTGCGCACCATCTTCACATAATCCTCACCCAGGATGGAAAGGCCCTTCTCAATATATTCTCTGGAACCTTCAATTGTAACCTCCGGTGCATAATCCGGATCTACCGGCAGCTTTAAGTCTGCAAAGGTCATTTTGTCCAATCCGTGTACCTTCTGGATCAACTTTGCATATTTACGCATGTGCGGCGCCAGCTTCTCCGTAATCAGATTAATCTGACGGTCATAAAGCTCTCTCGTTACCTTCTGGTCAAATAGAAGATAGTCAAACACAGAATCAAAGCCACGAAGGGTCGCCAGTGTTTTCTCGGTCTGAACCTGAGTGTTATAGGCCGTTGCCGTCACATTCTCATATTCTCTGATTTTTTTGGAAAAAGCATCAAAAGCCGCCCGGCGGATTTCCGTATCCGGTTCGTATTCATAGTCATCCTCGAACAATGCATAACCCAGCGGATGCTGCTCTCCCTTTGCAGAAAACGCTTCAAATTTCATATCTGCCAGCTTTGCATTGTTGTAGATATCGTAAGGGGTATTATAAATTGTCTGTCCCAGAGCGGACACCACCCGCTCTGCCTCCGGGTGCAGACGGTGCGGTTTATCACGAAGGATATCTTTCAAATAATACTTGTTTCCGTCACTGATTTCTATGGCCTTCTCGATGACTATCTCATCCTGCTCCATAATTTCACTTCTCACAAAGCTTAAATCACTCTGGATTTCAGATACCATGCGGCTGATTCTGCCCAGGCGTTCCTGGTTATGGCTGTCATAATAATCCACGGATACAGCCAGGTCACAGTAGTCATGCACCAACGTCATCACTTCCGTCAGATGTCTGTACTCTGTCACACAGGCTTCTATATTTTCCGGGGTATTGAGCCTGCCCTTCCAGGTTTCCGCAATGTGCTTCGCGGCTTCCTTCACGGCATCCGCATCCCGATACATATCCTCCTCCGTCTGATATATCTTCGTCAGGTCCCAGGTCAGTTTCTCCGGAACCTCTTTTCTGCTTTTTAATTCTTCTGCCATTTTCTGTCTCCTCCGTTATTACTTAATTATTATCTCTCCACGTTGCCTGATATCTCTGGAGGAAGCGCCAATCTGCAATTCATAGCGCCCCGGCTCCACTGTAAATGTGTCCGTAGTTTCATCATAATAAGCAAAGGCTCTGCCCGGCAGCAGGAACGTAACCTTTTGCTCTTCTCCCGGATGCAATTCTATCTTTTCAAAGTCTCGAAGTTCATGCACAGGGCGAAGTACCGCAGAGTCTTTGGGTGCAACATACAGCTGCACCACCTCGGCACCGACGCGTTCTCCCGCATTTTTCACCAAAACGGTAACGCGGCAGAACAATTCATCTGTCTTCTTTCCATCAAGCAGTTCCACCTGCATGTCAGAATATGTAAAGTCCGTGTAAGACAGTCCATGTCCAAAGCAGAAGTTCACCTCTGTCTGCTCCGTGTCGTAATAGCGGTACCCCACCATCATGCCTTCCTTATATTCCACCACATCCTTTTTTCCAAAGGTGCCGATGGTATGTGCCGGACACTGTTCTGCATTTTTGATAAATGTCTCCGCCAGCTTTCCGGAGGGGTTTACCCGTCCAAACAAAGCTTCCGCTATTGCGGTGCCTCCCTCCATGCCCGCATAATAACTCCACAGAATTGCCTTCGCCTTATCCTTCCAGGGCATCTCCACCGGAGAACCTGCAAAGAGTACTACAACTGTATCGGGCTTCACTCGCAACAGTTCTTCTATCAGCGCATCCTGCTCATAAGGCAGCTTCATGTCTGTCCTGTCTTTTCCCTCCACATCATAATCGTGGTTCAGACCGCCAACGAAAATAACGGTATCGCATTCTGCTGCCAGAGCCAGCGCCTCGCCCAGGTACTGATGCCGCAGGATATCCTCCCGGCTTCCGGCTGCTGCTTCCTCTTCCTCCGTCAGGTGTCTCGTGCTGTCTGCCTGCCAGTTAAGGTCACTCCGCTTCTCCCGGCTCGGAATATAATACCCCGGGGCGTATACCACCTGCACATTACCGCCCAGCAGCTTCTTGATTCCCATGAGCGGAGAAATCTCATAAAGTGCCTTGATTTCCGCGCTGCCGCCGCCGTTGGAATGGATTGCGGAAGCATTCTGTCCAATCACGGCAATTTTCTTCACGGACTTCTCCGCAAGCGGAAGTAAGTTTTCTTCATTTTTTAGAAGCACGACAGACTCTCTCGCCGTCTCCAGAATAGCCTGACGATGCTCCGGTGTATTATAGCATCCGGCTTTGCGCTGTTTCCTGTTTTCTCCCAGCATATTCAGGCGCTGCATCATGCGAAGGATATTACGTACCTTCTCATCCACAAGACTCTCGTCCAGTTCGCCTGCCCTGATTTTCTCAAGCAGCGGCTTCGCCATATGCTGATGCTCAAAATCATAAGTCACATCCATCTCAATATCCAGCGCGGACTCTGCTGCAAGCGTTGTATCGTGAACGCCTCCCCAATCCGAAATCACGGTTCCGTCGAACTGCCATTCCCTGCGCAGCACTTTGCCCAGGAGTTTTTTGCTCATACAGCAATGTTCACCGTTCAACAGATTGTAGGCTCCCATCAAGGACATTACCCTACCCTTTTTCACTGCCGCCTCAAAACCCGGATAATAAATTTCATGCAGCGTTCTCTCATCAATCAGCGTATTCACCCGGAGTCTCTCCGTCTCCTGGGAGTTTGCCGCAAAATGCTTGACGCAGGCTGCCACATCTGACTTCTGAATTCCCTCAATCATCGGTACTGCCAGTTCTTCCACCAGACAGGGATCCTCGCTCATGTACTCAAAGTTTCTGCCACACAGAGGGCTTCTTTTGATGTTGATGCCCGGCGCAAGAATCACATCCTTGCCCCTTCCCCTGGTCTCCTCACCCAGCACTTCACCTGCGCGGCCTGCCGCCTTTCGGTTCCAGGTTGATGTGATTGCGCTGTTGCAGGGCAAGTAGCTTACAAAGTCTTCCGTGGTTCCCACACTGCGCCACTCGTTATCCGCAAACTCCGCGCGCACACCCATGGGGCCGTCCGACATAAAAAGAGGCGGTATGCCCAGACGTTCCACACCCTCGGTGCGAAACAGCCCCGCACCGTGAATCATTCCGATTTTTTCCTCCAAAGTAAGCTGGGAAAGCAATTCCTCCAACTGCTTCTCCTGATATGTATTCTCCATAATCCCTCTCATTCCGCCGTTTTTTCGGCAACTTTTCCACCATTCTCCCGGTTATGATATCTGCCGTTACCCCGGCAGCTTTTCCAGACATTTTAATGCATATCCTGACCATCCGCATTGTCATAATCATCCAGAAAGCTGTGCCGGACTCCCTTCGATTTATAGGCAACCACTGTGTCCAGATTCACATTTTCCACACTCTTAAAAATGTTTCCTTCCACAAAAGGATTGATCTTCTTCATCTCCCGAATCAGTTCCTTGATTTCCACACGCTTGGAACGATTTTCTTCATTATTGCAGGTGGTACAGGTATCCGTAAACTTGCAGGCACATTGGATAAACGTCAATCCGTTGTAATCCCTCCAGGCCTTGATATCATCCTCCCGAATCAGATACAAAGGACGGATTAATTCCATGCCTTCAAAATTTGTGCTGTGAAGCTTCGGCATCATTGTCTGCACCTGAGCACCATACAGCATACCCATCAGAATGGTTTCAATCACATCATCATAGTGATGCCCCAGCGCAATTTTATTACAGCCAAGCTCCTGTGCATAATGATACAGGTGCCCTCTTCTCATTCTCGCACAAAGGTAGCAGGGGGACTTTTCCACATGATAGACCGAATCAAAAATGTCGGACTCATAGATAGTAATCGGAACATTCAGTTTTCTGGCATTTTCCTCGATTACCTTCCGATTCGCAGGACTATATCCCGGGTCCATCACCAGAAATTTCACCTCAAAAGGGAATTTGTTGTGCAGCTTCAGCTCCTGGAACAATTTCGCCATAAGCATGGAATCTTTTCCGCCGGAAATACATACCGCAATGCGGTCTCCCTCTTTCACCAGTTCGTACTGGTTAATTGCCTTTGTAAACTTACACCAAATATTTCTGCGGAATTTCTTCCGGATGCTCTGTTCCACATCCTTGCTGATGTCCTTTTCCTGTTCCTCCTGCATATGCTGCAGCAGCCATGCAAGGTACCCTCCCACAAGGCTGACCGCATCATACCCCTTCTTTGCAAGTTCCTGTGCCGTCTCCAGACTTGTCTCCCCTCTGTTACAGCAAATAACCAGCTTTTTGGAAAAATCAATCGCCGGATTTCCTTCTATCTTATCTTTTGCCGCTGCAATCGCTCCCGGAATTGCTCCGAGAGAAACTTCCATATCACTTCTGATGTCTATGAGCTGATATTGGTCTTTTTCCAATAGGCTCAACTCCTGCACCGTTATTTCCATTTTCTGTCCTGTCTTTTCTCCTATTCTGGCATTTCTACGCCAATACCCCGGCCACATTCCTCTCTCCCGCAATCCTTTACCAGGTCCCTTACAACCTCACCGGCAATAATCAATCCTGCTATAGAAGGAACAAACGCCGTGCTTCCGGGAATATCTCTCCGTTCAGTGCATTTATGCTGCGCCCCGGGCGGGCAGATACAGTTTGTCCTGCAGCTGATGGCCATATCCTCAACTGGACGAATTGGTGGTTCCTCCGAATAAACGACCTTTAAATCCCTGATTCCACGCTTTTTTAGTTCACGCCGCATGACCTTTGCCAGCGGGCAGACCTTTGTCTGATAAATATCCGCCACCTTAAACTGGCTGCCGTCCAGTTTATTTCCTGCTCCCATGCTGCTGATAATGGGAACGTTCTTCTCCTTTGCCTTCATAACCAGCTCAAGCTTAGCCGTCACTGTGTCCACGGCGTCCACCACATAATCGTATTCCTCAAAAGCAAACTCGTCCGCATTCTCCGGCAGGAAGAAACACTGGTGAATTCTTACATCCGCATCGGGATTAATTTCAAGGATGCGCTCCCGCATCACCTCTGTCTTGTATCTCCCGATTGTCTTTCTTGTGGCGATAATCTGCCGGTTCAAATTGGTCAGACACACCTTGTCATCATCTATCAGATCAAATGCGCCGACGCCGCTCCTGACAAGCGCCTCACACACATATCCGCCCACGCCTCCTATGCCAAACACCGCCACACGTGCTCTGCTTAACCGCTCCATAGCTTCTTTTCCCAAAAGTAATTCTGTTCTTGAAAACTGATTCAACATAATTCTACTCCACTGTCCACAAACGCTCTATTTTGATTACATATTCATTATATTATATGGCAAATCTTCTGCTGTGCCTAGTCCAAAATCGTGTTTTTTCTTCTTCAATGTTTTTTCCACAGAACTGCCTCCTCATTTTCCCCAGACAGTCTGTACCACTCAAATTGCGCATTCTTCCTCTTTTGTTTTACTCTTTGTTCCGTCTGCGTATTGTTTACCGTATTTACAAAATTTTTCAAAATACTGGTCATGTAATTAAAATATTTGAACTAGCCAGTATCTAATTCCGGTTTCAAGCCATTCTGCAGTTTTTGCAACATAAAAATACGTGCCGGATATTCCTTTTATAATAAATCACCAGCATTTTAGTGAAAACCAACTGATTTACAACATCTAAATTTTCAATATATGCTGGCTATGTATTAAAAAATTACAGATTAGACAGTATTTATGAACATTTCCACTAACTGGGCATGTTCGGGACTCTCGCCCGTTAATGCGCACCCAGGGCGGCCCAAAAAGAACGGCATAGGCTTAGTACCCATACCGTTCTTTTTTTGCCTGCCATGTATTTTTATATAGTACCCTCACAAATCATGATGACTCATTATATTACCAGTACAGCTTCATATCTTTCTGTACTTCCGCATCCTCCAAGAAATACTTTTCCTTCAGCTTCGCTGCGGTTTCTGAATGTCTGCAAATAAAAGCCGGGTGCCATTGGAGCATCTGTTCCCCTTGGTCTTTTTTCTCCATGTAACCTCCTGTGTAAAATTTCAAGAGCTTACTCTCTCATGAAAACTCCTGCTTTGAATGTGGATTAAGCATGAATTTTCTGAGAAAAACAGATACCGTAACAGGAATCTGTTATAGATATGATATTAGACTGTGGAGTCCATTCTCCACTGAAATGTCTTAGAAAATATTCATCCAGCATATCCATCGAACCTACCAATTCAATCAGTTCCATCTGTGTCTGAACACGAATAGAAATAGAGTTTATTCCGGCAGGCTCTCACTCACGCAGAGTTTTCCCCAGCCCACCCGCTCATTGGGATACGTTGTCTCGCCGCGCAGTGGTCTGGCACCTTTTCGCAGGTATGCTTTCACCTTTTCCCCGTACAGAAAAGGGTCGTTTCCTCTGACGATGCCCCACTCCATCAAAAGTGCCGCGCTCCCCGAAACAATAGGCGTTGCAAAAGAAGTTCCTGTGACAGGCACATTCCCTCCGTAGATGTCCGGTGCAAGGACACCAACCCCCGGAGCCACCAGGTCCGGTTTTGCAACCCCGGCCGTCACCACGCCGATGGTTCGGGTCAGGTCTGCATACCCCCTGCCCGAAAAATCGGCATAGGCATCATAGACACTGTCATATGCTCCTACCGTTATCACTTTCGCCGCCGTTGAAGGAATCGTCAGTGTCACATCCGGTGTGGAGCGGTAGAATTCAGTTCTCTCATTCCTTGCCGCCGAGGACGGAAGGTAAAAATAGTAATTTCCCGTCACCACCTCCAGGGGTTCCAGACGGAATATCCAGACACCGCTGTTGATATAGGGACGACCCACAGGAAGCATATCCAGGTAGATTTCCCGGGGTGCTGCATAAGGTGTTGGCTCCCCCATATAAACCAGGATTTCCGTCTGTTCCAGCTGCAGGGTATATTTCCCGCCTTCGACAGATTCCGGCAGCTGTGTCTCCTGTCCGCCCGGGGAACGCAGATAAATTCTGTAGCTGTCACTGTAATTCTGCCATAGCTGTACATTTAGCGATTGCTCATATTCCGCCACAGCCAGTTCTACCTGGGCAGACCGGTAGAAGAAAGCCGGCTGCCTTCCGGAAGGCAGCCCCGCCATACTGCCGGTACGTTCCAGGCTGCCCGCCAGGTGCCCGCCGTTTGCTCCTTCATTTCCGCTGCCCACACAGATTACCGTACGCCCGATTTCTGCCGCATTGTCCAGAAATCGTTCTATCAGAGAACTTCCGTCGTGGGCTCCGTAATTGTTTCCGAAGCTTAGATTAATCGCCAGAGGCATCTGCAGCTCCTGTGCCTTGCCCAGAGCCCAGGTGACCCCCCGCATGATTTCCGTGGTTCTGGGGAAAGCAGACGCATCAGGCGTCCCCAGCTTGACAATCAAGAGTTCCGCGCCGGGTGCCACCCCGCAGTAACTGCCTGCACTGTATCCCGCTGCGATTCCTGCTACCGCCGTACCGTGTCCGCCGGTGTCCATGCTGGGCAGAAGCCTGAACTGCTGTACCGAAGGCGCCTGTAATGCCGCATTGATCTGTCCGGCGTCAAATTCCACTCCCTGCTCAAAACCCTCCGGTGGACGCCGCTGTCTCTCCCCCGGCGAAATCCCCTGCTCTTCCGGCGGGCGTCGCTGTCCTTCACCCGACCAAATGCCCTGTTCCGCTTCCAATGCCGTATTCTCCTCATCCGCTCTCAAGGTCTGATCCCACAGATAGCGGATTCTTGTACTACCGTCGGCTCTGCGAAACTCCGGTAACCTATAATCAATCCCACTGTCTAAGACAGCAATCAAAACACCGACTCCTGTCAAAGTTCCTGTACCTTCCAAAGTCCCTGTACCGCTCAGTGCCTCATTTCTTGTCACCACGCCTGTCCCCGTCAGCGAAAAATCCCGCCCGGACACCTGCGCAATACAGGAATCCTGGACGGGATCCGTCACCTGGTAAAAATACCGCTTCGGCTTCTCCACATATTCAATTTCTTCCAATTCCGCCACTGCTTCCACCAGCTGCTCAGGTACCGTCAGAATGGCATAGCCAGCAATGAGATACTCGACTTTTACATTCAATGTTCTCAATCTGTCCAGACTGCCGTGATATTTCACGATAACCTCCCAGGTACGGTTGTTCCCGTTAAATCCCACGTTCAAATCTTCCGTGCGCTCTCTGGTTTCTTCCGATGTCTGTAATGCCAGTTGCAATAAGTCCTCCAGCTTCTGATTCATGATACACACTCCACGTTTCCAAAATGCCAGTGTATCTTATTCCTCACCTTCAAAAAATATTCCCTCCTGAGAAACTGCTTTCTTTTTTATCTTCGCCCTGGGAAGCCACTGCTTAATTTTCCGGCAGATATCCCTCATTTCAATGGGTTTCGCAACGAAATCACTCATCCCTGCCTGTAAAAACTCTTCTCTGGCCTCCGGCAGAACGTTCGCCGTCAGCGCAAGGACCGGAACATTTTTATAGTAGTCCCCCTCCATCCGGCGCAGTCTCGCGGTCGTTTCGATTCCGTCCATTTCCGGCATCATATGATCCATAAAGATAATATCATATTTCTTTTGCTGCACCATATGAAGGGCTCGCATTCCACTGGATGCCACATCCACATTCATCTGCAGCGGACGAATCAGACCTTCCTCCGTCTTTAAATTGACGGCGTTATCGTCCACAATCAGAATATTGGCTTCCGGTGCGGTGAAGTTCATATAATCATCATTGCAAAGATAGAGATTATTTGTTTCATGGTTTAAAATCCTGCAGAAATTTGCAGAATACAGCGGTTTGGTAACCGTTACCGCATTTTTAATCCTGACATTCTCACGCAACGGATTCTGAAGGACACAAATCTGGCGGCACATACCGGAAAGCCTTTCCCACTCCTCCTCCAGTTCCAGATATCCTGCATAGTCCGTGAAAAGATAGTCCATACATTCTCCCGGCTCACCCGCGAAATCCCACAACACATTCTCCAATCCATACTGCTCCAACAATGCACTGAAGTTTTCCCTGAGAAAAGAATGATTGAAATAGCATCCAATCCTGACGTCTCGCTTTCCTTCCTCCGTATCTGCAGGTCTTAATTCCGCTGCCAGCCGGTTTCCGACAACTTTCTGTCGGATACTGAACCGGAAAATACTACCTTTTCCGTAAACGCTTTCCACCTCCAGCCTGCCGCCCATCAGTTCCACAAGCTGCTTTGAAATGGATAGTCCCAGTCCGCTTCCCTCTTTTTCGTGATTTTTCTTATTGTCAATTCTCCGGAAGGATTCAAAAAGCTTCTTCAAATCCTCCTCTTTAATGCCCTGACCGGTATCCTGCACGGAAACGGAAAGTTCCAGATCCTCCGACCTTCTGTTCTGTACCCTGATGCACAGCTTCACATAGCCTTCCTCTGTAAACTTGATTGCATTGTTTACCAGATTGATAATCACTTGTCGGATTCTGAGTGCATCTCCGTACAGAGTCTGGGGCAGTTCGGGGTCAATGTCAAACAAAAGCTCCACGTCCTTGTCCCCGATTCTGGTTAAAAAGATCATTCCAAAATCATTCAGCATGGACATCGGCTCATATTCTGCTTCCACCAATTCCATCTTGCCGGATTCAATTTTCGAGAAATCCAGGATGTCATTGATAATATTTAACAGAGCATTCCCCGAATTTCTGATATTCATCAGGTACTCTCTGTCCTGTTCCTTCTGTTCTTCCCTGAGCAAAATTTCCGTCATTCCGACAATTGCATTCATGGGGGTACGGATTTCATGAGACATGTTGGAAACAAATACAGATTTTGCGCGATTGGCCTCCTCTGCCCGATCCTTCAGCTGTTTCATCTCTTCCGTCTGGTTTTTTATGTATTCCGTATAATGGTAATTCTCCGTAATGTCGCTGATGACATACATTTTACCATAGTAATAATCTTTTTTGATAATTTCTCTGCTGCTGACATCATAAATCCTGCCGTTCAATGCCAGCTTCTTTCCACGGCTGATATAGCTGTCCAGAAAACCCACTACCTCACGGCCTTCTTTGCATTTCAGCTGGGTAAAAATCTCGCCTGCATTGTGATTAAAATAAGCGACACCGCCTCCGTTATCCAACACAATCAGCCCTTCCGCCAATTCATCCACGGCAAGTTCCTGCACCATGGATAACAGTTCCAGGATATGACTCCTAAAAAGCGCCACGGAGAGAATCAGGGTAGAAATCAGATAGCCGGCAAGCGTTGTATCATAGCCGCGGGTTACTCCTGCAAAATAAATCAACAGAGAAAACATCATTACAAGGACCATCACATAGAAAGCAACACACTGTTTCTTCCGAATATCGTTATATTCCTTCCGATATACTCTGATGAGTACCACCTGTATCACAATCAGATAGACAACAATCAGACCGTTGTACAGCAGATATATAATGCCTCGTCCGAGCACCAGATGGGGGAAAATACCTTCCTGGGTAAAATCGATGCTCTTGTAATACAGCGAATGCTTTTCGCAGGTCAGCACCAAAAAGACAATACTCACATGGATTCCCGCCAACAACAGCATTAGCCATTTCGGAAGTTTTACACCGCAAAACTGAAAAATAAAAAGTAACATTCCCAGCACGATAAAGGGTTTTCCGAGATAAATAAACTTAACGGCTTCGATTGCTTCCCTCGGGGTGGCTGCCTGCAGTTCAAACAGATATCCCACAAAATTCACCAGAAGGGCACTGTTTACCACCAACAACAATTGCTGTTGTCTCGTCGGCTTCTGCATGAGGATATAAATGAATTCCACCATTAGAATCACGATTCCGAAATATTGTAATCCGACTAAAAAAGCGTGCATAGGCATCCTCCCTCACTATCTGCCTCAGCCTAAGGGTTCTCCTGCTATTCCCCCAAAAACACCTTCCCTCTCCGGTTCATCCGCTATTCTCCAAAGAATACTTTCAACATCTCCACTGCATAGTAAGTATCCTTCACCCCCGCAGTTTCCACGGCCGAGTGCATGGCAAGCTGCGGTAGACCGATGTCCACACTGGAAACGGACACATGAGCCGTGGAAATATTCCCCAGGGTAGAGCCGCCCACCAAATCAGAGCGGTTTGCAAAGGTCTGAAAAGGAACCTTCGCCTGCTCACAGAGACTCTTCAGTTTTGCAGCAGAAACCGCATCTGTGGTATATTTCTGGCTTCCATGATATTTTATCACAACACCGCCGTTTAAGTAAGGTCTGTTGGTAGGGTCTGCCTTCTCGGGATGATTGGGATGCACCGCATGGGCATTATCGGCAGAAATCAGAAAGCTGCCCGCCACCATCTGAAGATATTCGCTTCGGCTCCAGCCCAGGCTCTCTCCGATTCTGAAAAGCATATCCTCCAGGAAGGTGGAATCTGCACCCTGTCTGGTACCGCTTCCCACCTCTTCATTGTCAAACACGGCACATACGTTAATATACTGTGCGGGAACACTCTCACCAAACGCCCTTACCGCAGAATAGGCACACTGCAAATCATCCAGTCTGGGAGACATGACAAACTCACCGTTTTCTCCCAGAATGCGTCCCTTCTCTCTGGTATACAAGAACAGGTCGTGCCCCAGAATATCCTCCTGCTTCACACCCGCTGCCTTCGCTATACGTTTCATAAATGCGTTCTTTTTTCTGCCTTCGCTACAATCCGCATAAAGAGGCAGCATATCCGTCTGGGGATTGTATTCCATCCCCTTGTTGATCTCTCTGTTCATATGAATCGCAAGATTGGGAATCACCAGCAAATCCTTATCCACATTTACAAGCTTTGTAACCGTCTTGTCCTTCTCGCGGACCACCACGCGCCCCGCAACGGAAAGAGCCCTGTCAAGCCAGCTTGACAGAATCATGCCGCCGTACTTTTCTGTATTCAGCCTGACATAATGCTCTTCTACGGCAAGTTCCGGACTCTCCTTCAGCTTAAATGTCGGGGAGTCGCTGTGTGCTGCCGTGATATGGAAGCCCTTCACCTCGCCTTCCGGCAGCCGGAAAGCAATGACAGAGGAATCGTTTCTTACCGCAAAATAGCCGTTTCCCGGCACAAGCTCCCAGGCTTCTTTCTCATCCAGTGCCAGAAAGCCCTGTTTTTCAAGCAACTTTTTTACATTTTCTACGACATGGAAACAGCTTGGACTGTTCTCGATAAACTCCAGCATTTCCTTTGTACATTTCTGATATTCTTTCATTTCCGCATCCTTATTTTTTCAATGATTGTTTTCAACCACTTCATACCTTATCACAATCAGGATATTTGATTTTATCCTCTACCGTGATATCACGACCAAGCTGCACTTCGATTATTTTCAGCTCCGTGTCGGCATATATCGTATGTTTACACCCGGCAGGCATGGATATCACATCTCCCGGCTTAACCTTTCTCTCCTGCCCGTCAATGATTGCTCTTCCCTGACCGCTCATAATCGTCCAAACCTCGTTGCGATGCTCGTGACTATGGTAATGCAGGCTGTGTCCGGGCAAAAGAACTACCTTGATGGTCATACTTTCCTCCTGCACATCCAGCACCGTAAAACTGCCCCAGGATTTTTCAGCGTACATAACCTGCCCTGTCATCTCATCCACAAAAGGCTTAATATAGCTGCTCTGCTCTTTATCCGAAATCAAAATGCCGTCCCCACTGGCAGCTATCACCATATTTTTACATCCCATACAAAGAATGGGAATATTCAGTTCATTGACCACATGCGTATTTTCACAGGTATCATTCAGAATTACTTTACCCAGGCCATTTTCTTCCATGGCTTCCGAGAACGTGTTCCAGGTACCCAGATCCTTCCACGTACCGCTGTACCGCAGTACCTGAATGCTCGGCTCACGCTCTGCCACCGCATAGTCAAAGCTGATTTTTTTCTGGGAGGGATAGGTTTCATACAGATTCCGGTAATCCGTGAAGTCAAGCTGCTCATGGGCTTTTTTCAGCAAATAGCCCAGTTTGCAGGCAAATACACCGCCATTCCAGAGTGCTCCCTGTCGCAGATATTCCTTCGCCGTTTCCACATCCGGCTTTTCCCGAAAGGTTGACACACGGCTGACTTTTTCCTTGTCTTCGGGAATGATATAACCGTACTTCTCACTGGGATAGGTCGGCTCCATGCCCATCAGAGTGAGATTTGCCTCCCCCTCTTCCGCAAGAAATGCAAGTTCACGAAGCGTCTCAAAGTAGGATAATTCCACATACGGGTCAACCGGGCAGATAACAACCGCTTCTTCCTCGCCAACCTCCCGCACATCTTTTAAAAAAGCTGCTGCAAGACAAATCGCCGGAAAGGTATCTCTCCTGTCCGGCTCTACGCAGATATTGACTTTATCACCCAACTGATTTTTGATTGCACTTACCTGTTTTTTCCCCGTTGCAATGGTGATGTCCGCATCTTTGTCAACCTGGGTAATCTGGCGATATACCCGCATAATCATGGATTCCGGCTCACCATCTTTCCCGGGAAGCATTTTGATAAACTGTTTGGAACGGATATCATTGGAGAGAGGCCAGAGCCTCTTCCCGCTTCCGCCCGATAATAAAATGATATGCATAACTTTAGCGCTCCGCTCTCATGGGATTGTTTAAGAAATCCTGATACGTCAGGCGAATACCTTCCTCCAGCTCCGTGGTATAATGATAGCCCAGGGATTCCAGTTTGCTCACATCCAGAAGCTTTCTGGGCGTTCCATCCGGCTTGGTGGGATCCCATTTTATCTCACCTTCGTAGCCGACCACCTTTGCAACCAGTTCGGTCAATTCCTTAATTGTCAGTTCTTTTCCGGTTCCGAGATTTACCGTCTCGTTTCCACTGTAGGTGTTCATCAGATATACACAGGCATCTGCCAGGTCATCCACGTACAGGAACTCTCTCAAAGGTGCTCCGGTACCCCAGCACACCACTTCCCTTGCTCCGGACTCTTTGGCCTCATGGAAACGGCGAATCAATGCCGGAAGCACATGGCTGTGCGTGGGATGATAATTGTCATTCGGTCCGTACAGATTTGTCGGCATCACGCTTATGTAATCGGTGCCGTACTGACGGTTCAGAAACTCACAATATTTCAAGCCTGAAATCTTTGCCAGGGCATATGCCTCGTTTGTCTTCTCAAGCTCTGAGGTTAAGAGACAGCTCTCCTTCATGGGCTGTGGCGCCATGCGGGGATAAATACAGCTGCTTCCCAAAAACATCAGCTTCTTACAGCCATTCTGCCATGCGGAATGAATCACATTCATCTCCAGAATCATATTGTCATACATGAAATCCGCCAACGCTTCGCTGTTTGCCATGATACCGCCGACCTTAGCAGCTGCCAGAAATACATAATCCGGCTTCTCCTCCGTAAAGAACGCCTCCACCGCATCCTGCCTGCAAAGATTCAATTCCGCATGCGTTCTTGTAATGATATTGGTATAGCCGTTCTTTTCCAGGGCACGGCAGATTGCGCTGCCCACCATTCCCCTGTGTCCGGCCACATATATTTTCGCGTCTTTCTCCATCATTTTCCTTTACCTGCTCTCTGTTCTATAACCACCTGTAGCTATTCTCTGCCGGCTTCGTTTCTCGTTTTACCGGCTTGCGTCCTATTCTGCCAGCTTTGCTTCTCTCTTTGCCAGTTTCAAGTCATGCTCCGCCATGATGCGGCACAATTCCTCATAACTTGTCTTCTGAGGATTCCAGCCCAGAACTGTCTTTGCCTTTGTGGGGTCACCCCAAAGATTAACCACGTCGGTCGGTCTGTAGAAATCACGGCTGACCTCAACCAGAACCTTTCCGGTTGCCTTGTCGATACCTTTTTCCTCCAGTCCCTTACCCTGCCATTCCAGGTCAATTCCCACGTAATGGAAAGCCAGTGTCGTAAACTCACGTACCGTGTGCTGTACACCGGTTGCAATTACAAAATCCTCCGGTTTGTCCGCCTGCAGCATCAGCCACATACACTCCACATAGTCCTTCGCATAGCCCCAGTCACGCAGGGAATCCAGATTTCCAAGATAAAGCTTTTCCTGTAATCCACAGGCAATCCGGCCTGCTGCCAGAGTAATCTTTCTAGTGACAAAATTCTCGCCTCTTCGCTCGGACTCATGGTTAAACAGAATACCGTTCACCGCAAACATATCGTAAGCATCTCTATATTCCTTCACAATCCAGAAGCCGTACTGCTTCGCAACAGCATAAGGGCTGTAGGGATGGAAAGGCGTATTCTCATTCTGCGGGACTTCTTCTACCTTTCCGTACAGTTCTGAAGTGGATGCCTGATAAATACGGCACTTGTCTGTCAGCCCTGTGATACGCACCGCCTCCAAAATACGCAGCACACCAAGCGCATCTACATCTCCCGAATATTCCGGTGCGTCAAAACTCACATGCACATGGCTCTGTGCTGCGAGATTATAGATTTCATCGGGTTTTACCTCTGAAACCACGCGAATCATGCTGGAAGAATCGGATAAATCCCCCTCATGAAGCCGAATGCTGTTATCTGCAATCAGATGATCGATACGTGCTGTATTACTGACAGAGGCACGGCGCACAATGCCATGTACCTCATATCCCTTCTCCAACAGAAACTCTGCCAGATAAGAACCGTCCTGTCCCGTAATTCCTGTAATCAATGCTTTCTTCATAGTAATATCCTCATTTCCGGCTCTGTCAGACAGAACCTCTTTTTATTTTCCTATATAGTACATTTTAACGATAAACAATTCCCTTTGCGATTTCTTCTGCTTTTTCCTCTCCGCAGAAAATTCCTGCAATTGCCAGACCGAAATCAAGTGCAGTCCCCATGCCTCTTGAAGTCACCACATTGTCGGAAATCTCCACCGGTCCTGCCGTCACCTGCGCTCCCTCAAGATGACTCTCAAAAGAAGGATAACTGCATGCCCGTCTGCCTTTTAAAATTCCTCGGTGCCCAAAAACACTCGGTGCAGCACAAATCGCCCCAATATACTTTCCGGCTTTATAAAAGGCATCTATCTGCGCCATCAGTCCTTCATGAGCCTCAAGATTCTGTGTGCCAAGCCCGCCACCCGGCAGAATCAGCATATCATATTCCGCAAAATCCGTTTCGGAATAGATTTTGTCCATTTTTACTTCAATCCCATGGGAACCTCTTACGCTTCTGTCCTGCGTAATGGATACCATGTCAATCGCAAGACCGCACCTGCGGCAAATGTCTACCACAGCCAGCGCTTCTATTTCTTCAAAGCCTTCTGCAAAAAAGATTGCCAGTCTGCTCATTCTGTTTCCTCTCTTTCCACTATTCATTCGCATAGATACTATTAAGTATACACACATAAGAAGATTTTTTCAATTTATTTAGATAATTTTCATGGTGAAAGCGAGAATAATGTGGTAAAATATTCATAAAGAATTCAAAAATCTTTACTTATATCATATAAGGAAACAATACTTATGGAAATTGAACGAAAATTCACAATCAAAAAACTGCCTGACAACCTGGAAATCTATCCATTTCATCACATTGAACAGGCTTATCTGAATGCAATGCCTGTAGTCCGGGTCCGCAAAGAAGACGAAGACTACTATATCACCTACAAGGGAAGCGGTATGATGGCACGAGAGGAACACAATCTGCCTCTTACGAAGGAAGCATATTATCATCTGCGGGAAAAAGCGGATGGTAAAATCATCTCCAAAAAACGCTATCTGATTCCGCTCCTGCATCCCGTTTTTGAGCCAGATGCTCCCACCCCTCCCGCAGATTATCAGCTCACCATTGAGTTGGATGTATTCGACCCTCCCTTTGCGCCTCTCATCATGGCAGAGGTAGAGTTCGGCAGCAAGGAGGCAGCAGAAGCCTTTGTTCCTCCCGCCTGGTTTGATGAAGATGTCACCTATCGCAAAGAGTATCACAATTCCTACATGGCATTACAGTCCTGAACAAAATTGAAAAGCGCGACTCCAACAGCTCTGTACCGTTGAAGCCGCGCCTTTTGTATTTCCTCTCTTTCCGGCAATGCTTACCGAATTAAATAAACGAAGTATGCGGCATAACCTGCCAGCATAATCGCACCGCCCAGTCTGGAAAGCTTTTGCTTCCGTAACACACAGACAAGCAACAAAACAACAGCTGAAATGGCAACCACACTGTCAACCAAAAAATCCGCACTGTAAACCACCGGTGTAATCAAAGCCGTCGTTCCCACTACAAACAGGATGTTAAAGATATTGCTTCCCACAATATTTCCCACCGCAATATCTGTCTTGCCCTTTACTCCGGCAGTCACACTCGTTACCAATTCCGGCAACGAAGTACCAAATGCCACAATCGTGAGTCCGATAAATCTTTCGCTCATGCCAAACATCACTGCCAATTCCGTTGCGGCATCCACCGTCACATCACTTCCGAATACAATCATGATACCGCCTACAACCACCATGAGAAGCATCTTCCAGACTTTGTCATTTTGCTCTGCCTCAGGTACCTCATCCATCGGCTGTCCGTTCTTGGCCAGCTTCAGCAGATATAGCAGGTAGACAATCATCAATACCCAGAGCACAACTCCTTCCAGCCTGCCCACGGTATTGTCTGTCAGTCCCATTACCGCCAGAATCACCGTAATTGCAATCGTAAACGGAATCTCATATTTCACGGTGGATTTCTGAACCGGAATCACACAGATCACTGCCGTCAGTCCCAGAATCACCAACACATTGAAAATATTGCTTCCCACTACATTTCCTATGGTAATTTCCGCACTTCCCTTCAAAGCAGAAGTAACGCTGACCGCGGCTTCGGGAAGCGAAGTTCCCATTGCTACTATGGTCAATCCAATCACCAATTGCGGAATACCAAGCTTGTCCGCGATTTTGGAGGCTCCCTCCACAAACCAGTCAGCACCTTTCATTAAAAGCACAAAGCCCACTACGAGTAACAGGAGTTGAATTACAATTTGCATATTTACCTCATTTCCGGTGCTCTCAGGTATAAAAAAAGACTTTCGGCACCTGTTAATTGCGCTAAAAGTCTTGTTCTTTCTCAAATCGAAAGCGTGCAAACACGGTCATGAGACCGGGGTATGTTGCCACACGTTATAACTACTCCCTTTTAACTGATAAAAAAGACTAACATTTTCGACAGGAAATGTCAAGCCAGTTTTGATAAAAACACATCTTCCGGAACGGGCTTGGAGAAATAATACCCCTGAAGATATTCGCATCCCATATCCACTAAAATTCTGAGCTGTTCTTCCGTTTCCGCGCCCTCTGCCACAATATGCATATCAAGATCCCGAATCATAGATACCGTATGTTTCAGCGCCTTCATGGCATATTCATTCTCCATCGCATACCACACCATGGTTTTATCCAGTTTTACAATATGGAAAGGATATTTCAATACATTCGTCAGATTGGAATAACCGGTACCGTAATCATCCAGTGAGAAGGTCGATCCGCCCACTGTCATCCGCTCCATGATATTCCATAAAGTATCATTGGACAGTGTGGTTTCTGTAATCTCAAAATTGATGTAGGAATACGGGATTCCATACTCATCCATGATTCCATACAGCATTTCGCAAATGTCCTCCTGCATACACTGTACAACAGAAAGATTCACTTCTATGTAATCAATTCCTTTTTCCCAGATTTGTTCCCGTTCCATCATCTCGCACACGGTTCGGAATACAAACTCCCCGATTTTCAAAATCATTCCGTTTTTTTCTGCCATAGGAATAAACTCATCCGGACTGATAAATCCCATTTCTTCATCATACAGACGAATCAGCGCCTCCGCAGAATTGTATCTTTGTTTCTCTACAGAAAAAATCGGCTGATAGTATACCTGAAAGCTTTTCTGTGCCAAAGCCTGCTGCATAACCTGCAGAATACGGCTCTCTCTGCGCTTTTCCGCCAGAATCTCTCCGCTGACATGCAGTACATCTCCAGCGCTGCTCTCAAAAGGCGCAGCAGCTAAATAGTCAATGGAATCCACAATATCTTCCAACGTCTTTACTTCATTCGGATAATCCATCTGCAACAGCATTGTCTCCGGCTGGATATACATATCTTGTAACGCAACCGGTTTCTCCACTTCCTCACAAATCGACGCCACTATCTTATCCACAGGATACTTTTCTTCAATAACCACCGCCAATCTTCCCTCCGAAAGATAACAGAGCGGAACCGGTTTGACTCTGACTCTAATTCTGTCAATGATATTCTTCAGGAACGCTTCACTGAATTCCACTCCTACCGCCTCCCGGACAGCCCGGTAATTTGTGACATTTATTGCAAACACGTGAAAAGTATCCTGCCTCTCCATCGCCTTTGCAATCATTTTATCAAAGCCCCTGCGATTATAGACAGCATATCGCTTGTCCTCATCATCATCCGGATTTTCCAGAGACATATAGAGGAAAAGCAGAGCTATGGAAACAGCAAACTGTATCAACAAAATATTTGGAAACACTATCTGCAGGAGAATTCCTAATATGGTAGCCGTCATGTAGGCAGAAACAGATACTTTCTGCCACGCAGTCAGCTTCACACTGTACTTCGCCCAGACGTACAAAGAGGCACACATATAAACAATTGATGAAATATAAAGCAAGTGAAAACCGACACCATGACAGTAGCCTTCCTCTAAATTATAATAGAAAACAAGATCTGTCACCGGAGAAGTGAGAACCAGGAAAACGGTAAAACTGATAGGCGCATACAACAATATCCTGTTGCCGACCTTCCATTCTGTTCTGCTTTTTGTCAACAACATCAGATACAGATAGTATAAAAAAGGTAATACGTTAAAGCCAATCAGATATACAATATTGGCAAGATAGACAGGAATCACAGGTAAGCGGTATTGATCCATTACGACCGTCAGCATATCCAACAAATCCATAGTCAAAGACAGCCAGAGAAGCCCAATGAATGCGTAAGTCTGGGACAGTCTGATACCCTTCTTGTGATAGAAATGAACTAGAATATTAATTGCAAGCACAAGTGCTGCTATATCATAGTGTATAACGTATCGCATATCTCTCCTCAGACATATTCCAACATTTTCTTAGTCCTCAGATAATTATATCACACGCATACCCAAAAAGAAAGAATGCTTTGTAAATCCGCATACCAGACGCCGTTTTGAAAGAAGAAAAGGTGGCAATTTGCCACCTTTTTTTTGAGCCTGCGGATAACAGGACTTGAACCTGCACATCTTGCGATACCAGAACCTAAATCTGGCGCGTCTGCCAATTCCGCCATATCCGCAAACAACAGAAAATTATATCTCTAACATCATTCCACGGCTGAAACGGTGAAACGGCGGAACCTTTGCTATTCAAAAGTTAACCGCCATCTCTTTTCCTGAGACATGGGGGATTCGAACCCCCGACACCTTGATTAAAAGTCAAGTGCTCTACCGACTGAGCTAATATCCCATATTCATATAACAGATACATAAAAACAGCAGGGCTAGCTGGATTCGAACCAGCGTCTGCAGCAGTCAAAGTGCTGTGCCTTACCGCTTGGCGATAGCCCTGTATATGACACCAAGCGTGTCATTACGACACATCCGTAACGTAAGGGTGGATAAAGGGATTCGAACCCTTGGCCTCCAGAGCCACAATCTGGCGCGCTAACCAGCTGCGCTATACCCACCATAGAACTTACACAGCAACAGCTGTGTAATGTGCCCGAAGGGATTCGAACCCCCGACCCACGGCTTAGAAGGCCGTTGCTCTATCCAGCT
>CAMEDC010000003.1 GCA_945913255.1 uncultured Lachnospiraceae bacterium
CCGGAAGAGCTGACAGAGGAACAGGAGGTAGAGGAAGCAACCGAGGAAGCCCCTGAGGAACTGTCAGAGGAACCGGAGGTGGAGGAAGCAACCGAGGAAGTCCCGGAGGAACTGGCAGAGGAACCGGAGGTCGAGGAAACGCCGGAGGAAGCCCCGGAAGAACTGACAGAGGAACCGGAGGTCGAGGAAACGCCGGAGGTCGAGGAAACTGCCGAGATTGAGGAACAGCAGGAGAAAACTTATGAAAGTCTTTCGGATTATATGAATGACCATAATTACGGTCGTGAAGATTTTGATACCTATTCACAGGATTCTCAGTGGAGAGAACTTGTTCAGAAAGAGTATCCGGATTATGAACTTCCGCCGCTGAAAGGAGAAACGACAGAAGAATCTCAAAGCAGTGCATATGAATATACCGGAGACGATGCACGCGAAAAGGAATTGTTTGACCTTTTGAAGCAGGATGCTGGTGAGTATAAACAAGAGGAGAGCACTGATCTTGATCGGGAGTTTGCAAGAGAACTAGGAAATGATTTTGAAAAGGAAGTCTTAGATGATCCGGAATTGACAGATGAACAGAAACAGTCAATGATGAAGGTATTTCATGATACCTCCGATGAAAGCTCACAGGGAACGCTGCTGCAGGATGTTCAGGCGGCTGACTTCAAAGATTCCAATTCAGACACTGTAGAAACCAGACCTTCTCTGACTGCGATGGAACAAAGTCAGGAAGTTGTTGAACGCTATAACAAAGTGTATAATAATAGTTCTTTGGCGCGTGATTCAGAAGGATATCAGATAGCGATGAATGAGATGAGCAAGGATCTGGGAAATCAGGCAATGGCAATGGATTCTGCAATCAGTGAAGGAAAGCAACATGTTGCAGAAGCGGAAGCAGCACTTGCGGACTATCGTACAAACACACTGCCAGAGGAAATGGATGATGCGAAGTACATGGAGCTGTCAAACAACGTCTTTGCAGCTCGAGAAGAAGTACAGAAAATGGAGGAGCAAAAGTCTTACTTGCAGGCACTTCAGGAAACCGCAGCAAGCGATGTATCTGAGCAGTACAAAGGTGTCAGCTTCCGGAGTGCAAACGGCAAATCCTTTACGGATTGCTACGGCGAAATGATAAATGAGCAAGGGGCAGCTTATCCCGATGAGATTCTTAATGACTGTGGTGTTTGTACCATGGGAAATCTTGCAAACCAGCGCGGAGACTATTACACAGAAAGCAGTGCCCTGGCAAAGGGGATGGGTAATTTTGAGTACACGCAGATTACGGATGATATGACTGCGGACGAGAAAGCATATTATCTGGCAAGTAATGGATTAACAAATGTATATGGACAGGCAAACATACTGAATCAGATGGGCTATGAAGCTGCTACCTATGAAAACGGTGCAAGTTTTCAGGATATTGTTGATAATATCTCAAAAGGGAATCCCATGAGTGTCAATTTATATGGTGGGGATCTTAACAGTGGTGAAAAAATCGCAAAACGTAACGGCGGATTTCTTCCGGGTATTTTCGGAAAGAATAAAATAGCAGCAAATCATGCGGTTACCATAGCCGGGCTCACTGAGAACTCTAATGGAGAGGCAATCGGCTTTTTTGTGAATGATACCGGAGGATATGGGGGAACCAATAATCCCTCAATCTACATTTCAAAAGCGAAATATGAGCAGATGCTGAAGAGAACATCGTATATCAGCTCGGTTGCTTGTACGGGAAGGAGGTAACGGTTTATGAGAACATATGAATTTGACAAAAGTCTTAAGCTGCATATCCGTTTGGGTGAAACGACATCAGGTATGTGTTTTATAAAGAGAAATGAACACTTTACTCCAGCAGTGCTGTGTATGAAACTGGAGGTCTCCGAAAATGAGGTTGTATACAATGCTGTTCCCGGTATCATTTATTGGGATAATGATAAAAAGATGGCAGTGAGGGAGAAGGTTGATTTTGGACCTCAAAAGGAGTTGGGATTTCCAATCAGGGAAAAGTTGTTATTTGAGGAAGAAGCAGAAGAAACAGAAGAACAATCTGTTGAAGAGCAAAAAAAATACTATGTATTAATGGAAAAAATATGTTGCGCTTTGGAAGTGGATTGCATTACTCCCTCTATGAGGCGAGCCTATGCAGACATACTGAAACTGAAAGATGAATGTGAAATGAAAAGAATATTTCGGTATTTCTTTCCTGAAGCAGCGAAAAAATTATTTTAATGGAGTGGAGGAAAAATATGGGACTGTTTGACAAAAATCCAAATGAGGTAGCCTTTACAGGCGGGAAAAAGCACTGGACAGATGTAATTAAAAATTCCGGACCGGGACAGTTGTTAATCTGGAGACAGCCGGAAGAAGATTTTAACACCAATTCCACTTTGATTGTAATGCCCGGAGAACAGGCAATTTTCATTAAAGGAGGAAATATTGAGCAGGTTTTTGAATCGGGTACATACAAGCTTTCTACTGAAAACTATCCTTTTATCAGCAGGCTGCGCAATGCTTTTTCCGGGGGAATCAGTACTTTTAATGCGGTAGTTTACTTTGTTCGCACGGCGCATACCATGGAAATCCTGTGGGGAACTGCTTCACCCATTCAAGTAAGAGATGAAGTATTGGGCATGGCTACAAAACTGAAGGCGCGCGGTTCCTATAAGCTGACAGTCAGCAATCCGGCGAAGTTCCTGGAGAAGATGATAGGTAATAATGTCAGCTTTGAAACGCAGGAGGGTACGGAAGATTACTTTATTCAGGAATTTCAGAGTAAGATTAAATCAATTATCGCACGGGCAATTCGTGATTCACATCAGGAAATTCTTGGTATTGATACGAGACTCGATGAGCTCTCCGAAATTATACTGCCGTACCTGAATGAAACAGTAAGTGATTATGGTTTGAAGTGCGTTAACTTCTCTATTTCAGCGATTGATATTGATGATGATGAACTGCGCAGAAAGTATGACGAAATAAATATGGCAGCGTACGGTGAAATAAAAATGGCTTCGGCAGTTGCTACAGGTCAGAAGGCAGGTACTCAGATCCTGGGTGATGACTGGGCGAGAGTTCAGTCGGCAAACATCCTAAAAGATTTGGCGAACAATCAGGGAGCCGGAGGTGCGGCAGCTGCAGCAGGTGCCGGAATCGGTATGGGCGTAGGAGCAGCAGGTGCGTTCAGCACAATGGCCCAGCAGATGTTTACTCCAATGCAGCAGAATGTAACACAAAATTTCCAGCAGGCACAGATGCCGCAGGGCGCGGATTCACGGTTTTCTCAACAGGGAGCATACCAGCAGGCACCACAGGCACCAGCTGAAGGCGAGGAGTCAATTAAGGCAGAAATCAAGGCCAAACTTGCCAGTCTGAAAGAGTTTTTTGAGGATGGATTGATTTCAGAAGCAGATTATAATAAAAAGAAAGCGGAACTTCTTGAGAAGTTGCTGTAAGAGGATGGAGGAACTGTTACAATGAATAAGAGCAATATGGCATCATTTATTAGCAAATTATTATTTTTAGTTGTCTTTAACGTGATTTTCTTTATGGCAGGAGGTACGGATCGACCTGCGAGTGTCTGGATTTCTTATGCCTTCATTCATTTTGCATACTTTGCACTGATTGTAACTCCGTTTTTTACTTCCTCAGGAAAGAGCAGCGCCCTGTCAGGGATGACATTGGGAAGCATTTCAACGGTCTATTTTGCGATTGAATTGTGCTTTGGTGTATTAGTGATTTTTCTGCATCCTGAGAGATTTAAGTTTATCTTCTTTGTACAGCTGATAGTGGCTGCTGTGTATGTATTTATGTTCCTAAGTATGGTTCGTGCAAATGAGACAACTGCTCAAAATGAGACGATTCATGATATGCAGGTTTCTTTTATTAAATCAACTGCCTCAAGAATGAAACTTTTGGTGGATACGCTGGATGATAAAGCAGCAAATAAGGAAATTGAGAATGCATACGATTTTGTACACTCCAGTCCGACAAAATCAATTGGAGCTGTAAAAGCATTAGAAGCGCAGGTGGTTATGCAGGTCAGTGAATTGGAACGTGCGGTTTCGATGAAGGATACACAGGCTGCTGTTAATACCTCTCGCAATATTGTAGCACTGATGCAGGAAAGAAATCGCCAGGTCAATCTGGGATAATCCCAGCTATTTACGGGCTCAAAAAATCTGTTGCGCAGATAATGAGACAGCAAAAATCGTAAACTATTCAAGTCGAGTATTAACTGATGGCAGAAAAGCGCGCCGCAAGGCGCGCTTTTACTTATCTGTCAAGGGGACGTTCCCAGTCTTAGCGTTCTTCTCTGAAATATGCCAGACCGAGACTTGCAGGAGGTTGATTCTCACGTTTGCTGCGTATGCTGGTGACTACCAGAACCACAAGGGTAACTACATAAGGAATCATTTTATATAATTCCTGATATTCCATGTGGTCCATGCCGGTGGGAATATAGAGATACAGGATGTAAAGTCCGCCGAACAGGAAGGAGGCCAGCACACTGATATTGGGTCTCCAGATTGTAAAAATAACAAGTGCGATTGCAAGCCATCCTCTGTCACCAAAGGCATCGTTGGACCATACACCACAGGCATAATCCATTACATAATACAAACCGCCCAGACCGGCAATCATACATCCGATACAGGTTGCGACATATTTGTACTTAGTCACATTAATTCCGGCGGCATCAGCAGTACTTGGACCTTCTCCCACGGATCTTAAATGTAAGCCCACGCGGGTGTGATTTAAGACAAAGGAGGCTAACAGGGCAATGATAATCCCCAAGTATGCCAGAAAGCCGTAGGACAGAAACAGTTTTCCGAACCATCCCAGTTTCCCGGCAAAGGGAAGGGATTTGCTGAAATATCCGCTGGTAGCGGTCAGTGCGATAGAAGGGACATCACTTGCTACCAGTTTGATCAGGGAACCGCCGAAGAAATTGCCAAAGCCTACTCCGAAGGTGGTCATGGCAAGACCGGTTACGTTCTGATTTGCGCGTAAGGTAACTGTCAGAAAACAATACAGCAGTCCCATCAGCAGCGAACCTATCAGACAGCATGCCATTGGAATCAAGATAGCCAGAAACGGATTCATGGCAGCGGCTCCGGATACTGATTTCTCATAAAAGAAGGAACCGATAACACCACTGATGGCGCCCACATACATAACACCGGGAATTCCCAGGTTCAGGTTACCGGATTTTTCTGTGACAATTTCTCCGGTGCAGCCGAACAGAAGAGGAATGCCCTGTACGATTGCTCTTGGAATAAATGCAAGTAAAAAGCTCCACATGATTATTGTTCCTCCTTCTTATGCCTTTTCAGGAACTGTATCTTATAGGTAATGAAAAACTCACATCCGATAATGAAAAACAAAATGATGCCGGTCAGGATATCCGAGTAGGATTGGTTCAGCCCAAAAGCGGTGGATATTTCGCTTGCTCCCCGATCCATGAAGACAATCAGAAAGCTGGAAAATATCATGGTCAGCGGATTAAACTTTGACATCCAGGACACGAGGACAGCAGTAAAGCCCTGACCGCCGGCAATAGTGGTGGTTATGGTATGATTGATGCCTCCAACCAGCAGCAGCCCTACCAGACCGCATACGGCACCGGACAGTAACATGGTGCGGATGATAACCTTTTCCACCTTGATTCCTACGTATTTTGCAGTGTTTTCGCTTTCTCCTACAACGGAAATTTCATACCCCTGTTTGCTGTAATTCAGGTAAATGTACATAAAAGCAGTGATAATGACAGCTACCAGAATGCTCAACAGATACTTGGAACCCAAAATCTGCGGCAGCCATCCCGCGTTGGTATTCTGGTTAATGATACCGATTTTTCCGGATCCCTTGGGTACTTCCCAGACAATGATAAAGAAGGAAACCAGCTGTGTTGCTATGTAATTCAGCATCAATGTGGAAAGTGTCTCGTTGGTGTTCCATTTTGCCTTGAAAAATGCGGGGATAAAGCCCCAGAAAGCACCGGCGGCAATGCTGGAAACAATCATACAGACAATCACCAATGCATTTGGCAGTTTCTCACCCAGGCAAATCATGCAGGCTGCTGCGGCAAGACCGCCTATCAGCACCTGTCCTTCTCCGCCGATATTCCAGAATTTCATCTTAAAGGCAGGCGTCAGTGCAAGGGCAATCAAAAGTAAAATAGCAGTATTCTGGAAAGTAATCCAGGTTTTTCTGGCTGTGCCGAAGGCTCCGATAAAAATGGACTTATATACCTGAATCGGATTGGTACCGGTAGTAAGGGTAGTCACAACAGCACATAAAATCAACGCAAGCAGAATTGCCAGAGCGCGGATTCCAATGGCTTTATACCACGGAAGCACATCTCTTTTTACGATATGGAAGAACGGCTCTTTCTTTTTTTTATTCATGGTTCTCGCTGCCTCCTATACTGGTCATCATCATACCGATTTGATTTTTGTCTGTTTTTCTGGCATCCACGATACCGCTGACCTGACCTCCGCAGAGAACCATAATTTTATCGGATATCTCCAACAGTACGTCCAAATCCTCACCGACGAAAATCACAGCCACACCCTTTTTTTTCTGCTGGTTAATTAAGTCGTATATGGTATAAGAAGAATTGATATCCAGTCCGCGCACAGCATACGCTGTTAACAGAACAGTGGGGGCTGAGGCAATTTCGCGGCCGACCAGCACTTTCTGCACATTTCCTCCGGAAAGCCTGCGAACAGGAGTGGTGATGCCCGGTGTCACGACATCCAGGTTTTTCACGATATCTGCCGCCAGTTTTTTGGGTGGCTTACGGTCGGTAAAGGGTGAATGACCACGGCGGAAGGAGCGGAGCATCATATTTCCCGTAAGATCCATATTGCCGACAAGTCCCATACCGAGTCTGTCCTCCGGAACGAAGGACAGAGAAACGCCCATCTCTGCAATAGTGAGAGGATCTTTTCCGATTAACATTTCCCTAGTGCCGTCATCCTCTACATAACTGATGGTACCGGACTCTGTAATCTGCAAACCGGCAATTGCTTCCAGTAATTCTTTCTGACCACAGCCCGAGATTCCGGCAATACCGAGGATTTCTCCACTGTTTGCCGTAAAACTGACATCCTTCAGCTTCAGGATTCCGTCTTCGTTACGGACGGTCAGGCCATTTACCTCAATACGGGGTCTGGGGTTCACCGGGTCCGGTCTCTCGATATTCAGTGTCACAGCATGTCCCACCATCATATTGGTCATCTCGGTCACATTGGTATCTCTGGTTGCCATGCTTCCGATATATCTTCCGTCCCGAAGTACGGCAACTCGGTCAGACAGGGATTCCACCTCATGCATTTTATGCGTGATAATGATAATCGCCTTACCGTCATCTCTCATTTTTCGCAATACGCGGAACAGTTTCTCTGTCTCCTGGGGAGTCAGTACCGCGGTGGGCTCATCCAGAATCAGAATATCCGCCCCACGGTACAATACCTTGACAATTTCCACGGTCTGTTTCTGGGACACAGACATATCATAAATTTTCTGTTTGGGATCTATTTCGAATCCGTATTTTCCACAGATATCTTCTATTCTCCGGTAGGCTTCTTTCAGATTCAGTTTTCCCGGAAGCCCCAGAATAATATTTTCCGTTGCAGACAACACATCAATCAGCTTAAAGTGCTGATGTACCATACCAATTCCCAAATCCAGTGCATCTTTGGGTGACTTGATAACGGCTTCCTTCCCATTGATAAAAATCTGCCCCTCATCGGGAAAATAAATACCGGAAAGCATATTCATCAGGGTTGTTTTTCCACTTCCGTTTTCCCCCAGCAGGGCAAGGATTTCCCCCTTGTAAATATCCAGATTTACCTTCTCGTTGGCAATCACGGCGCCAAAGGTTTTGGTGACATTTTTCATTGAAACTGCGGCTGTTTTGGTTTCCATTACTTAACCCCTTTCCGGTTATTGGCTAATCCGCCCTTTTTCTATTTTGTCGAGCATTTTCAACCAAAATAGAAAAAGGGCGGCGCGGCGAAAATCGCTGTGCCGCCCTCTGCAATTATTCTATATACTTAATTGCGTGGCTTCCAAATACATATTAAAATGCGCTGTCCAGAAGAGTGATTCCGTCAATCTGTACATCAAAGTAAGGAGCGGAACGGAAGTCTGCGCCGGACTCGTGGAAGTAACCGTCGATGACTACTTCATGGTCGCCTTCATAAGCAGCATCGGTGTCAACATCTGCCATATAGCTGTCTAACTGTGCGCCGCCTACTGTGAAGGTGGTAACATCAAATACATGTGTCTTTCCGGCAATCAGGTCAGCCTTAGCAGCTTCGATTGCTTCTGCGGTGCCTTCTGCTGCAGCAGTACCAAGGTCGGTCAGCTCAACAGAACCGGTCTCCAGAGAACCGCACCAGTCGGTATCGATAGCAGTACCGTTTGCAATGCTGGTCAGAGCATATTCAAAGTAAGGTGCCCAGTTAATCTTGGAAGAAACAATAAAGGTGTTGGGACATGCGCTTGCGGTGCTTCCGTTATAAGAAACATCAGGCACACCTGCGGTTTCACATGCGGTAGGAGCACCCATGGAGTCTGCATGCTGGCTGATCAGGACACAGCCGTTGCCCATCAGCTTGTTTGCGGCTTCCTTCTCGGCAGTCTCATCGTACCAGGAACCTGTAAAGGTTACTTCCATGGTAGCGGTAGGACAAACGGAACGTGCACCGAGGAAGAAAGAAGTATAACCGGAGATAACCTCTGCGTAAGTGAATGCACCGACGTATCCCATCTTTGCAGCATCTGCGGTGATGGTACCGTCTGCAATCATTTCGTTGAGCTTCATGCCGGCAGCAACACCTGCAAGATAACGTCCGTCATAGATGGAAGCAAATGCGTTGTGATAGTTGTCCAGCTTCTCGGTATGAGCTTTGGTACCTGTTGCGTGGCTGAACTGAATTTCGGGATATTCTTTTGCTGCCTCAATCATGTAGTCCTCGTGACCAAAGCTGTCAGCGAAAATGAAATTGCAGCCCGCATCAGCAAGCTCACAAGCTGCTTCATAGCACTCCTGACCTTCGGGAATATTGGTCTTGATAACGTACTCAACACCAAGCTTCTCACATGCTTCCTTTGCTGCATTCAGGAAGTTAAGGTCATAAGTAGAGTTCTCATCGTGCAGGAAAATGAATCCAGCCTTTAATCCGGCTGTTTCAGCAGAATTTTCTGTTGCTGTCTCTGAAGAACTGCTTTCTGTGGTACTTTCTACAGATGACGAAGCATCGGCACTGGAAGCATCGGCACTGGAAGCACCGGCGTCGGAAGAACCACATCCAACCAGGGTACTGACGGTTAAGGCAAGAACCGCAAGTAAACTTAGAACTTTCTTTTTCATAATTTTTCCTCCTACTTTTATCCCGTTTTGGGTAACTAAGTGAAATGAACATAAAAAGGGCAGTATGATATTTCCATACGACCCCGTTGTCTGTTCTCAACAATAGTCAGTATAATCACCTGTAACGCTCCTTGTCAAGAAAAGGTTACAGTTTTTATCAACTTTTATCGAAATAAAATTTCCCCGGTCTCTGCATTCATGCTTTCCACAATTGCCAGAGATTCCAGACGGATTCCTTTTGAACGGATTAAGTCGCCGCCTTTCTGGAATCCTTTTTCTACGGCAATGCCGATTCCCTCCACCGTTGCGCCGGCTTCGCTGACAATTTCCAAAAGTCCTTCCAGTGCGCACCCGTTGGCAAGAAAATCATCAATAATCAGGATATGATCTTCAGGGTTGAGAAACTTTTTTGAGACGATTACATCGTAAACCTTTTTATGGGTAAAGGATTGAATTTTTGTGGAATATACTTCGCCGTCAATATTCAGTGACTGGGTCTTCTTGGCAAAAACAACCGGCACATGAAAATGCTGGGCGGCCACACAGGCGATACCGATGCCGGAAGCTTCCACTGTCAGAATTTTTGTAATCGGACAATCTGTAAACAGACGTGCCCATTCTTTTCCCATTTCATTGAACAGGTCAATATCCATCTGGTGATTCAAAAAGGAATCTACCTTCAGCACATTTCCCGCTTTTACCGTACCATCCTTCCGGATGCGATCTTCAAGTAATTTCATTGCCGTATTGTCTCCTCTTTCGCTCATTTTCCCATTGCTTCAGCTATGGGGATATTCCTATTATAAGTAGATTAAGGTTACTTTTTCAAGAGGTTTCTGTACCTGAATTTACAGGACCGACAGAATCAGAATTTCCACGCTCATCATGTCGTTCATCCGGCCGCTCTTTACAGCCTCTTCTGCCTCAACGCACCTTTTTATGGCGTTGCGCAGGGCGGATGTTTTGAACCGCGAAGCCTGATTTAAATATTTCCCGGCGATAAAGGGGGGAACACCCAGTTTGGAGCCGATGGTGCGGTTGTCGTACCCCTTTGATTTTAATTCTTTTGCCTGCAGAAGCATATTACACTGCCTTGCAATCAGAAACAGAATACGCATGGGAGGCTCTTTCAGGGCGAGCAGATCATAATAGAGTTCCAGAGCCTTTTTCTGCTGCTTGTCCGCAATGGCATTAATCATATCAAAAATGTGGTTGCTGATGCGGGTGGTGCAGATGGCTTCCACATCTTCCTCCGTGATAATATCTCTGTCCATGCAATAACAGATCAGTTTTTCCAGCTCTGATTGAATGTTTTCCATATCGGTGCCGGTTTTGGAGAGCAGAAGCTGTACCGTGTTTTCGGTAATCTTTTTCTCCTCCTTTGCCAGCACACCCGCAATCCAGCGCTTCAGGGTGCTTTCGTCCTGCACGGTGAATTCTGCGGCATAGCCCTTTGCGGTAACTGCTTTGTAGAGTTTGCTGCGTTTGTCAACCTCGCTTTCCGTAAAGACGAAAAATGTGGTCTCGTTGGGAGAGGAAAGATATTCTGCCATTTTTTCACCGCCGGACTTAAAAAGACCACTGTCAGTGATGAAAATAACGCGGCGTTCTGCAAGAAAAGGCAGTGTTTCCGCAAGATCAATCACTTCGCCCACGGAGAAATCCTTTCCCTCGTAAAAGTGGGTATTCATGGTATCGCCTTCCTGACAGAGTGCCTTTTGCAGGCGTTCCCGATACTGTCTGCGCAGATAGCGTTCTTCCCCGTAGAGCAGATATATCTGTTTGAAGTTTCCGCTTTTTATGTCTTCGTTGAGCTGTTTCATGTCTGTTTTCCTCTTTGTTGATAAAATTATTTTGCCTTTGTTTCGGCGGATTGTCAAGGTGTGGGTTCCAAAGAAAGAGCCGCCGTGCTATAATGTACGCGAGCCTAAAACTACGCGACGCCGAAGGCGGCATTTGCATTTTGACGGAAAGGTGTCATTCTATGGTTATACTGCAGGGAAAAAGTGTATTTCGTGATATTTGCATGGGACGACTGTTTTTCTATGCCGGAAACGGCAGGGAAGTGGTGCGCCGTCCTGTGGAAAACCATAAGGAGGAACTTTTGCGTTTTGACAGCGCGCGCGCGGAGGCGGGAGAACAGCTGGAGAGACTTTACGAGGAAAGCAGGAAGACGGTTGGGGAAGCCAATGCCGTCATTTTTCAGATTCAGAAGATGCTGCTGGAGGACGAGAAATATGTTTCTTCTGTGCGTCAAATGATTGAACAGCTTCATATGAATGTGGAATATGCCGTTCGGGTGACGGGAGACAATACAGCACAGATGCTCGGTTCTGTGGAAGATACTTATGTCAGGGAACGTGCGCAGGATGTGCTGGATATTACAAACAGGATTCTGGATGCCCTGAACGGGAAAAGGGGTAGTAAAAAATTCCCGGAGGAACCGTTTATTCTGATGGCAGAGGATTTACTGCCCAGCGAGACCGTACAGCTGGATCGTGAGAAGGTGCTGGGATTTGCTTTGAGCAGAGGAAGCATCCATTCCCATACGGCAATTCTTGCCCGCAGTATGGGAGTACCGGCAGTGATAGAACTTGGTGAGGACCTTACAGAGTGGTATGATGGGAAAGAAGCTGTGATTGACGGCTTTTCAGGTACGCTTATCATAGAACCGGATGAAGCAGCCAGGAAGCTGCTTGAACACAAAAAGGAAGAGTCCGACCGTACAAAAATACTGTTGAAGCAGCTGAAGGGAAAGGCAGATGTCACCCGGAGCGGACAGAAGATGAAGGTTTATGCAAATGCGGGAAATTTGTCCGACGTGGAGCAGGCAGCTGCAAATGATGCGGGGGGAATCGGCCTGTTCCGCAGCGAAATGCTCTATCTGGAAAGGAGCAGTGAACCGGACGAGGAACTGCTTACAGATACTTATCGAAAAGTGCTGGAGTGCATGGAGGGGAAAGAGGTTATCATCCGGACATTTGATATCGGCGCCGATAAACGGGTTGGCTGGCTTGGACTGGAAAAGGAGGAAAACCCTGCTCTGGGACTTCGGGCAGTCAGACTGGGGCTGACGCGCCCCGAGCTTTTTCGCACACAGCTCAGAGCATTGTACCGGGCGGGCAGGTACGGAAAGCTTGCCATTATGTATCCCATGATTACCTCTGTTGAAGAACTGAAAAGACTGAAAAAGCTGGAGGAGGAGGCAAAGGCGGAACTGAAGAGAGAGGGAATTCCCTTTGCAGAGAATATTCCCGTGGGGATTATGATTGAGACTCCTGCCGCAGCGATTCTCAGTGAAGAACTGGCAAAAGAAGTGGATTTTTTCAGCGTGGGAACCAATGACCTGACTCAGTATACGCTTGCACTGGACAGACAGAATGAAAAACTGGAACAGTTCGATGACCCGGAGCACAAGGCGGTGCTCAGACTGATTGAAATGACGGCGGACAATGCCCACAAGGCAGGTATCCCAATCGGTATCTGCGGGGAAATGGCGGCGGACAGGGAACTGACGGCTGGATTTTTACGGATGGGCATTGATGAACTCAGTGTCCCGCCGGGAATGATCCTGGAAATCCGACAGAAAATCAGAGAATTATAGGTTGTTTTACGGAAAAAGAAAGAAGTGCGCAGAGTGGTGAGGCTTTGCGCATTTTTTTGGCGTAAGAACGGGAAATGCGCGATGGGTTGGAGTTGCTGTAGCAAACATTTCTCTTTTATAATGAGAAAGTATTATTTTAGACATTATGCAACGCAAGTGCCGGTGTTTGGACGGCAATTCGCTGCAAAATTTGGGTATGGAGGTAGTTTTATGGAACAGCTGAACATTCAGACCGCAAAAGATAATGAAAAAATATACAAGATTCTCGGAGATTTGATGAACGGAGACAAAGAATTTCAGATTATGATTACAGTGCCTTCCCAAAAGGACAAGGATAAAGGAATCGTTATGGCAGAAAACAAAAAAACGGAAAAAGTACAGAGGAATCTGGAACAGGATGTGACGGATATGATACATGAAATCGGAGTTCCGGCACATATCAAGGGTTATCAATATCTCAGAGAGGCAATCATGATGTCAGTGGAAGACCCCGGCATGATCAGCTCCATTACAAAGATTCTGTATCCAACGATTGCAAAACGGTTTCAGACTACCCCAAGTCGCGTGGAGCGTGCCATACGGCATGCCATTGAAGTGGCATGGAGCAGAGGACGTATGGAGACACTGGATGCCATGTTCGGCTATACGATTGACACCGGAAAGGGCAAGCCGACGAATTCGGAATTTATTGCTCTGATTGCGGACAGAATCAGATTGTCTTATCGTGAATAAGGCGATAAAGTGATAAAAGAAGTACTTTCCACGAACCGGATATTGTTGTATAATCAAGATAGCTTTTGACAAAGACAATGGTTGGAGGTTTGCCAATGAAAAACATTTTATTTGCGGCATCGGAGGGAGTACCTTTTATCAAAACCGGCGGACTTGCGGATGTTGTGGGTTCCTTACCGAAATGCATCGACAAGCAGTATTTTGATGTCAGAGTTATCATTCCGAAATATGCCTGTATGAAGCAGGAAATGAAAGACAGGATGCAGTATGTGACCCATTTTTACATGGATTATGACTGGAAACGGGAATATGTGGGTGTACTGGAGGCGGAAGCCGATGGAGTACATTATTATTTCATAGACAACGAATATTATTTTACCGGTTCCAAGCCGTACAGTGACGACCCCAAATGGGAGATTGAACGCTATGCGTTTTTCTGCAAAGCGGTGCTTTCTGCGCTTCCTGCAATTGGTTTCCGTCCCGACATTATACATTGTCATGACTGGCAGACGGGTTTGATTCCGGTCTATCTGAAGGAGAGATTTCTGGACAGTGATTTCTTCCGCGGAATTAAGTCCGTTATTACGATTCATAATCTGAAATTCCAGGGTAAGTGGGATATCAAGACAGTCAAGGGAATTACGGGACTGTCCGACTACTTTTTCACCTCCGATAAGCTGGAGGCTTACAAGGACGCAAACCTTTTAAAGGGCGGTATTGTTTATGCAGATGCCGTGACTACGGTCAGCAACACTTATGCGGAGGAAATCAAGACACCGTTTTACGGCGAAGGGCTGGACGGCCTGCTTCGTGCCAGAAGCGGCGACCTGAGAGGTATTGTCAATGGAATTGACTATACGGATTTCAATCCGGAGACGGATAAGCATATTGTGAACCCTTATAATGCAGTGAATTTCCGCAAGGAGAAGGTGAAGAACAAGAAGGCACTGCAGAAGGAACTGGGACTGCGTCAGGACGAGCGGAAGATGATGATAGGTATTGTTTCCAGACTGACGGATCAGAAAGGTCTGGATTTGATTGCGTATGTCATGGATGAGCTTTGTCAGGATGATATCCAGCTTGTGGTACTGGGTACCGGTGAGGAGCGATATGAGAACATGTTCCGCCATTTCGACTGGAAATACGGGGACAAGGTTTCGGCAAACATCTACTATTCGGATGCTCTGTCCCACAAGATTTATGCATCCTGTGATGCTTTTCTGATGCCGTCCCTGTTTGAACCCTGCGGTTTAAGCCAGCTGATGGCACTGCGGTACGGCACGATTCCCATTGTACGTGAGACAGGCGGATTAAAGGATACGGTACAGCCCTACAATGAATATGAAAGCACAGGAACAGGTTTCAGCTTTAAAAATTATAATGCGCATGAAATGCTGAATACTATCCGCTATGCCGAGCATATTTATTATGATAAGAAACGCGAGTGGAACAAACTGATAGACCGGGCAATGGCAGCAGACTTCTCATGGAATGTTTCTGCAGGAAAGTATCAGGAAATGTATGACTGGCTGATTGGATAAAAATCTGTATGGGAAGCGAGAACAAAAAGAACAACTTCATCATGCAGGCGGGCATTCTGGCGGCAGCCGGGATTATCAGCAGAATCATTGGGCTCCTTTACAGGAGCCCTTTGCATCGTGTCATCGGAGATCTCGGACTGGGGTATTATCAGTCTGCCTATAATTATTACACCATTATTCTGCTGATTTCATCCTACAGCATCCCGGCAGCAATTTCTAAAGTTATTGCGCAGAAACTGGCGGTAAAAGAGTACCGAAATGCGCACAGATTGTTCCGGTGTGCGCTTGCCTATGTGCTGGTGGTGGGCGGTGTTGCAAGTCTTTTTCTGTTCTTTGGGGCAGGACTTTTTGTATCCGAGGAAGCGGTTCCGGTTCTGAGAGTATTTGCACCGACCATTTTTGTCTATGGCATTTTGGGAGTTTTAAGAGGGTATTTTCAGGCGCACAAGAGCATGGCGCAGACTTCGGTTTCCCAGATACTGGAGCAGATTGCCAATGCGGTTGTCAGCGTGGGCGCAGCCTATCTGCTGATTCAAAGTGCTTTCGGAAGCCTGGAAGTGCCGGCGGATGAGGCGGCTCAGGTGGAGCGTGCTACGCGAGGTGCCATCGGAAGCGCCATGGGTACGGGAGCCGGTGTATTGATTGCCCTCTTGTTTATGCTGGGTATCTATGGGCTGAATCGGGGAATCATTCAGAGAAGAATTCGGCGTGACAGGCATCAGGAGATAGATTCGTATGGAACGCTTCTGAAAATGATTACCATGGTGGTAACTCCGTTTATTCTGAGCACGGCAGTTTACAATCTCTGCAGTACGGTCAACAACAGTATTTATACGAAACTCTTTCCGGAGTGGAAAAACCTTGACACGGTTGCTATTTATGCACGCTGGGGTGTTTTTTCCGGCCAGGCACTTACGATTTCCAATATTCCCATTGCTTTTGCCTCTGCCATGGCGGCCGCTATGATTCCGACAGTGGCGCAGCATGTGGCGGCGAGGGATATCGAAGGAGCAAAGGAAAAAATCGGAGTGGCCATTAAGACAACCATGATTATTTCCATTCCCTGTGCAGTAGGGTTGTTTGTTCTTGCAAGACCTGTGACGGGGCTGCTGTTTTCCAATACTGCCGAGGCTGAGGATCTGGCGACAAAGCTATTGATGACGCTGGCGCTGTCTGTTATTTTTTATGCATTGTCTACTTTGAACAATCAGATTTTGCAAGGGCTTGGCAAACTGAATGTACCCATTATCAATGCGGGAATTGCCCTGGTGGTACAGACTGTGGCAGCAGTTTTACTGCTTCTCTTTACCGACCTTGATTTATATGCCATTGCTATCGCAAATACATTGTATTCCGGTTTGATTTGTGTGCTGAACCAGGCAGCCGTGCGGCGTGCTGTCGGTTACCGGCAGGAGATTACGAAAACATTTGTGATTCCGTTTCTGGCATCGGCTTTTATGGGAGCCATCGCATGGGCAGTTTATGAAGGGCTGCTCCTGTTGACTGCCTCTCCGACCATTTCGGTGATTCCGGCAATCATAGTGGGTGCCATGGTTTATTTTGTACTGCTGATTCTTTTCAGAGGTGTGTCGGAGACAGAATTAAAAGGGTTTCCGAAGGGGCACCTTCTGGTGAAAGCGGCGAAGAAGTGCCGTCTGATGCGCTAGCGCGAGAATTTGAAGAAAAAAGTTTGAGGTGGAGCATGGTAAGCTTGTTTTGCTACAATAAGAGAAATTGTGGCGAAAGGAGAAAACCGAAAATGACTGCACCCGTTCATTTTGCATAGCAGAAGCTATTGCAAATAAACTTAAAAAAGTATGTGATAGCTTCTGCATTTCCGGAAAATGACTGGGAGATGCAAAATGAGCTATTCAGATAAAAGAAAAAAGCATAATAGAGAAGAAAATAACCAAAAAGAGAGGTATAGAAACGAAAACAGTTCGTGCCGGGTAATCAAAAGATGCTCCGGCTGCGGGGAAAAAGCTGTGTTTGTGAACACAGGACGCTTCCGTGTGAATGCAAACGGGAACCGAATCGATGTATGGTTGATTTATCAGTGCAAAAAGTGTAAACACACTTTGAATGTAACTTTATATGAAAGACGCAGACCGGATTCTATACCGGCCGAAGAGTATCAGGCGTTTCTAGACAATGACGAGGAACTGGCTGAAACTTTTGGCAGGGACCGGGAAATTTTCAGGCGAAACAGGCTGGAAATAGCTGATAAAGACTAAAGTGGTAGAGACTTATTTCTGATAACGGTTAGAAGCGGAGAAGTTTATTCCGATATAGAATAAGGAGGAGCTTGTATGCGAAGATATGTTATTGCCGCGTAGCAACGGCTGTGCAATAGAAAGGATTGACATAGCCGTGTGCTATTCCTAAGAGTTTTATCAAATTAGGAGGGCACTATGGGCTATATAAGAGCGGAGAAGGTTTTGCCGCGCGAATTAATTGAAATACTGCAGGAGTATCTGGAGGGACAGGCAGTCTACATCCCCAGGAAAAGCGGAATGCGAAAAGAGTGGGGAGAGGGTACTCAGACAAAAACACAGCTGCAGGAACGCAATGAGAAGATTTTCGGCGAATGGAAAGCAGGGAAAGGCAGCAAAGAACTGTCAGAGAGCTATTTCCTGTCAGAAAAGACGATTCAGCGGATTCTGCGGGAAGAAAAGAAAAAAGAATATAGTAAGTAATGAATGGAAAAGGACTCCTGTGCCGTTGTGTTATCCAAAGGCATGGGAGTCCTTGTGTTATGTTATCAAAAAGTGCAGAGGGTATTATGTTGTGTGTCGGGTGCGCCTTTATTCGGATACAATCTGTATGCCGGAAATGTCGCTGTCAATCGCCATGGAATAATTGGTGTAGTAGACTACAAAGCCGGGCTTTGCGCCGGCAGGCTTCTTGACATGTTTTTTCTGGATATAGTCGATTTCCACCTTTTCCTGTTCACGCCCCTTGGAATAGTAGGCTGCCAGTCTGGCCGCCTCTTCAAAGGTACGGTCAGGGAGCTCCTCTGCATTGCCCAGCTTGACCACAACATGGGAGCCGGGCATTTTCTTGGCGTGGAACCACCAGTCATTCCCGGTGGCAAATTTGAAGGTCAGTTCATCATTCTGGTAGTTGTTTTTCCCTACATACATATGAAAACCATCTCTGCTGATATAGTGAAAGGGTTTGCTGGTGATTTTCTGCTTTTTGACGCCGCCCTTTCTGCGGATATAGCCGCTTTCGGTGAGTTCCTCCTTGATCTGTGCAAGGTCCTCCTCGTGCAGAGCAATATCCAGTGCATTGGATATGGATTCCAGGTGATCAATTTCTGCTTTTACCTCTTCGGTCAGTTGGGACAGCGCTTCGTAGGTACGTTTCAGCTTGCCGTATTTTTCAAAATATTTTTTCGCGTTTTCCGTCGCGGAAAGAGTCGGATCCAGGGGGATGGTGACTGTCTCGTTGGTATAGTAGTTTAATGCTTCCAGGGATTTGTCCCCCGGCTGGGCACTGTAGCCATAGGTGTTTAATAGCTCTCCGTAAATCCGGTAGGTATCTCTTTTTTCTGTGTCCTTCATCTGACGCAACTGCAGATCATATTTTTTCACGTTGCGCTCCAGGGCGGTCTGCACAATTCTGCGCAAATCGGAGGATTTCTGCCGGATGCGCGTGAGGGTATTTTTCTCTGCATAATAGTTTTCCAACAGAGAGGACATGGATGCATAGGTGACGGTGTGGTCGCCGGCCGTATTGGAAGCTGCTGTGCTTACTGTGAGGTTTGCTTCGGCTGAGTTGTCGGATGCCGGAAAGCCGTACATATATAGCGGCAGAGCACAGAATTCAACCGGTTTTCCGCCGGTATAGGCGATATTCGGTGTAAAATGTTCTTCCCGGATGTCAGCAGCCATGCGGGAGAGTGCTTCAAAAAGGGCATGATAGTCCGATTCGGTCAATGCCGCTGTGGGCAGTTCCCCGTCGATACCCGCTTCATAACATAATTCCTGGGCGAGAATGGGAGAAATGCCTGTAAAGCTTCCGTAGAGGGCTTTGAAAACTGGCTGCGCTTTGGAGGAAAGAGTCTCTCGGCATGTGTTGTAATCTACAGTCAGGGCGTCCAGCTTGTCCTGGGTCTGGGCAATGAAATAAGGCTTTCCGGGAAGCACTTCCCGGACGGAGGAAACGGCAGCAGAGACACGCTTGATGCTGTCAATAATCACATTATCATCGTTGCAGAAAATAATGTTGCTGTGTTTTCCCATAATTTCCACTACAAGAGTTTTATGCCGTAAGTCGCCCATTTCATCCAGATGCTCAATCTGAATATGGACAATACGCTCCAGACCGGGCTGGGAGATATCCGTGATACGCCCGTTCTGCAGGTGCTTTCTGAGCAGCATGCAGAAATTGGGCGCCGTCATGGGACTTGGCTTGTTAGTGTCCGTCAGGTAAATCAACGGAAGAGAAGCACCGGCGGAAATAAAGAGACGTTTTTGCCCAGTGGGCTGCTTGATTGTAAGCAGCAGTTCATCTTCCTCCGGCTGTGCAATCTTGTACAGTCGCCCGCCGATCAGTTCTTTTTTCAATTCAAAAACAACATTTGCTATTGTAACACCATCAAAGGCCATGGCAGAATCCTTTCTTTTAAATAAACATAACAAAAATAAGAAATTTTATGCCCTTTTCCGGTCAGGACACATATTGCATTATAGCAAAAAAATAACTAAAAAGAAACATAAAAAGTTGTTGACAAATATTTTTCTCCATTGTATACTAATCAAGTCGGTTACGGCAGTGACTGAAAAATGGAAGTTTAGCTCAGCTGGGAGAGCATCTGCCTTACAAGCAGAGGGTCATAGGTTCGAGCCCTATAACTTCCATTGTGGCGAGATAGCTCAGTTGGCTAGAGCACGCGGTTCATACCCGCGGTGTCGAGGGTTCAAATCCCCCTCTCGCTACCTCAAGAGTGCTGAAAAATCAGCACTCTTTTTTTGCGTGTTGCATTTCGTGTTGCATAGTTGCTAAAAAAGTAATTTAAAATGATTGTTTGCTTTATCCGACATTTCCTTTTTCCTGTCACTCATGGCATGCCGGTACACTGCTTTTAGTACCTTATCAGAGCACCATCCGCCGTAATCCATGGCAGCATACTCAATTGATCCTAATAACAGGCAGGAATATCAACGAAAGGGTGATGAGTGGTTTGAAAGAGCAGAGAAATATGATGATATGGCGGAGCACTGTTTTGCATATGATCCAGATATTGACGCGGTAGTAATAAACACAAAACATCCACAATATCAATACCAGAACTACCGTGAGACAATGATTCATGAACTGGCGCATAGGATTGACCATTATGAATTTGGTACGTTATTACAGATACAAGAGGCATAATGATTGGCGTAAGAGATAATATGCCTGATAGTGCCAGGGCTGACTATGAGGCATTTCTGGAAGAACAGAAGTATGCGAAAGAGCATAACATGAAAATTTAATATAAAGTTGCACCGGTGCAACAAAATAATCACAGTAATAAGGACACCCGTAAAACTGATTCTATGGTGAGACACACCTAAAACTGAAAGGATAAGGAAATCGAAGTGAATACAGATGCGGCAACGATGCTTCGGATTATGGGAATCCTGTCGGAGAAAGAAGAGACAGGTCTCAAAGAGGTTATTGCAATGTATGAGCTGATGTTTGCAGAAAAGGAGAGAAAGAAGATTGATCAGCTCAAACTGAATTTCTCAGATTTTACCACACTGACATATACAGCAATCGGTCTTGTGACGGGAGAAAACGACCAGGGAGAGCAGTGACCCGTACTATGACCTGATAGGTGACTATGATTTGATTGTGGCATCTTTTCAGTCACAGTACGGGCTTCGGTTATCAAAAGAAATCCATACCATGACGTGGGACGAATTTAGGGACTTGCTTGTTGGTATTTCCCCGGAGACACCGCTCGGTAGAATCGTGTCAATCCGCGCGGAAGAGGACAAGGAAGTGCTGAAGCATTTCACAAAAGAGCAACTGCGTATCCGAAGTGAGTGGAGAAGCAGGAATGCGAAGAAGGTTTCTGAGGCGGATATGAATGATATTCTGAATTCGCTGAAAAATGCTTTTATACACGTGTAATGCTCAGAGAGATAAAGCTTCTACCGAGATTGGAACTGGATGATGCAGTCATAACCCGAATTTCAGAAAATACGTGGAAAATTGATACGGTAATTCATAATCTCGGTTATCTTCCCACATCGGCAACAAAGGAAGCGGTTATGCTAAAAACAGCTTTGCCGCTAAAGGCAGAGTTAAGCGGTGCGGATATTATCACAGGGAGGGTCAGGGAGGAAATCGGACATCTTGAAGGAGTTTCCGGTATCAGTGTAGGAAATACCGTAGTTGGTCCGGCTGTTATGAAACATGCACCTAATGCAAAACATTTGAGCTGGGTAGTAAATGCGGAGGAAGGAACGGAAATAGAAATTACGGTATCTGCTCCAAGAGCAGGAATGACCTCGCAGAAGTTCATATTATTGAATGGGAAGTAAGGATTTTGGGGTAAAAAGAAGATGGTAATATTTGTAAAAACAGAAATATCGGAAATTTCCTCACTGCTCGTAGTAATGCGCCAATATTAAGAAACATATTAATTGTATAACAAATAAAGCCATTCCAGAATCAGATGATTTTGGAATGGCCTTTATTGTTTGAAAAATTCATTAAAATCGCAACTTAATATATCGGTCAAGGCGATAAGCATATCTACGCTGGGATTGTTCATGCCAAGCTCAACCTTACTGTATGTGCCTGACGTGATTTCAACTCCGCGCAGCTGTAGCTGAGCGACAATGTCCTTATTTTGAAGTCCATGTTTAATTCGCAATCGTCGTATGTTTGTACCGACAAGGGGATTGGTTCTTTGATTTATTCGTTCCATATTTAAAAGTGTACCCAGAATTAAAAAAAATTGATTCCAAAATGGAAGCAGATATGATATTGCGATATGCTATAATTATATAAAAAACAAAATTAAAGCAATATTAATGAAAAAAAGGAGGTGAAAAAATGGAATTATTTAGGAAAAATAAAAGAAATCAAAAGAAAGGTGAAGCGGAATGTGCGATGGAGGGATTAAGGGAATTTGGGATTGCTGATTGCTTTTTTACAATTCCGTTTAGCAGAAACGGTAAAAAATGTACAGAAGAAAGCAAAAAAGAGCGCGAAAGAACGATTGAAAAATGTAAAGAGATTCTGAAGGAGTATGAGGAGAGAATCCAGAATGAAAGGCAGTGCGACAAAAGAAACCATAACCAGAGAGAATCTCAAATGAGACAAGCAAAATAAAGAAAGCAAAATGAGAACAGGAGAGTAAAATTCTAAATTATCTTACCAAATGCGACATAAAAATGCAAGCGTTTTCCATACCTTCGCCCTTGACGCGTTTTGAAAGTTATTTTATAATAAAGAGAACTGTGTGGGAAAACAGTGTGCAGGCATACGCCGGATTGGAGAGCGGATGATAAAGAGTATGACAGGTTTCGGCAGGTGTGAGATTGCCGAAAACAGCAGAAAATTCACAGTGGAAATGAAAGCAGTGAATCATCGTTATCTTGATGTTAATATCAAAATGCCAAAAGCTCTGAATTTTTTTGAGTCAGCTATCAGAAGTGAGCTCAAGAATTATATTGCCCGTGGTAAGGTGGATATTTTTATTACCTATGAGGATATGTCTGACAACACATCTACAGTGCGATATAATAAGGAAATAGCCAGAGAATATCTGACCTATCTCCAGCAGATGGCAGAGGAGTTCGGATTGGATAACGATATTC
Organism: uncultured Lachnospiraceae bacterium; assembly: GCA_945913255.1. Taxonomy (GTDB): domain Bacteria; phylum Bacillota; class Clostridia; order Lachnospirales; family Lachnospiraceae; genus Acetatifactor. Next base: position 23,083 of record CAMEDC010000003.1, read on the forward strand.
GTGTGTCGACTCTTTCCAAATATCCGGAAGTGTTTACAATGGAAGAAACCGGGATAGACGAGGAAGAACTCTGGAAGGAACTGCAGAAAGCTGTGGACGGTGCTGCGAAGATGTTCGTGGAGACCAGAATTACAGAAGGTGAACATCTGAAGGAGGACTTAATCGGAAAGCTTGACGGCATGTTGAAACTGGTGGATTTTATTGCGGAGCGTTCGCCGCAGATTATCTCAGAATACCGAAATCGGCTGGAAGAAAAAGTAAGGGAATTTCTGGGTGATGTATCGGTAGATGAGGGCAGACTGTTAACGGAAGTTACCATCTTTGCCGACAAGGTCTGTGTTGATGAGGAAATTGTAAGGTTAAGAAGCCATATCGAGACGACAAAAAATACATTGCTGGAGGGCGGTTCCATCGGAAGAAAGCTGGACTTCCTTGCTCAGGAAATGAACCGTGAAGCAAATACGATTCTCTCCAAGGCAAATGATCTGGAAATATCCAATTGTGCAATTGAGCTGAAGACAGAAATCGAGAAAGTCCGCGAACAGATTCAGAACATTGAATAGGAATTCGCACTGCGCAGGGAGAATCAGAATGCTCATCCATATCGGATTTGGAAATATTGTGAATACCTCTAAAATTATTGCCATCGTGAGTCCGGAATCCGCACCAATTAAAAGAATGGTGCAGAATGCGAAGGAAAAGGGCATGGCGATTGATGCTACCCAGGGAAGAAAGACGAAGGCAGTGCTTGTTATGGAGAACAGTCAGGTGGTTTTGTCGGCCCTGTTACCGGAAACAATAGCAGGACGTGTACAGTCGATACAGGGATTTTCGCAGGAAGGTGTTCCGGAGGATGCGGAAACTGAGTAAACGACGATAGATGCAGAGTAAGTATTGACGATGCAGAGGAAATATTATGGAAGAAAAAGGATTGCTGATTGTGATTTCCGGTTTTTCCGGAGCAGGAAAGGGTACACTTGTAAAGGCTCTTTTACAGAAGTATGACAACTATGCGCTGTCGGTATCTATGACTACCAGAGCGCCCAGACCGGGAGAGCGGGATGGAGTTGAGTACTTTTTTACGGACAGAGAAAACTTCGAAAAAGCCATTCAACAGGATGGACTGATTGAATATGCACCATACTGCGGTAATTATTACGGAACACCCAGAGCATATGTGGAAGAACAGATGGCAGCGGGTAAAAACGTAATTCTGGAAATTGAGATACAGGGAGCTTTGAAAATAAAGGAAAAGTTTCCCGAAAGCCTGCTTATTTTCCTGACACCTCCAAGTGCGGATGAATTGAAGCGCAGACTGGAGGGGAGAGGCACCGAGGCGCCGGAGGTGATTGCAAAACGGCTTGCCCGTGCAGTGGAGGAATCAGAAGGCGTGGAAGCCTATGATTATATAGTAATAAATGACAACCTGGAAGAGTGCGTGGAAGAGGTTCACCGACTGGTGGATGCCGCCCGCAGGGTACCTGTCAGGTGTCAGGACTTTATAAAAGAAATCAGAGAGGAACTGAAAGGTTTCAAGGAAGGAGCAAAATAATGTTACATCCATCTTATTCAGATTTAATGAAGGTAGTAAACAGTGAGGTTGAGCCAGGTGAGGCTCCTGTGGTAAACAGCCGTTATTCCATTGTGATGGCGACCTCTAAAAGAGCCAGACAGATTATTGCGGGAGAAGAGCCGCTGGTAGACGGTAAGGACAAGAAGCCCCTGTCTGTTGCGATTGAAGAACTGAACCAGGGAAAGATTAAAATTCTGGGTGATGAAGAGTAAATAAGAACTTATGGTAGCTGGTGAGATACCAGCTACTTTAAGTTGTAAGGAAAGGTTTTTTATGAAAATATTATTTGTATCTCTGGGATGCGACAAGAATCTTGTGGATACGGAGATGATGCTTGGAATGCTTCGGGAGAAAGGCTATGATTTTACCGATGATGAGACCGAAGCTGACATTGTGGTGGTAAATACCTGCTGCTTCATCGGAGATGCCAAAGAGGAAAGTATCAACACCCTACTGGAGATGGCTCAGCTTCGGAAAGAGGGAAAAATCAGGGCACTGTTGGCAGCGGGCTGCCTTGCCCAGCGCTACCGCGAGGAAATCCAGAAAGAAATTCCGGAGGTGGATGCCATTCTGGGAACCATGGCAATCGAGGAAATTGCGGAAACTGTCGAGGAAGTACTGGCAGGAAGGAGCCGGAATCATTATCGTGATTTAAACAGTGCTCCGGCTATGTTTCGGGATCGTGTCGTGACGACAGGAGGACACTTTGCCTATCTGAAAATTGCTGAGGGCTGTAACAAGCGGTGTACTTATTGCATTATTCCAAAGGTCAGAGGGGATTACAGGAGCGTTCCCATGGAAGAACTTGTGGCTCAGGCCAAGAAGCTGGCTGAGGGCGGTGTGAAGGAACTGATTCTGGTCGCACAGGAGACGACACTCTACGGTGTGGACCTGTACGGTGAAAAGAGGCTGCCGGTTCTGCTGCATGAGCTTGCCGGGATAAAGGATATCCGGTGGATTCGGATTCTGTATTGTTATCCCGAAGAGATAACAGACGAACTGATTGAAGCAATTGCTTCGGAGCCCAAGGTGTGTCATTATCTGGACATCCCGATTCAGCATGCCGCTGACAATGTACTGAGGCGCATGGGTCGTCGCACAAATGAAGAAGAATTGCGCGGCAGAATAGAAAAACTCAGAGAACGGATTCCTGATATCTGTCTGCGTACAACCCTCATCAGCGGATTCCCGGGGGAAACCCAGGAGGACTTCGAAGAATTATACCGTTTTGTCAATGAAATGGAATTTGACCGGTTGGGTGTATTCCCTTATTCCCAGGAGGAAGATACAGCGGCTGCGGAAATGCCGGATCAGATTGCGGAGGAGGTAAAGGAATCGCGCCGGGATGAACTGATGGAACTGCAGCAGGCCATTGCCTTCGAGAAGGCAGAAGAGATGGTTGGCAAGGTGCTGGATGTGATAATCGAGGGGAAGGTGGCAGAGGAAGATGTGTATGTTGCCAGAACCTACCGGGATGCGCCCAATGTAGACGGCTATCTGTTCCTGAATACCGCAGCATCCCTGATGACGGGCGACTTTGTAAAAGCGCTGGTTACAGACTCTAATGAATATGATTTGATTGGTGAGGTGTATCATGAGTAAAATGAATTTGCCCAATAAACTGACAATTTTCCGTGTCATTCTGATTCTGCCCTTTGTGGCAATTCTGCTGGGAGGGGAGGCAGGATGGTTTGGCGTAAACCGCCTGATTCCGGACTGTGTGGCTCTGGCCATCTTCATTGTGGCAAGTCTTACGGACTTAATTGACGGAAAGATTGCGAGAAAATATCATCTGGTGACAAATTTCGGAAAGTTTATGGATCCGTTGGCAGATAAGCTTCTGGTCTGCTCGGCACTGATTGCACTGGTGGATATGGGAAGGATTCCCGCCTTGGTAGTTATCATTATCATCAGCAGGGAGTTCATTATCAGCGGATTCCGTCTGATTGCTTCCGATAATAACGTAGTGATTGCGGCGAGCTACTGGGGAAAGTTTAAAACCACATTTCAGATGGTAATGGTATGTCTGATGATTGTAAATTTAGGCACCCTGATTCCCTGGATGCAGATTCTAACGGATGTTATTATGTGGATTGCGCTGGCGTTGACAGTGATTTCCCTGGTTGACTATCTGGTAAAAAACAAGGATGTTATGCGGGAGCAGAAGTAAACGCATGGAAAGGTATACAGAGGAAAACAGTGGGAAACAACCGGAAATGAGGAGATTATGACAGTAGAATTAATTTGTGTGGGAACGGAGCTTTTGCTTGGAAATATTGTGAATACCAATGCGGCGTATTTGTCCGAAAAATGTGCGGCACTTGGACTTTCCTGTTATTTTCAGACGGTAGTGGGAGACAATGAGGAGCGCCTGACACTTGTGCTGAAAACAGCAATGGAACGTTCGGATATAGTGATTTTGTCCGGAGGTTTAGGACCTACGGAGGATGATCTTACGAAGGAAACTGCGGCGAAGGTATGCGGCAGGAAACTTGTGATGCATGAAGCCAGCAAAGAGGCAATTGAGCGGTATTTTGCGGATAAGGGAATCGAACCTACTGAGAATAACTGGAAGCAGGCAATGCTTCCCGAAGGCTGTATTGTCATGGAGAATCGCAATGGGACAGCTCCGGGTGTCATCATTGAGGCAGACAGCACGAAAGTAATTTTGCTGCCCGGACCGCCCGGTGAACTGGTTCCGATGTTTGAAGAGAGTGCAATCCCTTATCTTGCAGGGCTGACTTCTCAGGTAATCTGCTCTCAGACAGTAAAAATCTGCGGCGTGGGTGAGAGCAAGGCAGAGACGATGATTAAGGATCTGATTGATGCACAGACAAATCCTACTCTGGCAACATACGCCAAGACTGGGGAAGTTCATATCCGTGTAACGGCGGGAGCAGAAGATGAAAAGACTGCGAAAAAGCTGATCAAACCGGTAGTGAAGGAGTTAAAGAATCGATTCGGTAATGATATTTACAGTACTGAGGAAGAGACGACTCTGGAGAAGGCTGTAGTGGATCTGCTGAAGGCTAATAAGCTTACCGTTACCTGTGCGGAATCCTGTACCGGCGGTATGCTTTCTGCAAGACTGATTGATGTACCCGGCGTGTCTGAGATATATAAAGCGGGCATGATAACATACTCAAATAAGGCAAAACGCCGTTTCCTTGGGGTGAAAAAGAGTACGCTGCAGAAATACGGCGCTGTCAGTGAACAGGTGGCCGTGGAGATGGTAAAGGGGGCTGTCCTTTTCACAAAGGCGGATGTTTCGGTAGCGATTACCGGAATTGCCGGACCTGACGGAGGCACTGCGGAAAAACCGGTAGGATTGGTTTACATTGCCTGCAATGTAAAAGGGGATGTTACCGTGAAAAAGTATTTCTTTACGGGGAATCGCAGCAAGGTAAGACAGTCTGCCGTCTCATCAGCACTGACTTTGCTCAGAAGCTGTGTCCTGGAATACTACAGTCAGGTAACATTTGGAAAAAACAAATAACTCAGTTGTATGAGAGCGCATTTATGCTTGCGAAGCAGGCCGGTATATGATACACTTCTATCATCTGATACTTCTACTCAATACACAGTTCATTCTTGTGTTCAGGCATTTCGCCACAGGTTTCAGACAAAAATTTGAAAAATGGAGGTGGGATGCCTTTGAGGGAGTTTTAACGTACATAAAATATGCTTTTATAGGATTATGAAAAAGCTTTCATGAAAAGAGCAAAAATGTAATTGACAAAACCGAACAAATGTTTTATCCTTAAAACAGAACATTTGTTCCTGATAAAAAGGAGACCTAAGATGGAAAAAGATGAAAAGCTGAAAGCGTTGGATGCGGCGATAAGCCAGATTGAGAAGCAATACGGTAAAGGTGCGGTGATGAAGCTGGGAGACCCTTCCGCTCAGATGAATGTAGAGACGATACCGACAGGCTCTTTAAGCCTTGATATTGCGCTTGGTCTTGGCGGCATTCCGAAGGGAAGGATTATTGAAATATACGGACCTGAGTCCAGTGGTAAGACGACAGTTACGCTGCACATGATAGCAGAGGTACAGAAGCGTGGAGGCATCGCCGGATTTATTGATGCGGAGCATGCTCTCGACCCTGTCTATGCGAAGAATATCGGCGTGGATATTGATAATCTCTATATTTCCCAGCCTGATAACGGAGAGCAAGCTTTGGAGATTACGGAGACTATGGTGCGTTCCGGTGCCATTGACATTGTGGTTGTGGACTCCGTTGCGGCCCTGGTTCCCAAGGCAGAGATTGATGGTGACATGGGCGACAGCCATGTGGGACTCCAGGCAAGACTGATGTCCCAGGCGCTGAGAAAGCTGACGGCAGTAATCAGTAAATCTAACTGTACAGTGATATTTATTAACCAGCTGCGCGAAAAGGTTGGCGTGATGTTCGGAAATCCCGAGACAACGACCGGTGGACGTGCATTGAAGTTTTATTCTTCCGTGCGTCTGGATGTACGGCGTATCGAGTCCTTGAAACAAGGTGGTGAGGTGATTGGAAACCGCACCCGTGTGAAGGTGGTCAAGAATAAGATTGCTCCGCCATTTAAGGAAGCTGAGTTTGACATTATGTTTGGAGAGGGAATTTCCAGAGAAGGAGATATCCTTGATCTTGCGGCAGATTTGAATATTGTGGTAAAGTCCGGTGCGTGGTATGCCTATGAGGGAAATAAGATTGGTCAGGGACGTGAAAACGCGAAGCAGTATCTGAAGGATAATCCGGATGTCTGTGAATTAATCTGTCGGAAAGTACGCGAACATTACGGATTTGAAGGTGCGAAGACCGAAGAAAATCAAGAGGATACAGGAGCGGACAGGAAATAAGAGAATGAGAGTTACCGGGATAGAGGAAATATCAAAGTCCCGAAGCAGAGTTTATATTGATGAAGAATTCGCCTTTGTACTGTACAAAGGCGAATTGCGTTTATATCATATCTGCATCGGGCAGGACATAAAGCGGGAAGATTATGATGCCATATGGAACGAGGTATTGCCGAAACGGGCAAAATTAAGGGCTATGAACCTGTTAAAGAGCAGAGAGTATACCACAAAACAGCTGTCTGACAAGCTGAGGGCAGGTGGGTATCCGGATGCGATTATTAAAACAGCCCTAGATTATGTGGCAGGGTTTCATTATACGGATGATTTGCGCTATGCGGTGAGTTATATTACAGATCATGAGAACACAAGAAGCCGCAGGAGAATTGAGCAGGATTTGCTGGGAAAAGGAATTGATAACAGTACGCTGGAAAAGGCATGGCAGGAATGGAAAAGGCAGGGCGGCAGCCAGAATGAGCAGGAGATGATACAGGCATTGCTGGATAAAAAGGGGTATCATCCGGACACAGCAGACAGAAAAGAACAGCAAAGACTCTATGGCTTTCTGATGAGAAAAGGTTTTTCCGGAGAACAGATTCGAAAGGCTTTGTTTTTCGATTACACTTGACATTATATCAAATTAAGTTTAAAATTTAACTGTTGTAAATTGCTTGTCAGATGACGGGTAACCGTCATATGGTTAAATGTACAATGAAAATTTCATAAGGAGGTGTTCCTGTAGATGCCGACGCCAGTAGAAGTCATTATTCTGGTTGCAGCCATTGTTGTTTCGGCCATTGTCACTGCTCTGATTGTGTCGAACTATCAGAAAAAGTCAGCCGCGTCAACTCTTGGAAATGCGCAGGATAAGGCAAGAGAGATCATCGATGAAGCTCTGAAGAATGCGGAAGCCAAGAAGCGTGAGTCTTTGCTTGAAATCAAGGAAGAGTCTATTCGTACAAAGAATGAACTCGACAAGGAAATCAAGGAGCGCAGAGCAGAAGCGCAGCGCTATGAGCGCAGGGTTCAGCAGAAAGAAGAAAACATCGACAAAAAGGCAGATGCGATTGAAAAACGCGAAGCAAGTCTCGCAGCGAAGGAAGAGTCCTTGAACAGAATGAAGGACGAAGTATCAAAGCTGAACGAGCAGCGAGTACAGGAACTGGAAAGAATTTCAGGATTAACCTCTGAACAGGCAAAAGATTACTTATTGAAAATTGTTGAAGATGAAGTGAAGCATGAAACGGCCGTGATGATCAAGGAAATGGAGAGTCGGGCCAAAGAGGAAGCAGACAAAAAAGCGAAGGAGTATGTTGTATCTGCAATCCAGAGATGCGCAGCAGACCATGTCTCTGAGACAACAATTTCCGTCGTACAGCTTCCAAACGATGAAATGAAGGGAAGAATCATTGGTCGTGAGGGACGGAACATCCGTACTCTTGAGACGATGACCGGTGTGGATTTGATTATAGACGATACACCGGAAGCAGTGATACTGTCAGGATTCGACCCGATTCGCCGTGAGGTTGCAAGAATTGCGCTGGAGAAGCTGATTGTTGATGGCCGTATCCATCCCGCCAGAATCGAAGAGATGGTGGAGAAAGCGCAAAAGGAAGTAGAAGTGATGATGAAGGAGGAAGGAGAAGCTGCTACACTGGAAGTCGGTGTACATGGTATTCATCCCGAACTCGTCAAGTTACTGGGTAAGATGAAATTCAGAACCAGTTATGGACAGAATGCGTTGAAGCATTCTATCGAGGTTGCACAGCTTTCCGGGCTGCTTGCCGCTGAACTGGGACTGGATGTGAGACTTGCAAAGCGTGCAGGTTTGCTGCATGATATCGGCAAGGCCATTGACCATGAGATGGAAGGATCCCATATCCAGCTGGGTGTGGAACTTTGTAAGAAGTATAAGGAGAATGCAGTTGTTATCAATGCTGTTGAATCCCATCATGGCGATGTAGAGCCTACTTCCCTGATTGCATGTATTGTACAAGCTGCTGATACAATATCTGCTGCAAGACCGGGAGCTAGAAGGGAAACACTGGAAACCTATACTAGCAGATTAAAGCAATTGGAAGAAATAACAAACAATTTCAAAGGTGTAGATAAATCTTTTGCTATTCAGGCAGGTCGTGAAGTTCGTGTAATGGTTGTGCCCGAGCAGATTACAGATGCCGATATGGTATTGCTTGCACGTGATATCTCCAAGAAGATTGAAGCTGAGATGGAATATCCGGGACAGATTAAGGTAAATGTAATTCGTGAGAGCCGCGTAATTGACTACGCAAAGTAATCATTGCAACAGTTTCGACTTGAACATGTTACAAAATGAGAGGAGCCATCGTACACAGAGTGTATGATGGCTCTTTTTTTAATTTCCCTCTTGTGGAAATTCAGAACTTATAGTATTATAAGTCAGATGTATGATTGTATACGATTATCCACTGGTGATTCAAGGAGGCAATATGAAAGCATATCAGGAGATGAGCAAAGAGGAATTGCTGGAGCTGAAATCTCAGCTTGAAAAGGAATTCGAGGATACAAAGAGCAAGGGGCTGAAGCTGGATATGTCCAGAGGAAAACCCGGTGCTTCACAGCTCGCATTGTCTATGCCAATGTTGGATGTGATAAACAGTGCTTCGGATATGAGAACTGTTTTGGGAAATGATACGCGTAATTACGGGGATCTGGATGGTATCGGTGAGTGCAGAAGGCTGATGGCGGATATGATGTCCGTCGATAAAGATAATGTGGTTGTTTGCGGTAATTCCAGCCTGAACATTATGTATGACACAGTGTCACGTTCCATGACAAAGGGTGTCAATGGTTCAACCCCCTGGAGCAAGCTGGATAAAGTAAAGTTTTTATGCCCGGTTCCCGGATATGACAGGCATTTCAGAATCACAGAATATTTTGGTATAGAGATGGTAAATATTCCTCTCTATGAAAACGGACCGGACATGGATTTGGTTGAAAAGTATGTTAACAATGATCCTGCAGTAAAGGGAATATGGTGTGTACCCAAGTATTCCAATCCCACCGGTATTTCATATTCCGATGAAGTTGTGAAGCGCTTTGCCAATCTGAAACCGGCCGCAGAAGATTTCCGTATCTTTTGGGATAACGCATATTGTATCCATCATTTGTACGAAGACAGGCAGGATGAGATTCTGAATATTCTGGAGGAATGCGAAAAGGCAGGAAATCCGGATATGGTTTATATTTTTGCATCCACCTCCAAGGTTACATTCCCGGGTTCGGGAGTGTCTGCCATTGCCTCTTCCCTTAAGAATATTGAGTTTATCGAAAGCCAGATGACGGTGCAGACAATTGGACATGATAAAATCAATCAGCTGCGCCATGCCCGTTATTTCAAGAACATTGACGGCATGATGGAGCATATGAAGAAACATGCAGACCTGATGCGTCCCAAATTTGAAGCTGTTGAGAACGGACTTGAGAAGGAACTGGCAGGTTTGGGTATCGGTACTTGGACAAAGCCGAAGGGAGGATACTTTATCTCCTTTGATGCCATGGAGGGCTGTGCAAAGGCAATCGTGGCAAAGTGCAAGGAAGCAGGTGTGGTTTTGACAGGAGCAGGTGCTACCTATCCTTACGGCATCGATCCGAAAGACAGCAATATCCGTATTGCGCCTTCTTTCCCGACCCCTGAGGAGATGGCGATGGCAACGGATTTGTTTGTGTTGTGTGTAAAGCTTGTCAGTGTGGAAAAATTACTGGAGAAATGTGCATAATTCGGAAAGTGTGGATAAGATGGAAGAATTCAAATGTTTGAAGCATGAGCTGATAGCGAAGGGCTCTATCATTGATTATTATCAGGACAGTGTGGCAGTTCCGAACGGAAATATTGCAAGATATGATATCATTGATCATAAGGGAGCAGCTGCAGTTGTTGCGGTTCGGGATGACGGTAAACTTTTGATGGTGCGTCAGTACCGCTATGCGCTGGGAAGAGAAACTCTGGAAATACCTGCGGGTGGTTTAAACGGCAGGGAAGAGCCTACAGAGGCGGCAGCAAGACGGGAACTGGAGGAAGAAACGGGATATACTTGTGGAAAGCTGGAACTTTTAAATTCCATTTTTACCACAGTTGCCTTTTGCAACGAGAAGATTGATATTTATCTGGCGAAAGATTTAAAACCGGGCAAACAGCATCTGGATGAGGACGAGTTCATTGATGTGGAGGCCTATACAGTTGAGGAGTTAAAGCAGATGGTGTTTGACTGTAAAATTCAGGATTCCAAAACTATCTGTGCCATTATGACTTATGCCGCCAAGTATAGTGAAAAGTAAAAGAAAAGATTGGCTGTAAAGAGAGATAATTCCCTGAAATGAGTCGCATAGCAGGGAAATCTGCCGCATACAAATGTAATATTGTAAAGGCAGGTGGAGCAGATGCGGATTGCAGGAAAAAGGATACAGCCTGAGGGCAACAGAACAGCATTGTTTTTTTGCGCAGGACTGTTTCTGGGGTTTCTTATCATGAGTCTGGGAAAGAGCATTTTGCTGACAAATACGGGATTGTTTGATGAGGATACATTGTATCACATGAAATACATGACCGTGGACAGCAGTGCTCTTTTTTGTTATGTCCTGAGAAAACGGCTGTGTCTGCTTTTGATATTGTCGGTGGCAGTCACCACCTATCTGGGTCTGGTTGTCTGTGCGGCAACTCTTTTCTGGTACGGGTTTTCGGCGGGCGTGTTCCTGTCGGCACTGATGCTGCGCTATGGTCTGAAGGGAGCGGTGCTTGCTGTGGTGGGTATTCTCCCACAATATCTGTTGTATGTTCCGGCGTTTTTACTGTTTTTGAAGTGGGCGGAACATCTCTACAGAAGTATTTATTCCAGAGGAATGGGTGCTGATGCAGGAGAAAAGGGATTTGCATGGAGAAAAGCAGGACAGCTTGCGGTCATTTTGGGATTGGTAATAATCGGCTGTCTGTTGGAGGGATATGTCAATCCGAAACTTTTGCTGGGATATTTAAAGATTTTTTGAGACGAGTCTGGCTTATCGCCATGCCAGCTAATACATGGCTTATCGCCATGCCAGCTCGATTTGACTGCTTCGCAGTCTCCGGTTGTTTCACAACCGTAAATCTCGCTGATGCGCTGTGCGCCTTATGAAAAGACGCACACGATATGCACTGTGAGCGAGCTCCCGTGCATATCATGTACCTCTTTTCGCATGGCTTATCAGTTATTCATAATCTGCAATATCGTAAATCAATCGTTCGGAAGCTTCCCAGCCGAGGCAGGGGTCTGTGATGGACTTGCCGTAAATGCCGCCGCCCACTTTCTGGCAGCCTTCTTCGATATAGCTTTCAATCATGACTCCCTTGACCAGCTTGTGAATGTCGGCATTCAGCTTACGGCTGTGCATGACTTCTTTCACAATACGAATCTGTTGTTCGAACAGCTTGCCGGAGTTGGAATGATTGGCGTCAATGACGCAGGCGGGATTTTTCAAATCCATTTTTCCGTACATCTCCAGAAGCAGATTCAAATCCTCATAGTGGTAATTGGGGATATTGCTTCCGTGTTTGTTAACTGCTCCGCGCAGAATGGTGTGTGTCAGTTCATTTCCGGTGGTATTGACCTCCCAGCCCCTGTAGATGAAGGAGTGGGGATGCTGTGCGGCATAGACGGAATTTAACATAACGGACAAATCACCGCTGGTTGGATTTTTCATACCGGCGGCAACATCAAAGCCGCTGACGGTGAGACGATGCTGCTGGTCTTCAACGGAACGGGCTCCGATAGCGACATAGGAGAGAATGTCCGAAACATATCCCCAGTTCTCGGGATAAAGCATTTCATCAGCCGCGGTCAGACCGGTTTCGGCAATGGCGCGTATGTGCATTTTTCTCATGGCGATAAGACCTGCAAGAAAATCGGGCTTTTTTTCCGGGTCGGGCTGATGCACGATGCCTTTATAGCCCTCACCTGTGGTTCTGGGTTTATTGGTGTAAATTCTGGGAATCAGAATCAGCTTGTCCTTTACTTTTTCGTTTACTTTTGCAAGTCGGTTCACATAATCGCAGACGGATGTCTCATTATCTGCGGAACAAGGCCCTATGATGACAAGAAATTTATGACTCTTTCCGGTGAGAACATCACTGATTTCAGCATCTCGTTCTTCCTTGATTTTTGCAAGTTCAGGGGGAAGCGGGTAGCTTTCACGGATTTCTGCCGGAGTAGGCAGTTTTTTTACAAATTCAAAGCTCATGGTATTTCACTTTGCCGTAGCAATCCTTTCTTTTTGGTTCATTCGGTTATTATAGTATATATCAGAAAATCCTGCAAGCATTGCTTGACAAAACAAAAATGGTGTTGTATATTACAAATGAGAATGGTTCTCAATATATGGATTAACAAGAAAAAGGGATTCCCATATAGTAATGATAACAGATAAAGGAAAGATTGGAGGAAACCATGGCAGATATTATTATTATCACGATTATTGCGATTGCAGTATTCTTTATTGTAAGAAACGGATTGAAAAAGTTAAAGAAGGGGCAGTGCTGCGGTGGATGCCCGGGCTGTGGCGGAGGCTGCAGAAGTTGTGACAGCATGTCAGGGCAGAAAAAAGAGCAGATTTAAATGCTCTTTTTTTATTTTTGTCTTTTCGAAAAAAAAGGAATATGCTATACTAAAGCCTGAGAAGCGAAGGAGTAGTTTAGAGTGGGTATGGCAGAAGAGAATGCACAGGCTGCGACTTTCAGAAGGCGGCGCGTGCAACGGCTGAAGAAATGTATTATTCTGACGCTGATGCTTGCCATCACGGTACCGATTGTATTGTGTGTGGTGATGCTTTTCCGGATACGGAGCCTGGAGAATACGATAGAGCAGCTTACAATACAGCTGGAAGAACTGAAAACAGAAATGAGGACTGCCGGACAGGAAAATCTGCCGGACAAACAGGCAAATTTGACGGATGAGCAGGATAATCAGACAGTTGGGCAGGGACATCCGGTCAGCGGTGAAGCGGGAAGAGAACTTTCGGGATATGAGCTGGAGAACCGGAAGCCGATTGAGGCTGAGGAAGCCGGTCAGCAGGAACCGGTGGCTGCTCATCGGGTTTATTTGACCTTTGACGATGGCCCCAGCATCTATACACAGGATATACTGGATATTTTGGACAGATATGAAGTAAAAGCCACCTTTTTTGTGGTTGGAAAAGAGACAGATGCTGCAAAGGAGTCTTTATGTGATATAGTAGCGAGAGGACATACTCTCGGGATGCATTCCTACAGTCACAAATATTCTGAAGTTTATGCATCTGTGGATGCTTTTGCGGAGGATTTTGTGAAACTTCGGGATTATCTGAAAGAGGTTACCGGAGTGGAAAGTACGGTTTATCGATTCCCGGGCGGCAGTTCCAATACGGTGAGTGCGCATGATATGTGGGAGTACGCCGATTATCTGGAGAAATGCGGTGTCCGTTTCTTTGATTGGAATATCGCTTCGGGAGACGGTGGAAGTGTGCTGTTGCCGGTAGAGACTCTGGTAAAAAATGCAACGGAAGATATTCCGAAAAACGTGACATCCGTTATTCTGCTGCATGATTCCGGAGACAAGCGTACCACTGTGGAGGCATTGCCGATTATTCTGGAGAACATTTTGGCTATGGAGGATACCGTAATCTTGCCGATTACGGAAGATACCGAGCCGGTTCAACATATTCACCGACAGGCAGATGATGGTGCCCGTCAAACGAAAGAATGAATGGAGGAATCATTGACTATGGGTTTTTTCTCAGACTTAAAAGAAGACCTGTCTCAGGCTGTGAATGAATTAATGCCTGAAGAAGAGAAAATCAAGACGGGGGAACAGACGACGGAGCCGGAGATTTCAATTGATGAGATGCTGAAGAATATTGATGACATTCAGCTGCCTGAGGAACCGGAGGAAACGGTTGAGACTACTGTCGAACCGGAGGAAGAAAACAAAGTACAGTCCTTTGAGTCTGTTGAAGTACCGGAGGAATCTTCAAAGCAGGAGTTTCCTGACGGAGATCCCGAGATGGAGAAGATGCTTGCGGATATGCTTGCAGACAGCCCTGTGGCAGAGAAGCAGGAAGAAAAGACAGTTGAAGTGCGTAAAGAAGAAAGCAAGGGAGCAGAGAGAGGCATGGAAATGGAAACGGTCAGAGAAGCAGTGGATGAAACTTCTGTCATTACAGCAGGCATGACAGTTGTGGGTGATATTACAACGGAAGGATCCATAGATGTTGTCGGAACAGTGAACGGTAATATCGATGCACTGGGTAAGCTGAATATCACGGGACATATCAACGGAAACTCCAAGGCTGCGGAAATCTATGCAGAGAGCGCAAAGATAAACGGAGAGGTACACAGCGAGGGCGCTGTCAAAATCGGGGCAAGCTCCGTGATCATCGGAAACATTACCGCTACCAGCGCAGCAATTGCAGGTGCTGTCAAAGGAGATATTGATGTCAGGGGACCTGTGATTTTAGATGCATCCGCTATTGTTATGGGAAATATCAAGTCCAAGTCTGTTCAGATAAACAATGGTGCTGTGATTGAAGGTATGTGTTCACAGTGCTACGCAGATGTCAGCCCGACCTCTTTCTTTGACGATTACAAGCCTGAGGTACGTAAGTCAAAAACAAAATAAAGGAGGCAGAATATGCGCAGAATTTTATTAAAGCTGAGCGGCGAGGCACTTGCAGGAGAAAAAAAGACCGGATTTGACGAGGAAACAGTCAGGAAGGTTGCGCTTCAGGTAAAACAGCTTACAGATGACGGAATACAGGTGGGTATCGTAATCGGCGGCGGCAATTTCTGGAGAGGAAGAACCAGTGAAAATATTGACAGGACAAAAGCAGATCAGATTGGTATGCTTGCAACGATTATGAACTGTATCTATGTGTCCGAGATTTTCCGGTCTGTGGGAATGCAGACGGAGATTATGACACCGTTCGTGTGCGGAGCTTTCACGGAGTTATTTTCAAAGGACAGAGCCAACAGCTGTTTTGAGAAAGGGATGGTTGTGTTTTTTGCAGGAGGTACCGGACATCCTTATTTTTCTACCGATACAGGAGTTGTTCTTCGTGCAATTGAGGTGGAAGCGGAGGTTATCCTGCTGGCGAAATCGATTGACGGAGTGTATGATGATGACCCGAACAAAAATCCTGCCGCAAAGAAATACATCGAAGTGACGATAGACGAAGTGATTGCAAAAAATCTGCAGGTGGTGGATATGACAGCCTCCATATTGGCAAGAGACAATAAGATGCCCATGTGGGTGTTTGGGCTGAATGAGGAAAACAGCATTGTGAATACCGTAAAGGGGCAATTCAGCGGAACCAAGGTTACTGTATAAAAATGGAAACAGAAAGGAAAATGACAATGGATGCCAGATTACAGCAATATGAAGATAAAATGAAAAAAGCTTATGAGTTCCTGGAAGCAGATTATGCCGGAATACGTGCAGGACGAGCAAACCCTCATGTCCTGGATAAACTGCGTGTAAATTATTACGGAACACCTACACCGATTCAGCAGGTGGGAAACGTTACCGTTCCCGAGGCACGTATTATTCAGATAGCACCCTGGGAGAAATCCCTTTTAAAAGAGATTGAGAAAGCAATCATGACTTCTGACATCGGAATCAATCCTACCAACGACGGCAGCGTGATTCGTCTCGTTTTCCCCGAACTTACGGAGGAGCGCAGAAAGGATCTTGTCAAAGAGGTCAGGAAGAAGGCGGAAGATGGCAAAGTGGCAGTCCGCAATATCCGCAGAGACGGTAACGATGCTTTCAAGAAACTGGCAAAGACGGAAGTTTCAGAAGATGAAATCAAGCAGCTTGAGGAACAGCTGCAGAAGCTCACCGACAAGTTTATCAAGGATATCGATACTTTGATGGAAGCGAAGTCAAAGGAAATCATGACAGTATAACAACTGTATAAAACGGGGGAGTGGAGAAGGAAATCCGCTCCCCTGTTGCGTCAATATCAGGTGAAACCGAAAGGGAAAAATATGAGTGAGGAATTAATGATGCCAAGACACGTTGCCATCATTCTGGATGGTAACGGCAGGTGGGCGAAGGCTAAGGGAATGCCCCGCAATTACGGACATGTGCAGGGTGCCAAGACGGTGGAGGTAATCTGTGAAGAAGCATATAAAATGGGAATTCAATATCTAACGGTATATGCTTTTTCCACAGAAAACTGGAATCGTCCCCGGGATGAAGTGGATGCCCTGATGAAACTTTTGCGAAATTACATGAAAACCTGTCTGCAGACTGCAAAGAAAAACCGGATGTGTGTCAGGGTACTTGGGGAAAAATCCAGACTGGATGAAGATATCCGGAACAGAATTGCAGAGCTGGAAGAAGCCACGAAAGACAATGACGGGCTGCAATTTCAGATTGCCATCAATTATGGCGGCAGAGATGAAATCGTGCGTGCGGCGAAAAAGCTGTCAGAAAAGGTTGAAACGGGAGAATTGCGCTCATCGGAGATTACGGAGGAAACACTGGGAAGTTTTCTGGATACGGCGGGCATTCCCGACCCTGATCTTCTGATTCGTACCTGCAATGAACAGAGAATATCCAATTTCCTGCTGTGGCAGCTGGCTTATACGGAGTTTTATTTTACTCCCGTTCCCTGGCCAGATTTTACAAAGGATGAATTGGTAAAAGCTGTGGAAGCATATAATCATAGGGACAGAAGATACGGCGGGTTAAAGGAGGAGTAACATATGTTTTGGACCAGGCTTTTGAGTGGGGCGGTGCTGATTATCATTGCCGCAGTCTCCTTTTTTGGGGGAACACCGGTACTTCCGCTTGTGTTGTTTTTTATCTCAGTAGTAGGCTACAGGGAACTGATAAAGGCTCTGGGGGTAACGACAGAAGAGGAAGGAAAACGGGGGTTCAGCGCGCCGGAAATCGTTGGCTATGTTGGGATTACTGTATATTATCTATTGGTGCTGGCTGTTGATTTTTGCCTGCTTGAGAATGAGACATTGTATTTCCTTGCCTGTATCATCGGGGTGTTCCTTGCGGAACTGTTTGTGTATGTACTGACTTTTCCGAAATATCATGCGGAACAGATTGCTTTTTCCGTGTTTGCTTATCTCTATGCGCCGGTGATGCTCTCCTTTATTCATTTTACGCGAATGCTGGAAAATGGAGTTTATCTGGTCTGGCTGGTACTGATTTGTTCCTGGGGATGTGATACCTGCGCATATTGCGTGGGAAAACTGATAGGGAAGAAGAAAATCTTTCCGGTACTGAGCCCGAAGAAATCCCTGGAAGGATGTGTCGGAGGGGTGATTGGTACGGCAGTAATCGGGGTGGTTTACGGCTGGATTGTGATGGCACATAGTGCCGGGAATCTGTGTATGATTGCACTCATCTGTGCGTTGGGGGCAGTGATAAGCATGGTTGGAGATCTGGCAGCTTCGGCAATCAAGAGAAACAAGGGAATCAAGGATTACGGGAAGCTGATTCCGGGGCATGGCGGGATAATGGACCGCTTTGACAGTGTGATTGTCACGGCACCTCTTGTCTACTTCCTTTCTGTGATTTTGTTTCAGTAGACAAACTCAGCCTGATTGCTGGGAAAACGGCTCATACGGGAAAGGCGTGAATAACATATGAAAAAGATAGCAATTTTAGGTTCGACTGGTTCAATCGGTACGCAGACACTGGAAGTAGTGCGCAGCAATCCGGATTTAGAAGTGGTGGCACTTGCGGCAGGCAGCAGCGTGGAAAAGATGGAGGAACAGATCAGAGAGTTTCGGCCGAAACTGGCTGCCATGTGGACGGATGAGGCAGCAGCAGATTTACGCAGCAGAGTGGCAGACCTGGATATCAGAATCGTTTCCGGCATGGAGGGACTTCTGGAAATTGCAGTTTTGCCGGAAAGTCAGGTATTGGTGACTGCGATTGTGGGTATGATTGGTATCAGACCTACGATAGCGGCAATTCGGGCGGGAAAGGATATTGCACTTGCCAATAAGGAGACACTTGTCACTGCAGGACATATCATCATGCCGCTGGCAAAGGAAAACAACGTGGCAATTCTGCCGGTGGACAGTGAGCACAGTGCAATTTTCCAGTCCCTGAACGGGGAACCTGCCGATAAAATAGAAAAAATTCTTCTGACAGCTTCCGGTGGGCCTTTCAGAGGAAAGAAAAGAGAGCAGCTTAGCGGTATGCGGGTAGAAGACGCCTTGAAGCATCCGAACTGGTCCATGGGGAAAAAGATTACGATTGATTCTTCCACTCTGGTCAATAAAGGACTTGAGGTGATGGAAGCAAAATGGCTGTTCGGGGTGGATCTGGACAGAATTGAGGTGGTAGTCCATCCGCAGAGCATCATTCATTCAGCCGTACAGTATGTGGACGGAGCGATTATTGCGCAGCTGGGAACGCCGGACATGAAGCTGCCGATTCAGTATGCTTTGTTTTATCCCGACAGGAGACCAATGTCCGGGAAACGTGTCAACTTCTTTGAACTGGGACAGATTACTTTTGAAAAACCGGATACGGATACCTTTAACGGCCTGGCTCTGGCTTACAGGGCAGCGACTGTGGGAGGCAGTATGCCTACGGTGTACAACGCAGCCAATGAGAAGGCGGTGGCATTGTTCCTGAACCGGAAAATCGGGTATTTGCAGATACCGGAACTGATTGAAGAGGCTATGGGGCATCACAAGCCGGTTGCCAACCCGTCCGTTGAGCAGATTCTGGAAGCGGAAGCGGAAACTTATGAATATATCGCAGGAAGGATTAAGCTTTAAATGATGACATTTCTTCTTTTTATCCTTATTTTCGGGGTGGTGGTAATTGCCCATGAGTTCGGGCATTTCCTGATTGCCAAGGCGAATGGAATCCATGTGGTAGAATTTGCCGTGGGAATGGGACCAAATTTGTTCTCTTTTCAAAAGGGCGGCACCAAATATTCGCTGAAGCTGTTTCCAATCGGAGGCGCCTGCATGTTCGAGGGCGAGGACGGCGTGGTACAGAAGGATGAAGCGTCAGGAGAGGAAAAAGAGCCCGGTCCCGGTTCCTTCCTGAAGGCGAAGGTATGGAGCAGGATTGCTACTGTAGCAGCAGGTCCTTTCTTTAACTTTATTCTTGCTTTTATTGTCGCTTTTATCATGGCGAACATGATGGTAGTCCGTGAGCCTGTGGCAACGGAGGTGACAGTCGGCAGCGGTGCGGAGAACGCCGGAATGCAGAACGGTGACAGGATTGTGTCCCTGAACGGAGAAAAGGTTCATTTGTTTGATGAAATCTCTCTGTATATGCGGGCTACCTACCGGGGCGGAGATGTAACCGTTGTTTACGAGCGTGACGGCAGTGAGTACAGTACCGTTTTGATGCCTCAGTATGATGAAAGTGCCGGAAGTTATCTGCTTGGAATTGTCAATGCGGATTTTGTGGCACCGAAAGGCTTTGAAACCTTTCGCTATGCCTGGTATGAGATGCGGTATTCTGTAAAGGCAACCTATAAAAGTCTTGGAATGCTGATCGGAGGCAGGGTGTCAAGGCAGGATGTGGCCGGACCTGTGGGAATTGCAGTCAATGTAGTGGGGAAGACTTATGAGCAGACCAAGGGCTACGGTTGGCAGAATGTGCTGCTGAACATGCTGAATATTGTACTGATGCTGTCAGTCAACTTAGGAATACTGAATCTTTTGCCGATTCCTGCGCTGGACGGGGGAAGACTGGTATTTCTGCTGGTTGAGGTTGTGCGTGGGAAACCCGTACCGCCGGAGAAGGAAGGAATGGTTCACTTTATCGGTCTGATGTTCTTCATGATTTTGATGGTATTTATATTCTTCAACGATCTGGCAAATATTTTTATGTGATAAAGTCTGTGCTGCGGTGCCGCTTGTGAGCGGCACCGACACATTCTGTTTTTCTGAATATTCTTTTTCAAAGGTCTTTTGAAATCTCTTTTTATTCAATTTGTCCCGTTTCCGGGCAGTGTAAATCATTTTTATTATAAAGAAAGGCGAATCCATGAAATTTATTTCTGCGAATTATTGGCAGCCGGGAGAGAATGCCTCGTCACTCCTTTTGCAACAATGCCGGTTGGGTGAAACAGAGGTTCTTCTTGCATGTGTGACAAGCGGCGCAACAGAGGAGTCAGGACGTGCCGGAGGGTATCTCACGGGACGGCTACTGGAATGGTTCCGGGGAATACCGCTGAAACGGGCAGTGAAAAATCCGGAATCCTTTTTAAGAAGAGAAGCAGCGCAGCTGGAGCATCTTGTGAAGGAGGCAGATTTCGAACTTGCACAGGCAGGAATTGGGCAGGCAGGATATTTGCGGGCAAGGATTGGGCAGACGAAACCTGCAAGAGCGGAAAGCGAGAAAGTTGGATTTGCGGGCATTCTCTGTATGGGGTGGGATTTCCTGCTTTTTGGCAGGGGCAGCACATCCGTTTTTTTACTGAATCGTTCTATGGGGAAGGCAGGTGCGGAAAGACTCTTTGGAACAGGAGAGTTATCGGAATCGGGCAGGGTTTTCGGAACAGGAGAATTACCGGAATCGGAAAGGGATTCCGGAGCGGAAAAAATACAGATTTGTCAGGGCATCATGGAGCCTGAGGTGGGATTGCTCCTGGCAACGGAATCCTTCACAAGCAGGATACCGGAGAAAGAGTGGAAGGAAGGATTGTTCGTGGTGGAGATACAAACCGAAAGTCAGGCTGAGAAGCATCTGATGGAACTGGGGAGCGCTGCTGAAAAAAGCGGCGGCAGGCACATGGCGGCCGTGCTGTTCTATGCAGGATGAGGTGTGGAATTACGGGGAAGAAAAGCAGGGGAGAAAAAATGTACGGATATACAGCAGAAGAGATAAGAAGTCTGGACAGACATGGTTATACATTAGTGAGGTTTCTGGGACGGGGTAATTTTTCTGAGGTTTACCTGGTCAGAAACAGGGAAGAAGAACTGTATGCCTGTAAGGTCAGTGAAAACAGGGAATTGCTTCAAGGAGAAGCGCAGACAATGAAGAAAACCGAGCATCCTTTATTTCCGAAGTTTGCAGAATACTGGCAGGAGCAAAAGGGTTATCTTGTGATGGAATATGTTGCCGGAAGTACGTTGGAAGAAATGATTTGCCGCAGAGGAGGCTTTACGGCAGAACGTGTTGCGTCGGTGGGGATGGAACTCGCCTCCGGACTTGCCTGTCTGCATAAGGATGCCGGAATGGTATTCCGGGATGTCAAGCCGGCCAATATTATTCTTTGCCAGAACGGCAAAATCAGGCTGATTGATTTTGGATGCAGCTGTGCACTGGGAGAGAAAGCAAATTCAAAAGCAGGTTCTCCCGGCTTTTCCGCCCCCGAGCAGATGCAGGAAGGAGAGGAGCTGACTGCCGCATGTGATGTATACGGATTAGGAAAAACACTTGAGGCAATGCTCGGAAAAAAGCCAAAAAACAGAAACCTCAGGAAAACGATTGCTGTTTGCACGGAAGAAGAGAAAGAAAGGCGGTTTCCCGATATGGACAGCGTGACAAGAGCGTTGGCAAACTGCAGGTACAGCAGGCTAAAAATCAGGAAGCGTATCGTAACAAACAGGGGAGAAAGAGGCTATGAGAAAGCAATATTAAGTGGAAAAATGCAGATTCAGAAAAATATTTGGAAAAGCCTGTATAAAAACACTTGAGTTTTGAACGCGCACCGAGTATACTATAAGAGGGAGCCAGCGTGCACGGGCACAACCGTACATATTACGGCCGGATACAAAATTAAAACAGAAAAGGAGATTTTGTTATGCGTTTTTTTATTGATACCGCAAAGGTTGAGGACATTAAGAAAGCAAACGATATGGGTGTTATTTGTGGTGTGACCACGAACCCTTCCCTGATTGCGAAGGAAGGAAGAGTGTTTGAGGAGGTTATAGCAGAAATTGCTTCCATCGTTGACGGACCTATCAGCGGTGAGGTAAAGGCTACTACCGTGGATGCAGAAGGAATGATTAAAGAGGGCAGAGAGATTGCCAAGATTCATCCCAATATGGTTGTAAAGATTCCCATGACAGTAGAAGGTTTAAAGGCTTGTAAGGTTCTTTCTTCCGAGGGAATCAAGACAAATGTTACTTTGATTTTCAGCGCAAACCAGGCTCTTCTGGCAGCACGTGCCGGCGCTACCTATGTATCCCCTTTCCTGGGACGTCTGGATGACATCAGCCAGAGAGGTGTGGATCTGATTCGCGAGATTTCCGATATTTTTGCAGTGACAGATCTGGATACCCAGATTATTGCAGCCAGCGTTCGCAATCCTATTCATGTAACCGACTGCGCACTGGCAGGTGCTGACATCGCAACTGTTCCTTATTCTGTTATTGAGCAGATGGTAAAGCATCCTCTGACAGATGCCGGAATCGCAAAATTCCAGGCTGACTACAAGGCAGTATTCGGAGAGTAAGGAAAAGCAGCATTCAGCGGAAGAAAATAAGCAAAAAGGCAGCAGCCCCGATGCAGGCATCGGGGCTGCTTTTTAGTCCTTTTTTAGTCAGCTCGGGGAGCCATTACTTCATCTGCTCTTCCTGCTTTTTGATCATACGACGAACCATTTCACCGCCGATGGAACCAGCCTCACGAGAAGTCAAATCACCGTTATAGCCTTCCTTCAGGTTTACACCAAGCTCAGATGCAACCTCAGTCTTAAAGCGGTCCATAGCTGCCTTTGCTTCAGGCACTTCTACTCTATTACTTCTGTTTCCGGACATTTTTTTCACCTCCATAAATGTTTTTGGTTTTCTCTATTTTCAAGATAAGTGCCGCCAGCACTTATCCTGAACGCATCCGGTTAAGTACTTTGCTGCGACTTATCTTGATACTAGTATGAGCTTTGAAAATAAAAATATGTTGGTAATATTTTGAAAAATATTTGACCCTTCCCTAAGGAAAAAGAAAAAGTTCCGTCGCAGAAAAAAAGTTCTTGCTAAGTTTAGTGTGGTTGTGTTATAATAGCTTTCGTCGGTGAGTTTCCGACGAAAGAATAGGGGAATAGTACAGCGGTAGTGCGGCGGTCTCCAAAACCGTTAACGGGAGTTCGATCCTCTCTTCCCCTGCTATCAGTAACATCCGAATTCGTTTGTGAGTTCGGATGTTTTTACGTTATATGTCGCTATTGTTGGGCAGCGCAATTGTACGGTGGCTGAACTTGTCTTGGTTTCTGCTTCTCAGATTTGATATATCCTATCCTAGAAATGGGCGGGTATGAGGAGAAGAAAATACAAAATATACCCCATCTTGGAAAATGAGCGGGGTATGAGAAAAGAAAAATACAAATATGCCCACTTTCGAAAAGTGGAACGGCGCATGAGGAAGGAGCAGGCAATGGAAAAACAGAATCAGCAAAACCAACAGGGAAAGCAGAATCAACAGAGTCAGTTGGAACTGGCACTGAAAACATTACATGATTTTATTGTTGAGAAAGCAGTAAGAGCCGGAAAGGGTGAAGCCTATGGCGAAAAACTATGGGAGGGCATCCGGCAGTCCGGCGGGCTCCTGCAGGAACTTGCATATTATCATGATTATGGAGAATTTTTGTGTAAATATGCGGTAGCAGGCTATACACTGGCGGATGTGCTGGTGTGGCAGGTGGATCACTTTAAATTTTATATGGACCGACCGGAGGAGATGAATCGCTACAGACAGGAGCGCCTGCTTCTTGAGTCTTTTGAAACTATGGTAGAAATGGAAAAAGACCCGACTCGCTTCGCTGAAAAAATGCGGAGTGAATCGGGTCAGGATGCCGCAAACGGGTGAAAACGCTGTAAGCAGATAGGAATGCCGCAAACGGATGAGGAATGCACTATATGTCTCCCTCAATGAAGGCGTGCTCCAGTTTTAGAGTTACGGGGACGACTGTACCGCTGCTCTTGAGTTTTTGCATCAGTACATCAATGTGGTGCAGCTTTTGCCCTATGACAATGTGCTGATGCTCTACAAGCTCCGTAAAGAGAGGGTTCTGCGCCAGTGAGGCATTCAGAGACGCAGGGAACGGACAGTAGGTAAAAAGGATTTTTCTTGCAACTTTATTCAGCCTTGGAGAACCGTTCCCTTCAAACAGTACCCAGAGCACATAATCTCTGACAAACATTTCTTTAAAGCTGTTCTTCGCTTTCTGCAGGCTGCTCTTAATTCTTTCCTTGGCATCGGCAGACAAATCATGGTTCTTGCGGTAAAACTGTATGTAATCGAAATATTCACTGGTCAGAGAGCGCTCGCTTATATCATTCCAACGGCTTCCCTGAATACGCTTGCACATTTCCCAACGGAATTCACCGGTAAGGCGAACCATTGTGGTGTTGATATCTTCCATATGGAAGATGGAGAAAAACATTCGTCCGGGGGAATTTCGTTTTTTGCCTTCAATTTCCTGCCACATAACACCACGGATGCCTACATTCGGCATCAGAATGACATCGGGAAGGTATTCCAGGTGAATAATCTCCTTGCCCATAATATCAATGTTTTCATAGTCCAGACTTTCCCGGTAATAGGCGGAATAGTCAATGGAACGTATCATTTCAAGCGCTTTGCTGACCTTGGACATATCCACATAGGATGCATTTAAATCTTTCAGCACGTTGTCTGCTGTAAACAGAGGACAGAAGGTGGAAATACGCCCGAAGGTAATTTTATTGACAGCAGGGAACAGGTTCTGCAGCTCGTAACGGACACGGCTCATGGGATCCTTTTCCAGAGCTTCTGCTTCGGCAGCGGTGATATTGCCACCTACTTTCTGTTTATGCACGTAATCGGCATAATCTTCATCAAATTCGTTTCGGCTGGGATTCTTTTCTCCGTTATATATGGCAGTCAGCCAGTCAAAAAAGGTATATACGCCGAATCCTCCGGTTTCCTGCATACCACAGGCCAGATTGTACAGTGTGACGCAGTTTTCGGCGCCTGCCAGCTCCTCATCCAGATATCCGAAATTCAGGAACATTCTGACAGGAAGAGGAATATATGGGGCATCGACAGCGCGCTCAAAGAGGATAGCATACAGAGTGTAAAATTCTTCTGTGAGTTTCCTACGCAGTCTGCCTGCGGAATCCTCTGTCGCATTTTTGTCTTCCAGTGCCTTGTAGGCATTGACATCCTGACGGATGGAAGTTTCCAATTCCGGTTCACAGCCTGCGTATTGCAGGATGGTATTCATGGAGCCTGCCAGTTCGGACAGAATTGTCTTGTCGGTGTCACTCTGTTCCGCTTTTTCCTGTGCTCCGGGAGCAGTGATGCGCTCTGCATTGTTATAAAAGCTGTTAACCCGGGCGGTAAACTGTTCCTCGCTCAGGGAGGTGTTTTGCTCAAATTCACGAATCATCTGAGTAATCCCATTATAGAGGAGCTTTGAATCATCTCCGCTCTGCCCGAGACGGTAGTAGAGGGAGGTGTAAAGGTCAAATAAGTCATTGCCCGTCTGGTTGAAATAGAAATCAGCTATCTGAGAGCGGTAGCGGTATTGCTCTTCCAAAACCGTGTAGGTTTTTCGAAAATCCAGGCTTCCCTTGCGCAGCATGCCCAGGCTGATGCCGGGTTCCTGAACCAGATATTTTGATATTTCCACAGAATAAAGGTGCTGGAGTCCCATGTAGTAGGTATTCAGCCAGATGTCGGGAGATTCTTCTCCAAGATAGGCACCTGTGTCTTCCAGACCGAACAGAGTACGCGGCTGGATACGGTATCGTCCGCAAAGACTGTTGTAGGTTTCATAATCTTCCAGAAGACTCCGGTACAGACCGGTACATTTCATCTCAGATACAGAACTCTGTTCCAGGAGCATGTTAATCTGACGAAACAGGGACATAAGGAACAACCTTGCCACATCAGGATGCTTTTGCAGAAAATCTTCCAGAGCTTCCATGTTGTTTATGGGGTAAGTCAGAATAATGGTATCCTCCAAAGTGATATAGTCCAGAAAATGGACTTCGGAGCAGATTTCACAGATACCGATGACATCCCCTTTGCCGATTCGGTAGCTGCCGCCCGGATACTGCACCTGAACTTTCCCCTTTGTAATCAGGTGGAGCGTTGTCATGGGCTGCCCGTTCCGATAGATACGTTTCTCTTTTTCTAAAGTGATTCCCGCCATTACATATACCCCTTATTTTATGAAAAAAAGTATGTTTCTTTATCTAGTATACACCCAAGTGTGTGTAATTTTCTACTGTACTTTTCAAAAAAATATGATAAAATAAAAATACATATGTGTCATTTTTTGTGCCGAAGGTTCGCTGAAAATCAATTTTTCACACTGTTGCGGCAGGAATGGAGATTTCAATGGAGCAGGATTTGGAATACAGACAGCAGCTTCTACAGGAATATAAGCAGACAGTCATGCCGCTGCTGCGCTATCTGCCCTGGCTTGAAATGAATAAGGGACAGACGGGAAGCACCTATTATCAGGGGGCAGATTCCACAGAACATTCATTAGCGTTTCCGGTATATGACTCCACATTGCTTCAGTTTGTCAATGAAGCCGCTAAGTCGAAACTGATGGAGCGTAATTACAGATATACCTATACGCGGAACCATATAAGAACACACGAGGATGAGAGAAGGATAATTGCGGCAGCGGAATTAAAGGATTGGGACAGCCTGCGCGGAATTCTGTCAAAGTATGTTCTTGGCGGCAGAACCAAGGGGACGCTCTGGAGCGAAGCCATGCAGGAAAATATTTTTTGCCTGGTTCTTCTGAAAATGAAAGAAATCATCGAATACTGGGACAAGCCGCTGGATATCAGATAAGTTGAGGGGAATGTAGGACAATGGGAGAAAAATCGGTACAGAAGAAAAGATATATACTGGAAACTGCGAGAAAGGTCTTCGTGGAGAAGGGCTTTCAGAAGGTTACTATGAAGGATATCGTAGAAGCCTGTGATATCAGCCGCGGAGGACTTTATCTGTATTTCGACAATACGAACCAGATTTTTCTGGAGGTTATGAAAATGGAAAGCGAGGAGGCAGATGATGTCTTTTCCGACAGAATCAAGGAGGATGCCACAGCGGCGGATATTCTGATTCTGTTTTTGCAGGAGCAGAAGAAGGAACTGCTCGGTAAGAAAGATAATCTGAACAGAGCCACCTATGAATTTTATTTTGAGACACAGCCGGAAAGAAAAGACAATGTGCTGAAAAAGCAGTTTGAATCCGTTGCCAGAGTGATTGAAAAACTGATTGAAATCGGTGTGGAAAACGGAGAGTTTTATTGTGAGGATTGCAAGGAAGCGGCCAGAAACATTATGTATGTCCTGGAAGGCCTGAAAATTTCTGCCCATACAATCGGAATTACGGTGGACACGGTTGACCGGGAGATTCTCTACATTCTGAAGTCACTCGGCGTTGAAGTATAGTAGAAAAGGAATCAAGATATAAAAATACTACCTGGAGGAACGACATGGGAAACGTTAGACGTATTTACGTAGAAAAAAAGGAGCCTTATGCGGTAAAGGCAAAGGAGCTTCATGAGGAGATTAAGAATTATCTCGGTATCAATGTGGAGGGAGTCAGGGAATTTATCCGCTACGATGTGGAAAATATTTCGGATGCTGTTTTTGAAAAGGCATGCCGCACAGTGTTTTCCGAGCCGCCTGTAGACGAACTTTATCAGGAGAGGATTAAGGTTCCTGCGAACGCAAGAGTATTTTCCGTTGAGTTTCTGCCCGGACAGTTCGACCAGAGAGCGGATTCTGCTGTGCAATGCGTCAGATTTTTGAAAGAGGATGAAGATCCTGTTATCCGCACTGCGGTAACCTATATGATTCTCGGCAGCATTACGGATGAGGAATTCGCGAAAATCAAGGCATATTGCATCAACCCTGTGGATTCCAGAGAGACCGGCAGCACAAAACCGGAAACGCTGATTACCGTGTTTGACGAGCCTGCGGATGTTCTTGTTTTTGACGGCTTCCGGGACATGGAGGAGGGAGAACTGAAAAAACTGTATGATTCTCTTTCCCTCGCAATGACCTTCAAAGATTTTTTACATATTCAGAAGTATTTTCATGATGACGAGAAGCGTGACCCTTCCATGACCGAAATCCGCGTGCTGGATACCTACTGGTCGGATCACTGCCGTCATACTACCTTCTCCACGGAATTGACGGATGTTGAGTTTGGAGAAGGGTATTATCGTTCCCCGATTGAAACAACCTACCAGAGTTACCTGGATACAAGAGAAGAAATCTTTGCCGGCAGAGAGGACAAGTTCGTCTGCCTGATGGATTTGGCACTCATGGCAATGAGAAAACTTAAGAGAGACGGCAAGCTGGATGACATGGAGGAATCCGATGAAATCAATGCCTGCTCCGTTGTGGTACCTGTGGAGATGGATTACGGTGATCACAGGGAGACGGAGGAGTGGCTTGTCTTCTTCAAAAACGAAACTCACAATCATCCCACCGAGATTGAGCCTTTCGGCGGCGCGGCTACCTGCCTTGGCGGTGCAATCCGTGATCCTCTGTCGGGAAGAGGTTATGTATATCAGGCAATGCGTGTTACCGGTGCAGCTGATCCCACCGTCCCCGTGGCGGATACCTTAAAGGGTAAACTGTCCCAGAAAAAACTGGTGCGCGGTGCCGCCAGCGGCTATTCCTCCTACGGTAATCAGATCGGACTTGCAACCGGGTTTGTAAAGGAAATTTATCATCCTGATTATGTGGCAAAGAGAATGGAAATCGGTGCGGTTATGGGTGCAGCACCCAGACGCAACGTGATCCGTGAAACTTCTGACCCCGGGGATATCATCATTCTGTTGGGAGGACGTACCGGACGCGACGGCTGCGGCGGTGCAACCGGTTCCTCCAAGGTGCATACCGAAACCTCCATTGAAACCTGCGGTGCAGAGGTGCAGAAGGGTAACGCACCTACTGAGAGAAAGATACAGAGACTGTTCCGCCGCGAGGAGGTCAGCCGTATTATTAAGAAGTGTAACGATTTTGGTGCAGGCGGTGTCTCAGTTGCTATCGGTGAACTGGCAGACGGACTGACCGTTGATTTGGATAAGGTGCCCAAGAAATATGCGGGCCTGGACGGAACGGAGCTCGCAATCTCCGAATCCCAGGAGCGTATGGCAGTAGTGGTTGATCCGGGCGACGTAGAGAAGTTCCTGGGGTATGCGGCAGAGGAAAATCTGGAAGCAGTGCCTGTTGCGACTGTCACAGAGGAACCAAGACTGGTTCTGAACTGGCGCGGAAAGAAAATTGTTGATTTGAAGAGAGCATTCCTGGATACCAACGGTGCTCATCAGGAGACAACCGTTAAGGTGGATATCCCGGATGAAAAAGATAACTATTTTGAGAAGTGGGCAGTACCCGCTGTGGGTGAGAAACTGGAAGCCGGTGATGTGAAGGCGGCATGGTTCACCCTGTTAAATGATTTGAATGTATGTTCCCAGAAGGGCCTGGTGGAGATGTTTGATGCCTCCATCGGCGCGGGCAGCGTGTTTATGCCTTACGGCGGAACTTACCAGCTGACCGAGACACAGACCATGGTTGCAAAACTTCCTGTTCTGAAGGGAAAGACAGATACCGTCACCATGATGAGTTATGGCTTTGACCCTTATCTGTCCTCCTGGAGTCCTTATCACGGTGCGGTTTATGCGGTGGTGGAGTCCATGGCAAAAATTGTTGCTTCCGGCGGTGATTTCTCTAAAATCCGTTTCACCTTCCAGGAATACTTCCGCAGGATGACAAGCGATCCCGAGCGCTGGAGTCAGCCTTTTGCAGCACTGCTCGGTGCTTATGATGCGCAGATTGGATTCGGTCTGCCTTCCATCGGCGGTAAGGACAGTATGTCCGGTACATTTAATGATATTGATGTTCCGCCGACCCTGGTATCCTTTGCGGTGGACATCGCCAAGTCAGGAGATATTGTGACTCCTGAGCTGAAACAGCCCGGAAACAAGCTGGTTCGTTTTGAAATAGAGAAGGATGATTTTGAGATTCCCATGTATGACGCTGTGGCTGAACTGTATGCTGCAATTCATGAGCTGATTCTGGATAAAGCTGTGGCTTCCGCTTATGCGCTGGATGCGAAGGGTGTCGCAGCCGCTGTATCCAAGATGGCCTTCGGCAACAAGCTCGGTGTGAAACTGGAAGAGACACTGACTTTAGATGATCTGTTCGGCAACGGACTGGGTGATATTCTGGTGGAAATTCCGGAAGATAAGCTGTCTTTGCTGGAGGAGAAGGAACTTGATTATACGGTAATCGGTACTGTGACCGAGGAGCCTGCTTTTGTATACGGTGATGTGAAGCTTACCATGGAGGAGGCACTTGCTGCATGGACTTCCAAACTGGAGAAGGTATTCCCCACCAAGGCTGTGAAGGAAACAACTCCTGTGGAGAGCCCTCTTTACAAAGCAGACAGCATTTATGTATGCAAAAACAAAATAGCGAAGCCCACAGTATTCATTCCTGTATTCCCCGGTACCAACTGTGAGTATGACAGCACGAAGGCATTTGAGCGTGCAGGGGCAAACGTTGTGACCAAGGTCTTCCGTAACTTAAGTGCGGAGGATATCCGCGATTCCGTGGATGAGTTTGAGAAGGCAATCGACCAGGCGCAGATTATCATGTTCCCCGGCGGCTTTTCTGCGGGTGATGAACCGGACGGCAGTGCAAAGTTCTTTGCAACGGCATTCCAGAATGCCAAGATAAAAGAAGCTGTTATGAAACTGTTGAATGAGAGAGACGGTCTGGCACTCGGTATCTGTAACGGTTTCCAGGCACTGATCAAGCTTGGACTGGTTCCGAACGGTGAGATATTGGGACAGAAGGAGGATTCTCCTACGCTGACCTTCAACACCATAAACCGACACATCTCCAAGATGGTTTACACAAAGGTTGTATCCAACAAGTCACCCTGGCTGCAAGGTGCCGAGCTGGGCGGAGTCTACTGCAATCCCGCTTCCCACGGCGAAGGACGTTTTGTTGCACCGAAGGAATGGCTGGATAAGCTGTTTGCCAACGGTCAGGTGGCAACCCAGTATTGCGACCAGAATGGCAATGTCTCCATGGATGAGGAGTACAATATCAACGGCTCCTACTGCGCAATCGAAGGAATCACTTCTCCCGACGGGCGGTGCTTTGGTAAGATGGCACACTCCGAGAGAAGAGATGCTGCTGTTGCCATGAATATCTACGGGCAGCAGGATATCAAAATCTTCGAGTCCGGCGTGGAATACTTCAGGTAAGAATTTGTTCATAACACAATAAGTGTCAGGCGGTCTTTAGGTGAAAGGCCGCCCTTCTACTAAAGAGGGTTGACATGGATATACTGATGATGTTGCAGAGAGACACAGGATTCCTGTGTACGGTTATTTTTCAGGTGATAATGACATCTATCTGCTTCTGGTTCATTCCGTTGATGCTGCGGCAAAGGGGTAATTCACTTACAATGCTGATGCTTTGCATTGCCTTTTTAGGATTTATCCAGAATGCGGCATATATGCTGGAACTGATGTCGGGCAATGTCAGCGAAGCGATGATGGCTGAGCGGATGGGGAGTATGGGGAATGCGTTCATCGCTACCTTTATGCTGCTCTTTGTGGCGGGATATTTCGAAAAGAGGGTACCCGTGTTGCTGCAGGCGGCTTTGTTCGGAATGGATGTGCTTGTAGTTGTGGGTGTCTGGATTTACAAATTCTGGCCGGCTTATTTTAGCAGCCCGAGATTTTACAATACAGGTTTTGCACCGCATCTGGTGTTGAAAAGAGGACTGCTGTACTATATCTTTGCAGTGGTTGTCACCGGGGAGTTGATTGCCTGTCTGTGTATGGAATGTGCTGCGTACAAAAATGCCCTGGATAAATCCCAAAAACAACGTTATGTCTATATGGTACTCAGTACGCTTTTCCCCGGTTTAGGCTATCTGTTGAAGCTGTTTGATGTGATTGAAGGCTTTAATTTGATCCCCTGCGGTGTAGCACTGGGAATTCTGATGTTTATGGCAGCTACCGTATTCCAGCATGCCTTTGAGGTATCGATTACGGCACATGAAGACATTGTGCGGGAGCTGGATGAGGCTGTAATTGTCACCAATAAGGACGCGGGATTTATTGAAGCCAACCAAAGGGCGTATGAATTGTTTCCTGCTTTGCATCATGTAAAACGGGAGGAACGAGTGCCGGATAATGAAAAGTGGGGTGCTCTGAGTGATGGTATCCGAAGGGAGATGCCCTTTAACGGCCGTTCCTTTGATGTACATGTAAACGGGATTTACAGCCGTGACAGGATGGTGGGTTATTGTATCATGCTGCTGGATATTACAGAACAGAAACAGCAGCTGGAACTGATGCAGCAGCTCAAGGAAAATGCGGAGAAGGCCAACAGTGCCAAGACAGATTTCCTTGCGAGAATGTCTCATGAAATCAGGACGCCAATCAATGCGGTGCTTGGTATGAATGAAATGATTCTGCGGGAAAGTCACGAGGAGAATGTGAAGAAGTATGCCATGGACATTCATTCGGCGGCACATTCGCTCTTAAGCATTATTAATGATATTCTGGATACTTCCAAGATTGAATCGGGAAAAATGGAAATTGTTCCGGTAAAGTATGACTTAAGTACTCTGCTGAATGATGTATTTAATATGATTGCAGAACGGGCGAAGGCAAAGGAATTAGATTTCCGGATAGAGGTTTCCCCAAATCTCCCGGCATCCCTTTACGGAGATGACCTCCGGATACGACAGGTGCTTTTGAATTTACTGTCCAATGCAGTGAAATATACGAAAACCGGGTATGTAAAATTTTCCGTGGAAGGGAATAATCACCGTGATAAAACGTTTCTGCGTTTTTCGGTGGAGGATACGGGAAGCGGTATTCGTGAGGAAGATATACCGAAGCTCTTTGAGTCCTTTGAGCGGATTGACCTGAAACATAACCGTAATATTGAGGGAACAGGTCTTGGACTTCCGATTACGGTTCGTCTCCTGCAGCTGATGGGAAGTGAACTTCAGGTGGAGAGCCGGTACGGTGAGGGAAGCAGGTTCTGGTTTGAACTGGAGCAGTCTGTCATCGGAACGGATGTCATAGGAGATTTCAGAAGCAGAGCACAACGAATTACCCAGGGGTCCGTATATCGGAAAACATACACGGCAAAACAGGCAAAAATCCTGGTGGTGGATGACAATGAGATTAACAGGAGGGTCTTCCGCAATCTTGTGAAGGCGACAGAGGTACAGGTCAGTGATGTGGGAAGCGGTCAGGCATGTCTGAATCTGGTGCAGAAAGAGCACTTTGATTTGATTTTTCTAGATCACATGATGCCGGAAATGGATGGCATCGAGACATTGCAAAACATGAAAAAACTGGAGCATAATCAGTGCGCAGACACGCCGGTTGTGATGTTGACTGCAAATGCAGTTACGGGAGCGAGAGAACAATATCTGAAAGAAGGGTTTCATGAGTTCTTATCCAAACCCATAGATCCCAAAAAACTGGAACAGATTATGAGAAGGTTTCTGCCGGAAAAATTGATTCAGGAGGAGGAATGATATTATGTTTATGGCATTGATACCGCTGTTTGATGAAAATATGGCTGTAAAGGCATACTCCATCTTTTCCCAGAAGGATAATTTTTTCCTTGATCCAATGATGCTGGGAACAAGGCAGAATGATGGTGCAGGCGCTGTGGAAGGACTGGAACTGATTGAAAAAATGGGAATCGAAACGCTTTCCGAGGAAAAGGAGATTTTTGTTCCGGTAACAAATATCTCTGTCTTTTCGGATGTGGAGAGTCAGTGCAGTGCGCCGCATGACAGAATTGTATTTCTGATTGATAACACAATTCCGCCGATTGATACTTATGTAAAGAGACTGCAAGAACTGAAAGAGAAAGGATATAAGCTGGCAGTGCGCAAGCTTTCCATACAGGATTTTGAGAATTACAGGGAAGTACTGAAATTGACGGATTATGTCTTTCTGAATAACAAAAAAGTTGCCATCGATAAGGCGAAAGTTTACTTTGGCAGATTGTATCCGGAGATAAAGCTTTGTGCCGGAGGAATCGAAACGATGCAGATTTTTGAAACGCTGAAGGCATCGGGCGGCTATCAGTTCTATGAAGGGGAATTTTACCGTGTCCCTGTGACAAAAGGAGAGCATAAGGTCGCTCCGCTGAAAGTGAATTATATTGAACTTCTGAATGTGGTAAACGGCGAAAACTTTGAACTGACAGAGGCGGCGGATGTCATCAGTCGTGATACGGCGCTGACGATTTCACTGCTGAAGATGGTAAACCGTATGACCGTGAATGCCGGAATAACCACGATCCGTTATGCTGCGGCGATGCTGGGGCAGAAGGAATTGAAAAAATGGATTAATACAGCTGTGGTGAATGAACTCTATGCCGATAAGCCCAGCGAGATTACGAGACTTTCCCTTTTGCGTGCAAAGTTTGCGGAATATCTGGCACCCACTTTCGGATTAAAGCAGAACGCAGATGAACTGTTTCTGATGGGACTGTTTTCTGTGCTGGATGTGATTCTGGAAAAGCCGATGGAGGAGGCACTTCAGATGGTAATGGTGGCCGGAGATGTGCGGGAGGCACTGCTTTTTGGAAAAGGAAAACTTGCACCTGTGTTTGAACTGATGACACAGTATGAGGAGGCAAATTGGCCGGAGGTGTCCAGACAGCTGTTGCTTGCGAGGATGGATGCGGAGCCTGTGAATGAAGCTTATGTGAAGGCACTGGGCTGGTATCGCAGCCTGATGGAAGGCGGAAAATAAAAAAATTATTTTCCTACTTTACGAGCAGACGGTTTTCGGATATAATAAGACGAGTAAATTTGGACGGAGGAAGAAAATGAAAGCAGATAGCGCGGTTATCGTACAGAAAAGTCCTAAGAACATGCCCGGTGCTTTTTATTCCCTTTTTTCCGTTGTTGCTTCAATTTTTATATCGTAGAG
This sequence comes from uncultured Lachnospiraceae bacterium, assembly GCA_945913255.1. Taxonomy (GTDB): domain Bacteria; phylum Bacillota; class Clostridia; order Lachnospirales; family Lachnospiraceae; genus Acetatifactor. The sequence goes on from CAMEDC010000003.1 coordinate 58,439, forward strand.
AAAGAAGTCAGTAATTTTTTTACTGGCTTTTCTTTTAACTAACCAGAATACGGCGGTATCAGTGTCTGTCCCGCCGGGCAGGAGGTATTTGGTATGAAGGCTTTTTTGATTTTGGAAGACGGCACCGTGTTTGAGGGAACTCATATCGGTGCAGACAAAGAAGTGATCAGTGAAATCGTTTTTAACACATCTATGGCGGGCTACCTTGAAGTGTTGACGGATCCGTCCTATGCGGGACAGGCAGTCTGCATGACATATCCGCTGATTGGCAATTACGGTATCTGCAAAGATGACATGGAATCCCGTAAGCCCTGGCCTGACGGGTTTATTGTGCGGGAGCTTTCCAGAATCCCCAGCAATTTCCGGTGTGACTGTTCGATTCAGGAATTTCTGGAGGAGAATGATGTTCCCGGCATTGCAGGTATTGATACGAGAGCTCTGACAAAAATTCTGCGTGAAAAGGGTACCATGAACGGGATGATTACCACCAACGAAAACTATGATTTTGCGCAGATTCAGCCCAGATTGAAAGCCTATACAACAGGCAAGGTTGTGGAAAAGGTTACCTGTAAGGAAAAATATGTGGTGAAGCCTTCGACCGACCTGAAACAGAACGGAGCTCTTTCGGGTTCTGCAAGATTTGATAAGGCGGCATACGAGAGCGGCGTCAGAGAGGTAAGACCGACTCTGGTGAAGGAACTGAACGGTGCGGGACTTCGCGTGGCACTGATGGATTTCGGCGCAAAGGACAACATTGCGCATTCTCTTGCGGAGAGAGGTTGTGAGGTGACCGTATTCCCAGCGCTGACCCCTGCAGAAGAAGTGATTGCCATGCATCCGGACGGCATCATGCTCAGCAACGGCCCCGGAGACCCCAAGGAGTGCACTTCCATTATTGAAGAGATTAAGAAGCTTTACGCCACGGATATTCCGATTTTCGCAATCTGTCTGGGACATCAGCTCATGGCACTGGCAAACGGTGCCGATACGCATAAAATGAAATACGGACACAGAGGCGGAAACCACCCTGTAAAGGATTTGATGACCGGAAGAGTTTATATTTCTTCCCAGAACCATGGATATGTGGTGGATACGGACAATCTTGATCCGAAGATTGCGGTTCCGGCTTTTGTGAATGTAAACGACGGAACGAATGAGGGACTTGCCTATACGGGGAAGAACATTTTTACGGTACAGTACCATCCGGAAGCCTGCCCCGGCCCGCAGGACTCCCGCTACTTGTTTGACAGGTTTATTCAGATGATGCGAAATCCGGGAGAAATAGAACATCAACCCGGGATGAAAGGAGGAAACTGCAATGCCTAAGAATCCGAATGTAAAACGCGTTATGGTAATCGGCTCCGGCCCCATTGTCATCGGACAGGCAGCAGAGTTTGACTATGCAGGTACACAGGCATGCCGTTCCCTGAAAGAGGAGGGCGTGGAGGTAATTCTGGTAAATTCCAATCCTGCCACCATCATGACAGATAAAGATATTGCGGATAAGGTTTATATTGAGCCGCTTACCGTGAAAGTTCTGGAACAGATTATTGAGAAAGAAAAGCCCGACAGCATTCTCCCCACGCTGGGCGGACAGGCAGGACTGAACCTTGGCATGGAGCTGGAGGAGTCCGGCTTTCTGGCTTCCCATGGCGTGACCCTGCTGGGAACTACTGCGGCTACCATCCGCAATGCAGAAGGACGTCAGGAGTTTAAGGACCTGATGGAGCGCATCGGTGAGCCCTGTGCGGCTTCCAAGGTGGTGGAGAATGTACAGGATGGTATCGATTTCACCAATACCATCGGCTATCCTGTAGTACTTCGTCCCGCTTACACGCTGGGCGGTTCCGGCGGCGGTATCGCTCACAATCAGGTGGAACTGGAGGAAATCCTGGAGAACGGGCTTCGCCTTTCCCGTGTGGGACAGGTGCTGGTAGAGCGCTGTATCGCAGGCTGGAAGGAAATTGAGTATGAGGTGATGCGTGACAGCGCAGGCAACTGTATTACCGTATGTAATATGGAGAACATCGACCCCGTGGGCGTTCACACCGGTGACAGCATTGTTGTGGCTCCTTCCCAGACCTTAAGCGACAAGGAGTACCAGATGCTGCGTACTTCCGCCCTGAATATCATCAATGAGTTAAAGATTACGGGAGGATGCAACGTGCAGTTTGCACTGCATCCCACCAGTTTTGAATATTGTGTTATCGAAGTAAATCCCCGTGTAAGCCGTTCCTCGGCATTGGCATCCAAAGCGACGGGGTATCCTATCGCGAAGGTGGCGGCAAAAATTGCGCTGGGATATACGCTGGATGAGATTAAAAATGCCATTACCCAGAAGACCTATGCCTCCTTTGAACCGACACTGGATTACTGTGTGGTAAAGATTCCCAGACTGCCTTTTGACAAGTTTATTACCGCAAAGAGAACCCTCACAACGCAGATGAAGGCAACCGGAGAGGTCATGAGTATCTGTGATAACTTCGAAGGTGCTCTGATGAAGGCAATCCGTTCTCTGGAGCAGCATGTGGACTGCCTGTTGAGTTATGATTTCTCTTCTCTTTCCGCTGATGAATTGCGTGAAAGACTGAAGGTGGTGGACGACCAGCGTATCTGGGTGATTGCCGAGGCTATCAGAAAGGGCATCAGCTACGAGGAAATTCATGACATCACCATGATTGATGTGTGGTTTATCGACAAGCTGGCAATTCTGGTGGAAATGGAGCAGGCATTAAAGACGCAGGAACTGACTCCCGAACTGTTGAAAGAAGCAAAGCGCATTGAGTTCCCTGACAATGTGATTGCAAGACTGACCGGAAAGTCAGAGGAAGAGATTAAGAAGTTAAGATATGATAACGGCATCAAAGCGGTTTACAAGATGGTAGATACCTGTGCGGCAGAGTTTGCTGCTTCCACGCCCTATTACTATTCTGTATATGGCGGTGAGTGTGAAGCCCGAGAGACAACAGGGCGCAAGAAGGTTCTGGTACTGGGCTCCGGTCCTATCCGTATCGGGCAGGGTATCGAATTTGACTACTGCTCCGTACATGCAACCTGGGCATTTTCCAAGGCGGGGTATGAGACCATTATCATCAACAATAACCCGGAGACCGTAAGTACGGATTTCGATATTGCGGACAAACTGTATTTTGAGCCTCTGACGCCGGAGGATGTGGAATCCATCGTAAACATTGAGCATCCTGACGGAGCTGTGGTACAGTTTGGAGGACAGACCGCAATCAAACTCACAGAGAGTCTGATGAAGATGGGTGTGCCCATTCTGGGAACCAAGGCGGAGGATGTGGATGCTGCCGAGGACAGAGAACTGTTTGACAAGATTCTGGAGCAGACACAGATTCCCCGTGCGGCCGGCGGCACTGTATATACTGCGGAGGAAGCAAAGGAGGTTGCAAATCGTCTGGGTTATCCCGTACTGGTTCGTCCTTCCTATGTGCTGGGCGGACAGGGCATGCAGATTGCCATCTCTGACGCCGAGATTGAGGAGTTTATGGCAATCATCAACCGGATTGCACAGGACCACCCGATTCTGGTAGATAAATATCTCCAGGGTAAGGAGATTGAGGTGGATGCTGTCTGCGACGGTACTGACATCCTGATTCCGGGTATCATGGAGCATATCGAGAGAACCGGTGTGCATTCGGGTGACAGTATCTCCGTTTATCCCGCGCATACCATCGGAAAGATTGTCAAAGACAAGATTGCGGAGTATACCAGAAGGCTTGCAATGGCACTTCACGTAAAGGGTCTGATTAATATTCAGTTTATTGCAATCGGTGAGGATGTGTATGTCATCGAGGTAAATCCCCGTTCCTCCCGTACCGTGCCATATATCAGCAAAGTGACCGGTATTCCCATTGTGGATCTGGCAACGGAGGTTATCATCGGCAAGACGATAAAAGAGCTTGGCTACAAGCCCGGTCTGCAGCCGGAGGCAGAGTATTATGCAATCAAGATGCCCGTGTTCTCCTTTGAGAAGATTCGCGGTGCGGAAATCAGCCTTGGACCTGAAATGAAATCCACCGGTGAGTGCCTGGGTATTGCAAAGACCTTTAACGAGGCTCTGTATAAGGCCTTCCTCGGAGCAGGTGTGAACTTACCGAAGTATAAGAACCTGATTATGACCGTAAAGGATGCAGATAAGGGTGAGGCAATCGAAATCGGACGCCGTTTTGAGAAGCTGGGCTACACCATATATGCGACGAGAAGCACGGCGGCAGCATTGAATGAGGCCGGTGTCAAGGCAAGAAAGGTGAACAAGATTTCCCAGGAATCCCCTACAGTAATGGATTTGATTCTGGGACACAAGATTGATCTGGTAATCGATACGCCGACCCAGGGAAGAGATAAGACGAGAGACGGCTTCCTGATTCGCCGTACTTCCATTGAAACCGGTGTGAATGTTATCACAGCAATGGACACGGCAAGAGCATTGGTGACCAGTCTGGAAAATAATGAGAGCAATGAAAAGCTGACATTGGTGGATATTGCGCAGCTGTAAATAAATAGTCCGGTGAGAAGTCTGTATGTTTCGGCATACAGGCTTCTTTTTTTGAATGAATAAACCAAACAGGACTGCATAAAATATACACGACTATGTAAACCTTTCTTTTGTGGGAGAAATAAATAATGAAAGCAGAAACCTATCCCTTTGTTGTCCGTCCTTTACCTTACGAGTATGATGCTTTGATTCCCGTCCTGGATGAGGAGACGCTGCACTTTCACCATGACAAGCACTATAAGACCTATGTGGACAATCTGAACAATATTCTTGCAGATTATCCGGAATTGCAGAAGATGAGTCTGGAAGAATTACTTACCGATATTGAGGAGTTACCCGCAGCAGCCCAGACACCGATTCGGAATAACGGAGGCGGCGTTTATAATCATGAGCTGTATTTCGATGCCATGAAGAGTCCTGTGGGGCAGGAACCGGACGGTGCATTGTCGGAAGCCATCAATCGGGATTTTGGCTCGTATAAACAGTGGAAAGAGCAGATGAAACAAGCTGCTGTCAGCAAGTTCGGCTCCGGCTGGGCGTGGCTTGTAACAGACGGTACAGGTAAATTATCCATTCTCCAGACAGCGAATCAGGATGTGCCGGATTTGAAAGAATATACACCAATCTTTCCGGTAGATGTCTGGGAGCATGCCTATTATCTGCAATATCAGAACAGAAGAGCGGACTATGTGGAAGGCTGGTTCGATTTAATCAACTGGCGCAAAGCAGCGAAACGATATGAGGATGCGGTAAGTGGGCAGTGAGCATTCGAGAGAAGATCCGGCAGAGAGTGTTACCGGGCAATAAGTACCCGACAGTTGCAGGATGGAAAAATTCTGTGGTAATATGTAAATGTTCAGAGCTATTCGTCGGGAGATAACAATTTATGAATCAGATAAATTACCAGAAAGAACTGGAAAAAATATTGGAAGGATTGAGGCAGAACAGGGAACAAAAAGATGGGACAGTCCCGTCGGAAACGGCTGTCGTGCCAAGACTGTTTCTACACAGCTGCTGCGCACCCTGCAGCAGCTATGTACTGGAATATTTGAGCCCGTATTTTCGAATTACGGTCTTTTACTATAATCCAAATATCTCTGCCTCTGAAGAATATCAGAAACGCGTGGCGGAGCAGAAACGCCTGATTGCTGCCTATAACAGAGAAAAAAAGGGATATCCCATTTCCGTGGTGGAAGGTGATTACGAGCCGGAGAAATTTTATGAGATTGCAAAAGGCTTTGAGATTTGTCCCGAGGGCGGAGAGAGATGTTTCCGGTGCTTTGACCTGCGGCTTCGGGAGACGGCGAAACGCGCAAAGACGGGCAGTTACGATTATTTTGCCACAACCCTTACCATCAGCCCACTGAAAAATGCACAGAAACTCAATGAGATTGGGGAGAAGCTATCCGCCGAGTATGGGGTTTGCTGGCTCCCTTCCGATTTCAAGAAAAAGAACGGATACAAGCGCTCTATTGAGTTGTCTGCAGAATACGAACTGTACAGACAGAATTATTGTGGGTGTGCATATTCAAAGGCGCAAGAAATTGATTGAGTTGCAGCACTTTTCGCAGTACAATAGTAATAGCTTGAGAGGGTGTATACGATGGATAAAACGGAAACGTTGAGTTTGGAAATAAATATAAATGAAAATGCGCAGACGGAAGATGTGTCTGCGATTGATGGCCTGGATGTTGCAGAAGGAATCAAGAACTGTGGTTCTATAAAATTGTTCTTAAGCCTGCTGGGGGATTTTTACAGACTGATAGAGCCTAAGTGCGGTAAGCTGGAAAAGTGCCTTGCGGAAGGAAAGCTACGGGAATATACCATTGAGGTGCATGCACTGAAAAATACGGCGAGAATGATAGGTGCCATGGAATTGTCAGAGATGTTCTACCGAATGGAACAGCTCGGAAACGCAGGGGAGCAGGAAGAGATTGAGAGGCACATGCCGGAGCTTCTGAAACTGTTTCGAAGCTACAGCGGGGTGCTGGCGCCGTACGGCAATACAGTGGCAGAGAATCAAAAGAGAGTACTGCCGAAGGTTATCATAAAGACCTTGACCCGGCTTCATGATGCAATAGACTGTTTTGAACTGGATGAGGCAGATTCGGCAATGAAGACATTGGATACTTACATACTCCCGCCTGATTTACAGCCTATGGCGGAGCAGCTGAAGGTATGTCTGGCGGATGTGGCAATGGAGGATGTCTTAAAACTGACAACGGAAATGTGCGAAAGGCTGGAGACAGAGCAGTCACCTCCGCTTATCCTGATTGTGGATGATGATGAAATCAGTAGCAAGGCAGTCATGGGGATGTTGCAGGATACCTATTGTGTTAGTTCCGCCAAATCGGGAGAGGAAGCGTTTGGACTGTTTAAGGAACAGATACCGGATTTGGTTTTGTTGGATGTGCATATGCCGGATATGGACGGTCATGATGTACTTCGAAATATAAAGAAAAATCCCGATTATGCAGATGTTCCGGTCATTTTTCTTACCTCCGATGAAGATGAAAGAACAGAGATACAGGGTCTGGACGAAGGGGCAATTGATTTTCTGAGAAAACCTTTCCAAAAGGCTGTTGCCAGGCAGAGAATCCGCCGGATTCTGGAACTTTCCTATCTTCAAAAAAACTTAAAGAGCGAGGTTGAGCGTCAGACGAATGTGGCGGAGAGGCGCAGACAGCGTGTGGAACGAATGGCTTTGCAGATGGTACAGACACTGGCAAATACGATTGATGCCAAAGATTCCTATACAAACGGGCATTCTACAAGAGTTGCCAGATATTCGGTTCTGCTTGCGGAGAGGATGGGCTATTCCGGTGAAAGGCTGGAGCAGCTGCAATTTGCGGCACTTCTTCATGACATCGGGAAAATCGGGATACCGAACGAAATTATTAACAAGCCTTCAAAGTTGACGGATGAGGAGTATGACATCATCAAAACACATCCGGTAATCGGCGGTAACATTTTACGCGAGATATCGGAGATACCGGACATTGCGATTGGCGCAAGGTGGCATCATGAGCGATATGACGGAAAAGGCTATCCGGATGGACTGAAAGGAGAGGAAATCCCGGAAATTGCAAGAATTATCGGTGTCGCGGATGCCTATGATGCCATGACTTCAAAACGCAGCTACCGGGATGTGCTGCCTCAGGAGGTAGCAGCCGGTGAAATTGAAAAGGCAAAAGGCAGTCAGTTTGACCCGAAAATTGCAGAAATAATGTTGAAGCTTATTCGGGAAGATTTGCATTACAGGATGCATGAATAGCGGCAGTACCGGATGAGGAGCAGAGATGAGGAATAAAGATACTAAGGAAGAGATGCGAAATAAAGGCACAAAAGAAAAGAGAGTTGAGAAATTCAGGAAGAAAAGATTCTGGCCGGCAATCGTGGTATTTATCGGTGTAACTTTTTTCAGTGTCAGCATGGTGATGGCGTTTGTAGCCTTTTTTACCACTTATGTGGGAGCAACCAAAATTTCCAGGATGCATGAAGAAGCAGTATATGCGGGTGCAAGCTTTGACCGCCTGATGGAAAGCGGGATGACCGCAAAGGAAGCCGGTGAGGAACTGCAGGTGCTGCTGAACGGTGACACGGAACTGTATCTGCTGGACTCCGGCAGAAATATGATAATGTCGACAGGCACTTCCAGACCAAGATTTGACGTGTCAGTGGACTTTTCGCTGGGCGGGAATGAGGTAGTGCTTGTTGACTCTGTCGAAGAGAGCCTTGCGGCTTATAACGATGAGAGTCTGATGAACATCATAATGGACCTTGCTTTTAAGGGCGTATACGGAAAAAGTGAGTTTAGCAGAAGAGATGCCGGATGGCTGCAGGAAGGTATATTTGAGCAGAAATTCTGGATGCAGTCACCAATTAAGCAACCGAACTATTTTTTATATACAAGGCAGGAACTGAAAATTCAGCGTCAGGATATTTTTTATATTGGTATGCTGGGTACGTTTGCATTGTTTGCATTTCTGGTGCCCAGTGCTTTTCTGTTTATCAATACCATTCGCGCCATTGTTGTGCAGCGGAGAATGGCAAATCTGATGTATCTGGATATCGTTACGGGTGGCCGAAACTGGATTTACTTTCAGGATATGGCTGGTAAGATTGTGACCAGACATAGAAACAGAAGGAAGACATATGCCGTTGTTGAACTGCATATGGAGAGATATCATAACTACTGTGCCTGCTATGGCGTGAGTGCCGGGGAAGAATTGCTGGAAAGCATGGATGGATTCCTGGAGGCAAGAACGGATAAGGGAGAATTGCATGCCAGGTATGAGGGGGCAGACTTTGCCCTGCTGTTCTGTTGTAAAGGGGAGAGCGAGCAGGAGTGCCGGGAAAAGATTCTAAGGAGAGTTCGTTCTTTGCTGGCAGAGCTGACAGGATTAAGACCGGAACAGAAGCTTCACTTTCATGCAGGAATCTGCCTGATTTGCCCGAATCTCACGGAGAGAGGAAGACATTACGCGGACAGAAAGAATGTAGATATCAGAGAGATGTACAGCTGTGCCAATACGGCAAGATTGGAGACCAACTGCATGCTGGAGCAGAGATTTGCCTTTTTCGAACCGGAAATGCAGGAAAAACAGCTTTGGAGCCGGAGCGTGGTGGAAAACGTGGAGGCGGCGCTGCACCAGGAGGTCTTTCAGGTATATTTGCAGCCCAAATACAGTCCTTCCGACAAAAAAATTGTCGGAGCGGAGGCGTTGGCCCGTTGGGTTAACGAGGCTGGAGAGGTTATCCAGCCGGATCGCTTTATTTCGATTATGGAGGAAAACGGACTGATTACAAAGCTTGACGATTATATGATTTCCCATGTGGCGAAGCTGTTGTCAGAGTGGACGATTCAGGGGAAAAAGGTAATGCCGATTTCCATTAATCTGTCAAAGGCACATTTGTCACAGGAAGGGTTGGCAGAGCATATTTGCCGGCTTGTGGATGCCTATGGTCCCAGACATGAGCTGATTGAACTGGAGGTGAAGGAAGGCGCATTCTTTGAGGAAAAGGATATCCTGACTGAGACGGTAAAGCGGCTGAAGGACTATGGATTCGGTGTCTCTCTGGACGATTTCGGAACAGGCTATTCTTCCTTGAATTCCCTTAAGGATATGCAGTTGGATGCAGTGAAACTGGATACCGGCTTCTTCCGGGGCGAGAGCGATTCCAGGCGTGGGGAACTCATTGTACGGGAAGTGATTCGAATGGTTAGAGGTTTAGATATGCGCGTAGTTGCAGAGGGAGTCGAAAAAGAGGAACAGGTTGATTTTCTGACAGAATCCGGGTGTGATATGATACAGGGATTTTATTTTGCCAGACCAATGCCGGTGTGCGAGTTTGAGAAAAAAGTGGAGATGGATGGCTGATGCATAATTTACTTATTATACTTCAATACATAGGAATCATAGTCCTTTTTTGGGAAGCGCGGTATGTACTGTGTCAGAAGCCCTCAAGACAGCAGAATCTCATGATGCTGACTATTTTTTCACTTCTGGTGAATTTTATCGGCTATTTATTTGAAATGCAGGCGCGCTCCATGGGAGAGGCGCTGCAGGCGGTTAAATTCATTTATCTGGGGAAACCGTTTATTGTTCTCGGTATATTTTTGTTTATCATGGAATATTGTCGAGTTTTTATGCCACGGTGGCTGAAGCAGCTGCTGACTGTTTGTCATATGGCAGTCAGTTTTCTGGTATTGACCTGTGAACATAACAGGCTTTATTACGCAAGCATTGATTTCGTGGATGATGGTATTTTTCCACATCTGGTCTTGGGACACGGACCGGTTTACCTGCTCTATCATGGCGTTGTTGCTTTGTATTTCATAGTGATGTTCGCAGTTTGTTTTCGACGGTTTATTGTAGTGAAGAGTCAGGCAGAGAAACGTCGGATTGTCTATTTCTTCCTTATACTGATTGTCATGATGACAGGATTGCTGGGATTCATGTCAGGGAAAACCAGGGGATATGATTCCACACTGATTGCATATCTGGTATCCATACTGTTGATAGGGATTTCTCTGTTTCATGACAGACTGCTGGATACATTGTCCATGGCAAAGGATCAGGCAATTGACGAGTTGTCCGATGGTTTGATTGTTCTGAACCGGGACAACGAGATTATTTATTGCAACAGGCAGGCGGAAAGACTTTATGCTTATGCAGGTACGTCGAATAAGTCGGAAGCTCTGGAAAAACTGGATGATTGTATCCTGAATAAACAGATGATTTTTACCGGAAATCTTGTCTATGAAGTGCAAAGCCGCCTGCTGACCGAGAAAAATATATATTACGGTAAGATGTATGTTCTTAAGGATATTACGGAAAGCTATCATTTCACAAAGCATGCACAGGAACAGGCAGAGATAATGAAAGCCTTAAAAGATCAGGCGGAGACGGCGAATCAGGCTAAGTCTGCATTTGTTTCAAATATGTCCCACGAAATCAGAACTCCCATGAATGCCATTGTCGGCATGACGGAAATTTTGCTGCGGGAGGAACTGCCCCCACAGGACAGGGGATATCTGATGAATATCAAACGTTCCGGCAATGCCCTTTTAAATATTATTAATGATATTCTGGATTTCTCAAAAATAGAGTCCGGCAGGATGGAGCTTGTTGAGGAAGAGTATGAGACAATGTCCATGCTTTGTGATCTGAGCATGATTTTCCTGACGCGTATCGGAGAAAAGAAAGTGGAACTTCTGTTTGACATTGACGAGAAGCTTCCACAGAAGCTTTGGGGTGATTCTCTGCGTATCCGGCAGGTTATCATCAATATCGTCAATAACGCCATTAAATTTACGGATACGGGTTATGTGAAGCTGCAGATTCTGGTGGGAAAAGTGTCCGGAGATGATATGGAACTTCTGGTTTCGGTTTCAGATACCGGACAGGGTATCCGTGAAGAGGATCTGGGAAAATTGTTTGGCTCCTTCCAACAGGTTGATACAAAGAAAAACCACGGAAAAGAGGGAACAGGTCTTGGGTTGGCCATCTCAAAGCAGCTGGTGGAGATGATGGGCGGAAAGATCGGAGTAAAGAGTACCTACGGAGAAGGCAGTGAATTTTATTTCAATATTCATCAAAAAATTGAGGGAGAGGAACCGGCAGCGGAAATACACGATAAAGCAATTGAAGCCAGATTACGTGTCGGGGGATTTTTTGAAAAAGCATCTCTCGGTGAAATGCTGTGCAGGGTGGCTGAGAGATACCATGTTACCTGCATCCCTTATGGGCAGTGGAAGGAGACAAGGGAACCACTCGATTATTTCTTCACGGATGTTCACGGATATGCGCTTCTTGAGGAGGAAATAAAACAATACCGGGAGCAAATGGGAGAGATTTGCATTTTGCAAAATCCGATGCTTGAGGAATGTTCGGCGGACGGTGTGACTTTGCTGAATAAGCCGCTTTACAGTCTGAATTTCTGTCAGGCAATCAATCATGAAATGCCGGATTTCGGAGAGGTGACAGAGGAATACAGGAGCTTTACTGCTCCGGAGGCTTCCGTGTTAATTGTGGATGACAATGAAATGAATCTGAAAGTTGCAGTGGGACTGCTACAGCCGCTCGGGATGAAAATAGATACGGCAGAAAGCGGAAAACGTGCGTTGCAGATGATTCAGAAGAAAAAGTACCATATCATATTCATGGATCATATGATGCCTGTCATGGACGGTATTGAGACAACGCAGAAACTTCGTGCCATGGAAGGTGAGTACTATCATAATGTTCCGGTGGTGGCATTGACGGCAAATGCGCTGACGGATGCGAGGGAGAAATTTACCCGGGCAGGTATGGATGATTTCGTGGCAAAACCGATTGAAATGAAGGAAATCTGTAACTGTATTAAAAAATGGCTTCCGAGAGAGCTGGTTCTGAAGGCAGCTGACGGAACCGGGAGGGAAAATGCGGCGGAAGAACAGCCGCAGGAAATATTGAAGGAGGAGGCAGAACTGTTAGGCAGTGCGGGGATTGATGCAGAAGCGGGAATCCGGTGCTCCGGCGGGGAGAAATTATGGCGCAGCCTCCTGGGCGATTTTTACAAGCTGATTGATGTGAAGGCAAATAAACTGGAGAAGTGTCTGGCAGACGGATTGATTCGGGATTATACCATTGAGGTGCATGCGTTGAAGAATACGGCGCGTATGATTGGTGCAAACGATCTGTCCGAATGGTTTCACCGGATGGAGGATTGCGGTAACGGGCAGGATGTGGAGACCATTACAAAGGAGACACCTGAACTTTTACAGGCATTTCGGAGCATAAAAGATGTGCTTCGTCCTTACGGAGAAATTCAGAATCAGGAAAAACGGGAAGCATCCGAAGAAGAACTGACAGAGCTGTTAACGGGAATCAAAGAAGCCATGAATCAGTTCGATATTGACGGTGTGGATGAGCGTATGCGTGAACTGGAAAAGTGCAGGATACCGAAACAGTGCGAGAAGTATATGGATACCTTAAGAGCGTGTGTTGCGGATGTCATGATGGATGAAGTGATGAGCACAGCCGAAGAGTTTATACGTGCATTGGCATCCGATACGGACAGGTGACTGTTTCAAAATCTTGTTGCGCGGAAAGCGAAATTACGGTATAGTAGAATGTGCGTAATTTGTGAGACAGTACGTTTGAGAGGTTAAGAGATAATGAAAAAAATTCTGGAATTGTTATCGGAAGAAATGGGAAAGGCTTTTGAGGCGGCAGGATATGACAGCGCGCTGGGAAAGGTAAGCCTTTCCAACCGTCCGGATCTGTGTGAATATCAGTGTAACGGTGCTATGGCGGGAGCAAAGCAGTACCACAAAGCTCCCATTATGATCGCTAATGATGTGGCAGAAAAGCTGGCAGACAGCAAGGTATTCAAGGAGGCAGCAGCAGTAGCGCCCGGTTTCCTGAATCTGAAGCTTTCGGAGGAGTTTTTGCTGGAAGTGGTGGAAACCATGGCAGCAGAACCGAAATTCGGGCTGGAAGCGCCTGAGAAGATAAAAAAGATTATTATTGACTACGGCGGAGCGAATGTGGCAAAGCCTTTGCATGTGGGACATATTCGTTCCGCGGTTATCGGGGAGAGCATTAAGCGTATCTGCCGCTATGTGGGACATGAGGTTATCGGGGATGTGCACCTTGGGGACTGGGGTCTGCAGATGGGACTTGTCATCATGGGACTGAAAGAGAGACAGCCCGATTTGATTTATTTTGATGAGAGCTATGAGGGAGAATATCCCACAGAGGCACCCTTCACCATTTCCGAACTGGAGGAAATCTATCCGGCATCCAGCGCAAAATCCAAAGAAGATCCGGATTATAAGGCAAAGGCCATGGAGGCTACCTTCAAACTTCAGAACGGCGTAAGAGGGTATCGTGCCCTCTGGAAGCATATTCTAAATGTTTCCGTGGCAGACTTAAAGAAAAATTACAGCAGCCTGAATGTGGAATTTGATTTGTGGAAGGGCGAGAGTGATGTCCATGACCTGATTCCCGAGATGGTAGCCTATATGAAGGATAACGGTTATGCTTATATCAGCGAGGGTGCGCTGGTTGTGGATGTCAAAGAGGAGAGCGATACAAAGGAAGTACCTCCCTGCATGATTTTGAAATCGGACGGCGCTTCTCTTTACAATACAACGGACCTGGCGACAATAATGGAGCGCATGCGTCTTTATCATCCTGACGAATTGATCTATCTGACGGATAAACGTCAGGATTTGTACTTTGACCAGGTGTTCCGCTGCGCGCGCAAGACAAAGCTTGTTGAGCCGGAGACGGAACTGAAGTGGATTGGTTTCGGTACCATGAACGGGAAGGATGGTAAGCCTTTTAAGACCAGGGATGGCGGCGTCATGCGTCTGGAGACCTTGATTCGTGAGACGAAGGATGAGATGTACAGGAAGATCCGGGAAGGCAGAGAAATGTCGGAGGAAGAAGCAAGAAAGGTAGCTGACCAGGTGGCGGTTTCCGCATTGCTTTACGGTGATCTTTCCAATCAGGCGTCCAAGGATTATGTGTTTGATATTGACAGGTTTACTTCTTTCGAGGGAGATACAGGTCCTTATATCCTGTATACCATTGTGCGTATCAAGTCCATTTTGACAAAGTACAGGGAGCAGGGCGGCAGCCTGGAAGGACTGAACTTCCGAAAAGCGGAAAACGAGTCCGAGAAGGCACTGATGATGGAGCTGGTGCAGTTCAATACCATGATGCAGAATGCGGCAGAGGAGACGGCACCTCATAAGGTTTGCGCCTATATCTATGATTTGGCAAATGCCTTTAATCATTTTTACCACGAAACGAAGATTCTGGGTGAAGAGAATGAGGATAGAAAGCAGGGGCTGATTGCATTGCTTGTATTAACCAGAAATGTACTGGAAACCTGTATTGATGTGCTGGGCTTTTCGGCACCGGAAAAGATGTAACGAAGAGAAATGAATGGAGGAATCATTCAGTTTTTGGGTGATTCCTCCATTCTTTGGAAAGGCATAAAAATGAGTAAAATAGAAGAGTTTGAAAGATTGGATGAGCGCATTTTGCGCGCAGTGAAAGAGATGGGGTTTGAGCAGCTTTCACCAATTCAGGAGCAGGCAATTCCGTTCCTGCTGGAGGGAGAGGACATTATCGGACAGGCACAGACCGGAACCGGAAAGACGGCGGCATTCGGCATTCCGGTATTGCAGAAGGTAAATCCGAATTTACGAAAACTGCAGACTCTGATTCTCTGTCCCACCAGGGAACTGGCCATTCAGGCTGCGGAGGAACTGCGCAAGATGGCAAAGTATATGCACGGTATCAAGGTTTTACCCATTTACGGCGGACAGGAAATCAGCAGACAGATCAATGCACTGCGGGGCGTACAGATTATCGTGGGAACGCCGGGACGCGTTATGGATCATATGCGCAGGCATACCATCAAACTGGACAATGTAAATATGGTAGTGCTGGATGAGGCGGATGAGATGCTGAATATGGGATTTCGGGAGGACATGGAACTGATTCTGGGGCAGATTCCCAATGAACATCAGACAGCATTGTTTTCGGCTACCATGCCCAAACCCATTCTTGATATCACAGACCAGTTTCAGAAGAATGCAAGGCTGGTGAAGGTGGCGTCGAAGGAACTGACAATCCCTCTGGTATCCCAGAGATACTACCGGGTGGCAAGACAGGATAAAGATGCTGCATGTATTCGCCTTTTGGAATACTATCAGCCAAAGTTGTGTCTGATTTTCTGCAATACCAAGTCAAAGGTGGATGAACTGGCAGAGTGCTTGAAAAAAGCAGGGTTTATGGCTGAGGGGCTGCATGGTGATATGTCGCAGCATCAGCGAGATGTGGCTATGAACCGGTTCAGAAACGGCAGTACCAATATTCTGATTGCAACGGATGTGGCAGCGAGAGGAATTGATGTGGACAATGTGGAAGCGGTAATCAATTACGACATTCCTCAGGACATAGAGTATTACGTTCATCGTATCGGCAGAACGGGCAGAGCCGGAAAGACCGGTAGGGCATTTACTCTTGCAGGCAGCCGGGAAATTTACCGGATACGTGAAATTGAGAAGGTATGCCATACGACCATTCAGGAGAAAAAACTACCGGGCGCTTCAAAGGTTCTGAAGGCAAAGGCAGACAAATATCTGAACCGAGCCTGGGAACTTCATGAGCACGAGGACATGGAGCTGATGAAGAGCTTTCTGCAGAGGAAAATGGAAGAAGAGGGCTGTGATGTCCTGGAGCTTGCCGCTGCCATGCTGAAATTGCAGGTGGGTGACAAGGGACCTGAAATTGTCACGGAAAAGGAGCCGGAGCGGCGCGGCAGGCGTTTCGGGGAGCGGCGTAGCGAATACCGTGATGACCGAGGTGGCGCACGCAGAGGCGAAAGACGCAGCGGATATCGCGATGAACGAAACGGGGATCATAGAGGCGAAAGACGCAGCTCCCGCCCGAGGGATATCAGAAGGGACGGCAGCGAAAGGGGAACCGCGTTTGCGCGCCCCAGGCGAAAGAAGCAGTAATTGCTATTTTTCTGAGAATAGGGTAAAATATACGCGAGCAAAAAAACAAGCGGCGCCGGAGGCGGCATTTGTTTTTGCCGCAAATCTTATGGTATGGAAAGGCAGGTTTTGGAATGGCGGATAAAATCAGAAAATTTGGGCCATATGTTTTTCTGGGTGCAGTTTTTGTGATGCTGATATGGTTGAACATTTCTTATCAGATGAACTGGCTGGATTCGGATATGGCGGCTGAGATGCGTTTTTCCAAGCTGCTTGCAGAAGAAGGTCGCCTGATTGCAACACCGAACTGGTATTATTCCACGGAATTCCGCGTGTTGTATACCCAGCTGATTATGGGACCGCTGTTCCGGATTACGGACAACTGGCATGTGATCAGAACAATTACAAACCTTGTTTTTTATGGCTTTTTACTGGCATCTTATTATTACTGTATGAAACCGCTGAAAATCAGAAAACAGCTGGTGATATTGACATCGGTAATTCTACTGCTGCCTTTTTCGGAAACGGTTATGACGCATGTGCACATTGGCAATACTTACATTGCACATATGATTCTGATTTTCCTGTTCCTGGGGATGTATTTGCGGTTGACACAGGGAAAAACATTTGGAAAATTAAGAAGGGCGGAAATCTGCTGCTTCTATCTGATACTTGCAGCTGTCTGCGGGATATCAGGCGTGAGGTATTTACTGGTGCTTCAGTGTCCGCTTCTTTTGACGGCAGTGATTATTCTTTTTCGTTCCGATGAGTTTGGGCAGTTTAGAAAAGAGCCCGGAAGAAAGCAGATTGGAGTATTGGCGGCGTCCGAGGCCGGAAGAAGTTTTGGATATACTGCTCTGGGAATTCTGGGGAGCATTCTGGGATACGCAGCCAACGTGTTCTATATCGGGGAAGCGTTCACCTTTCAAAGCTACGATTTTACGAACTTTATCGCTGTGGAAGAGGGCTTTTTTGACAGAATCCAGTATGCACTCGGGTGTATGCTGCTGATGCTGGGGTATATTCCGGACAGGAGCGTGCTCTCTCTGCGCGGAGTTGTCACGATTTCCGTATTTTTGCTGTTGGGTGTTCTGGTATTCTGTACGGTGAAAGCATTTCGAAGAGCACATGGGAACCGCCTGTTTGTGACATTATTTCTGATTGTTTCCTTTGTGCTGAATCTGTTTGTATTTGTCTTTACCACAAGTACGATGGTACCGCGGTATTTCCTGCCGGTTTTCATTCTGGTTCTTCCCGTGCTCTGTGTCTACGGAGAGGAAGAGGAACTGAGATTTGACAGGGCGGCAGTGACAGTACTGCTGGCGGGATGTCTGCTTCTGGGTACGGCGAAGACAGTGGTTTCTCTTGTAGAAAATGATCGGAATGAGCGGAAAGAGAAGGTAGCGGAATTCCTGAAAAACAGCGAATATCATTTCGGGTTTGCCACCTATTGGAATGCCAACATCCTGACTGAGATGACAGATGGCGAAGTGGAGGTTGCCAATATTACAGACCCCGAAACACTGGAATATTTTATGTGGTCATCTCCTGCAAAATACTATGAGGAGAATTATCACGAGGGAAGTGTATTCCTGCTGGTTTCCTGGGAGGAAGAAGTGGAATGGCTGGAGAGCAGGACGTTGCAGACAGGACAGGAGATTTATGATGACGGCGGATATTCCGTTTATGTGTTTGATTCGGTAGAGGCACTGAAAGCCTGTGGTGTCTCGGAATAGCGGAGTGAGGGAGAACAGAGTATGAGAGTTGGAATGGGATATGATGTACACAGACTTGTGGAGGACAGAGCACTGATTCTGGGCGGTGTGACGATTCCATATGAGAAGGGTCTGCTGGGGCATTCGGATGCGGATGTCCTTCTGCATGCCATTATGGATGCCCTGCTCGGTGCGTCGGCACTGGGGGATATCGGAAAGCACTTTCCGGACAGTGACCCCGCGTATAAAGGAATTTCTTCTATGCTGCTTCTGGAGAAGGTGGGGGCGCTCCTTGCGGAGAAAGGCTTTTTGATAGAAAACATAGATGCCACAATTATCGCACAGGCTCCCAAAATGCGTCCCTATATTGATACCATGCGGGAAAACATTGCAAGGGCGTTGGAAATGGATATCAGCTGTGTCAATGTGAAGGCTACGACAGAGGAAGGACTGGGATTTACCGGCACGGGAGAGGGAATTTCCTCCCAGGCTGTCTGCCTGCTGACAAGCCCCTTTGACCTGACAGCGCAGCAGATTCCGGGCGGCTGTGAAGGCTGCAGCGGCTGCAGAAAATAGGTTGACAAAATCGGGATTATTGCATATTCTGTTTAGTAGGAATAAGAGAAATGCAAAGAACGGAAAGAGTACTTTTTCGAAAAGATGCCAGAGAGAAACCGTAGGTGTGCTGTGAGCGGTTTTCATCGGAGAAAAGGGAAGTGCATCCGGGAGCAGGTTTGCAGAGTGTGGTGGAAAACTACAGGTAGGTGAACCCGTGAGCGCGCGTTAAGCGAATGGAGTGAAAGGTATTTTATTTACCTTTAATGAGAGTGGAACCGCGGATAAATTCGTCTCTTGGGATGGATTTGTCCGTTTTTCTTTTGCTGTTCAGGAAGAACTTGGTGACGGATAGGAGTGCGAAAAATGAGTTTTATCAGGAATGTGATGGAAGAAATTGCAATCGTCAGAGAACGTGACCCTGCAATTCATTCTTCCATGGAAGTTTTTTTATACCCCAGTTTCAAGGTGATGCTGCATTACCGTGTGGCGCATAAATTGTATGAGAAAGGGCACTTTTTTCTTGCAAGATGGGTTTCCCAGAGGGGTGTGAGAAAGACAGGAATTGAGATTCATCCGGGTGCCAGAATCGGAAAAGGCTTTTTTATTGATCATGGAAACGGTGTCATCATCGGTGAGACGACAATAATCGGGGACAATGTGACTTTGTACCAGGGAGTTACTCTGGGAGGTACCGGTAAAGAGCACGGGAAACGTCACCCGACCATCGGTAATAATGTGATGATCAGTGCCGGAGCGAAGGTGTTGGGCTCCTTTACCATCGGGGACAATTCGAAAATCGGAGCAGGCAGCGTGGTGCTGAGCGAGGTTCCGCCCAACTCCACGGTTGTTGGTGTTCCGGGACGTGTTGTGAAGCGCAACAATATGGCACTGCCGCAGGAATCCATGAATCAGACGGATTTGCCCGATCCGGTCAAAGAGGATATTGCCGGATTGCAAAAGGCGAATTCGGAGCTGACGAACAGGCTGCTGGAATTGGAAAAGGAACTGCGCGTATTGCAGAGAAAAGAAACGGACAGTAATGTCAAACCGCAATAGAGAAAACGGAGGAATGATGATGGAGAACAAACTTTATTTTTACAATACCCTGACAAGAAAGGTGGAGCAGTTCGTGCCCAATGTGGACGGAAAGGTGGCAATGTATACTTGCGGACCTACCGTATATCACTACGCGCATATCGGAAATTTAAGAAGCTATATTATGGAGGATTTGCTGGAGAAGACTCTGCGCTATATCGGCTATGATGTGAAGCGGGTTATGAATATCACGGATGTGGGCCATTTGTCCAGCGATGCGGATACAGGCGAGGATAAGATGCTGAAAGGGGCAAAACGGGAACATAAGACCGTTATGGAAATCGCAAAGTTCTACACTGATGCATTTTTCAGCGACTGCGCCAAGCTGAATATCAAAACACCGGATGTGGTGGAGCCTGCAACGAATTGCATTTCCGAATTCATTCATATGATTGAAGTGCTGCTGGAAAAGGG
This sequence comes from uncultured Lachnospiraceae bacterium, assembly GCA_945913255.1. Classification (GTDB taxonomy): domain Bacteria; phylum Bacillota; class Clostridia; order Lachnospirales; family Lachnospiraceae; genus Acetatifactor. Next base: position 78,744 of record CAMEDC010000003.1, read on the forward strand.
GTTTGCTTATGAGGCTGGCGGCAATATCTATTTTGATACTTCCAAATTGAAGGATTATTATGTGTTTTCCAATCAGAGCGAGAAGGAGCTGCTTGTAGGTGTCCGCGATGATGTGGAGGAAGACGACAACAAGAAGAATAAGAGCGATTTTGTGCTCTGGTTTACCAAGTCCAAGTTTGAGGATCAGGAGCTGAAATGGGAGAGCCCATGGGGACTGGGATATCCGGGCTGGCATATTGAGTGCTCCTGCATCAGCATGAAGCATCTCGGGGATTATATGGATATTCACTGCGGCGGCGTGGATAATATCTTCCCGCACCATACCAATGAAATTGCCCAGAGTGAGTCCTATCTTGGGCATAAGTGGTGTAACTACTGGTTCCATGTACACCATCTCAATGATAAATCCGGAAAAATGAGTAAATCCAAAGGAGACTTCCTGACGGTTTCTCTGCTGGAATCCAAGGGATACAATCCGGTTGTTTACAGAATGTTCTGTCTGCAGTCCCATTATCGCAAGCCTCTGGAGTTTTCCTATGAGGTGCTGGATAACATGAGTGCCGCATATGATAAGCTGGTGAAAAAAATCGGTACTCTGGACAAAAACGGGGTAGTGGACAAAGAGAAGTTTGCCGCTTACAGAGAGCAGTTTGAAGCAGCTCTCTGCGATGATTTGAATTCTTCCATGGCAATCACAGTGCTGTATGACATGCTGAAATCGGATATTTCGGATGCCACCAAATATGCGCTGGCAGAGAGCTTTGATGAGGTGCTTTCCCTCGACCTGACGACCGCACATGCTGCGAAGGAGGCAGAAAGCCAGGTTGATGCAGAACTGGAGGCTTATGTGCTTGCAAAGATTGAGGAGAGAAAGGCAGCCAAGAAGGAAAAGGATTTTGCAAAAGCAGACGCAATCCGTGAGGAACTGCTGAACAAGGGTATTATTCTGGAAGATACACGTGAGGGTGTGAAATGGAAGAAAGCATAAGTTTACTTGCTGCCATTCGTGAAACCTTCCCCGGGAAACAGCAGGATATCCGCAGTTACTCTCCCCTGACGCTTGCCTATATCGGAGATGCAATCTATGATCTGATAATCCGCACGGTGGTGGTGGAGCGTGCGAACCGCCCGGCAAACGACCTGCACCGGATTACCGTGCGGTATGTCAGTGCAACCGCGCAATCAAGAATTGTGGAGGCACTGATGGACAGGCTTACGGAGGAGGAACAGTCCGTATACCGCCGCGGGAGAAATTCCAAACCGCATACTACGGCGAAAAACGCTACCACGGCTGATTACATGAAGGCTACCGGCTTTGAGGCGGTACTGGGTTTTCTTTATCTGAACGGTGAGATGAAGCGGGCGCTGGAGTTGGTAAAGGAAGGTATAGGCTTGGCGGGTATGGAACTGTAAGATGGAACAGGGCGCAAAACCCGGAAACCAAAGGAATGAGGCAGAAAGGAAACAATATGGCATACGAAGAATTTACCATAGAGGGGCGCAACGCCGTGATTGAGGCGTTCCGTTCCGGCAAAACGATAGATAAGCTTTATGTGTTGGACGGGTGTCAGGACGGCCCGATTATGACAATCAAGCGCGAGGCAAAAAAGCAGGATACACTGGTGAAATTTGTCACAAAGGAACGCCTTGACCAGATGTCCGAGACGGGAAAACACCAGGGTGTTATCGCTGTGGCTGCGGCTTACGAATATGCGGAGGTGGAGGACATTCTGCAGGCAGCAAGGGACAAGGGGGAGCCTCCTTTTATCTTTCTGCTGGATAATATCGAGGATCCGCATAACCTGGGAGCCATCATTCGTACCGCGAATCTGGCCGGAGCGCATGGGGTGATTATCCCGAAAAACAGAGCGGCAGGACTGACGGCGACTGTGGCAAGAACTTCTGCAGGCGCCTTGAATTACACACCGGTGGCAAAGGTTACGAATCTGGCAAAAACCATTGAGGACTTAAAGAAAGAAGGACTGTGGTTTGTCTGCGCGGACATGGGAGGCACCACAATGTATCAGCTTGATTTGAAAGGAGCGATCGGTCTTGTGATTGGAAATGAGGGCGAGGGTGTCGGCAGGCTGGTAAAGGAAAAGTGTGATATGGTGGCATCCATCCCCATGAAGGGAAATATTGATTCCCTGAATGCTTCGGTGGCGGCGGGTGTATTGGCATATGAAATTGTGCGACAGAGACTGCAGGGCTGCCAATCGTAGGATGGGATTTGACGCAGGCAGAGGATTGAGAGGGAGTATGGCAGGAAAATATTCCGATTATGAGAACTGTACGGATGATGAACTGATTGACAGACTGCGCCGGGGTGAGGAAACTATTATGGATTACGTCTGTGACAAATACAAAAATCTTGTGCGCAGCAAGGCAAAGTCCATGTTTATCCTGGGAGCAGATAATGATGATTTGATACAGGAAGGTATGATTGGGCTGTTTAAGGCAGTACGTGATTATGACATGGGACGAGATGCCAGCTTTTATACCTTTGCGGAACTTTGCATCAGCAGGCAGATGTATACGGCGGTGCAGGCTTCCAAAAGGCAGAAACATCGTCCGTTGAATACTTATATTTCCCTGGATATCGGTACGCAAACAAATCATGATGAGCAGGAGGGAACGAACCTTGCGGAGATTCTGGCGGATAAGGCAGAACTGAGCCCCGAGGAACTGATTCTGGACAAAGAGAGAGTTACGTATCTGGAGAAGGCAATCGAGGAAGGCCTCAGCGATTTTGAAAAGCAGGTGTTGGACTTGTACATGACAGGTATGAGTTACACACAGATTGCAAAGGTGCTGGGACGGGACGAGAAAGCCACGGACAATGCCTTAAGCCGTGCCAAACAGAAAGTACGGGAGCTTTTGAAAAAAGAAAAGTAAAATTTTAGATTTATTTAATGGATTTTGATGGAAGTTCGTGGTAACTTGCTAAGTAGGTTTTATTTTAGCGAGGTGAACAATGGAAAAATTCAGCGTCAAGAAACCCTTTACCATACTGGTAATGGTGGTGGCAATTATCGTGCTCGGGGTTGTCAGTCTGACCGGAATGACAACAGATTTATTGCCTGAAATGAGTCTTCCCTATCTGATGGTAATTACTACATATCCGGGTGCCAGCCCGGAGAAGGTCGAGACCAGTGTATGTGAGCCGATGGAAAGTGCGTTGGGTTCTGTTTCCGGTGTGAAAAATGTCTACAGCATGTCCTATGAAAACTATGGCATTGTGGAACTGGAATTTACGGACGGAACAGATATGGACTCGGCCATGGTAAAGGTGTCAAGTGCTCTGGACAGTGTGGAAGCGGCGTTGCCGGACGAATGCGGAACACCGAATATCCTGGAAATCAGTATGGATATGATGGCGTCAGTTTATCTGGCAGCAGCATATGAAGGGAAGGATATTCAGGAAACCTCGAGATTTGTGGAGGATACGGTGATTCCCTATCTGGAAAGACAGGAGGGTGTTACCAGTGTTTCGACCATGGGTCTGGTGGAAAATTCTGTTGTAGTAGAGTTAAACGCCGACAAAGTGGATGCGCTGAATGAAAAAATCCTCGCAAAGACGAATGACGCTTTTGCCGATGCAATGGAGCAGCTGGAGGATGCGAGAAAACAGCTGAAGGAATCGGAACAGAAGCTTGCAGACAGTAAGCAGGATCTGATTGACGGACAGAAGGAAATCGACGATGGTAGAAACGAACTGGCGGATGCACAGGATGAACTGGATGACGCGAAATCAAAGCTGCAGGATTCCAAGGACGAATTAAAGGAACAGCAGTCCGAAACGGAAGAGAAGCTGGCGAAAGCAAGTGCCGCTTTGGATCAGCTGAGCGCATTACAGACCGATTTGCTTTCCCTGCAGGCGCAGCAGACGGCACTGCAGACGGCAAAGACGCAGATTGACAGCTCTTTGGAGGCACAGGGCAAGACTATAGATGATGTACCGGGTATGGTAGCGGAAATGGATGTTACCATAAGCAGCCTTGATACGAATAAGTCTTTTATGGCGATGATGACGAGTGCTGAACTTTTGGTGAGTCCGGTACCTGTTGATGTAACAGCTTTTGGCATTGCAGCAGATGCCTGGGACGTAATGAGCCCTGAGCAGAGAGAAGCAGCGCTGGGGAACGTGGTTGATGGTTTAAAAGCACAGAGGGATACACTGGATTCTACCTATACAGTTTATTCAGATTACGTATCTTCCCTGAACAGTCTTGAGGTAGAAATTGCCGGAGTGAAAGCGGCGGTTTCTGTAGCGGAAGCAAAGCTTGCCGAGACAGGTGTTTCCTATAATGATATTGAAAAGGCGAAGCTGGAGGCGGCAGCAGGCTTCGGAAGTGCATCGGCACAGATTTCTGCGGGTGAAAGTGCCCTTGATTCCGCTCAGACAAACATAGATACCGGAAAGGAAAATCTGGATGCTGCCCAGGAGCAGATTGATGCCGGTTGGGATTCTGTTTCAGACGGGCAGAAACAAATTGCAGACGGCTGGGATGACTACTACGAAGCAGTGGAAAACTTTGAAATCCAAAAAGCAGAGGCACTTCGTTCAGCCAATGCGGATCAGCTTCTTGACATCAATACACTGGCACAGCTGATTTATGCGCAGAATTTTGCCATGCCTGCGGGCTATGTGGATGATGTTTATGATGCTTCCTGGCTTCTGAAGATTGGTAACAATTTTGAGAGTGTGGAAGAACTGACCAATATCGTTCTGACAAATATTGAGGATATCGGAGATGTCCGTCTTTGTGATGTGGCAGACATCACCGTGATTGACAACGCAGATGAAAGTTACGCAAAGCTGAACGGTGAGGCGGCAATCATTCTGTCTGTATTCAAGAGTTCCACGGCGGGAACCAATGAAGTCAGCAAAAACGTGACGGCTGCGATTGAGGAACTGGAGGCCCAGTACCCGGAACTTTCGGTTCTGTCACTGATGGATCAGGGTGATTACATTACCATGATTATCAATGGCGTGCTGCAGAGTATGATTGTGGGCGCGGCACTGGCCATTGTGATTCTGGCGCTGTTTTTAAAAGATGTAAAGCCTACTATTGTCGTAGCGGTCAGCATTCCCCTGTCTGTATTGACGGCACTGGTGCTGATGTATTTTACGGGTATTACCTTAAATATGATGTCTCTGGCGGGCCTGTCTCTGGGAATCGGTATGCTGGTTGACAACTCCATCGTTGTCATCGAGAATATCTACAGACTTCGTTCCAGGGGTGTTGGTGCAGCGAGAGCTGCTGTTCAGGGAACCAGACAGGTGTCCGGTGCAATTATTGCATCTACGCTGACGACAATCTGTGTATTTGCACCAATGGTGTTTACGACAGGAACGGTGCGTCAATTGATGATGCCAATCTGTCTGACCATTATCTTTACACTGGGTGCTTCCCTGGTAATCGCCATGACAGTAGTGCCTGCAGCGGGCTCTACGCTGTTAAAGAATACCAAAGAAAAGAAACACCCGTTATTTGATAAGGTTCAGGATATTTATGGAAAGATACTTGCTTTCTGTCTGAAGGTGAAAATAGTTCCCCTTACCATAGCCGTAGCACTTCTTGCCTTCAGTATCTGGTCTGTGATGCGTATGGGACTTGTCATGATACCCGAGATGACATCCAACCAGATTCAGATATCCGTGCAGATGCCGGAAGATACGGATAAGGAAGAATGCTATAAACGTGCTGACCAGGTGATGGACGCAGTGATGTCGGTAGATGGGGTAGCAAGTGTCGGAGCCATGGCAGGCGGTACTGTATCGCTGGTTGCATCTTCTTCCGGAGCCGGGGCGGATGTATACGATAATTTCTCGTTTATGGTAATTACCGAAAATGAGGATGCAGGCAAAAGCGAAGTGAAGCAGATATGCAGTGATATTCAGGAGCGGACAGCGGATATTGACTGCGAGATTACCATTGCAACCGGCATGGAGGAAATGAGTTCTATGATGGGTTCCGGTCTTTCCATCAATGTGTACGGAGACGATTTGGAAACATTGACCTCCATTACGGAAGATATTATGGATATGGTTGCGTCCATTGAGGGATTTGAAAATATATCCAATGGACAGGATGAACCGGATCAGGTCATTCACCTTGTTCTGGACAGAGATGCTGCCATGAGGAAAGGCCTGACGGTTGCACAGATTTTTGCGGAACTAAACAGTGCGTTGAATGAATCCGCAAGTGCGGCAACGGTGACGATTGATGGCGTTGAGATGGAAATCGTTGTGAAGGATGCCAGAGAACCGCTGACGAAGGAAAATCTGCTGGATTACAATTTTGAAATCAAGACAACAGATGATAATGGAAATACCGTGACGGAAGACCATCCTCTTTCCGAGTTTGCACATACCGAGATTGAGGAGGGTGTTCAGTCGATTAACCGTGAGAATCAGAGCCGGTATATGACGGTGACGGCTTCAGTGGCGGAGGGGTATAATGCGACACTTCTATCCAGAGAACTGGAGCCGATGCTGGAGGATTATGAACTGCCTGCCGGTTACAGCATTGACTCCGTCGGTGAGTCGGATACGGTCAATGAAATGATTTTCCAGATGAGCAAAGTACTGCTTTTGGGTCTGGCATTCATTTATCTTGTTATGGTAGCGCAGTTCCAGAGCCTGCTCAGCCCGTTTATCGTGTTGTTCACGGTACCCCTTGCCTTTACGGGTGGTCTGATAGGACTTCTTGTTATGGGAGAGCCGCTGTCCGTCATGGGTATGATGGGATTTATCGTATTGCTTGGAACGGTTGTTAATAACGGAATTGTGTTTGTGGACTATGCAAATCAGCTCAGACTGGGCGGTCTGGAGAGAAGAGATGCTTTGATTGCGACTGGCAAGACGAGAATGCGTCCCATTCTGATGACAGCACTTACCACGATTCTTGCCATGGCAAGCCTCCTTGTGGGAGACGACCTTGCAAGCCAGATGTCACGCGGCATGGCAGTTGTTGTAGCGGGTGGTCTTGCATATGCAACCCTGATGACACTGTTTATTATCCCTGTTATGTACGACATTCTCTTTAAACGTAAGCCGATTCAGGTGGATATCGGAAGCGAGAATCTGGACGATGTACCGGATGATGCGGTAGAATATTTGCATAAGAAACAAGAGACTGAAAAGGCAAACAGGAAGAATAAGGAAATAGAGGCTGAAAAGGAGAAAAAGGAGAAGAAAAATCAATAGAAGCAGATGCGGAATTGTGTGAAAAAAATAGAAAATTTATGTTGACAAACCATACCCGGTTTGCTATAATGAATCACGGTGATTGTGAGAGGAACATAACTTCTCAGTCACGTGATGCTGCTGTGGCTCAGTCGGTAGAGCGTCGCATTGGTAGTGCGGAGGTCACGGGTCCGATTCCCGTCAGCAGCTTTTTTTATGCCTTGAAAATGGCTCATTTCCTTGAAAATACTGAGGATTTGAGCCATTTTTCGTTATTTCAGTGAAACCGTAAATTTCATTCAAAAAGTACATTTTTCGAAAATTTACCCACGAATTTACCCACGAAATTTTCAATTAAAAAGCTCTTTTGAGAGCTTATCCGCGGCGCTTTACTTTGCTGATTTGTCCTTATCAATCATGGAATGCCGGTATACGGTCTTCATTACATCATCACTCTGCCAGCCACCCATATGCAGGATATCAGCTTCCGGTACTCCAAGAGCAGACATGCGGCTTGCAAAGTAGTGCCGGAGCTTGTGCATACTGAAATGAGGTATTATCCAATTATCTTAGAGGGTAATTGGATTTTTCCTTTCTCTCATTTCGGGAATAGTATGGGCAGTTAATGAGAGAATATGCAATTTAATCACTCCAACAGTTTCCGATAAAAATTGTCAATGCAGATGGCACCGAAAGGGGCTGTAATCAGGATGGACAGAACCGCAACCGTTAAGACAATCTGCCCACAGGCAAGCCCCATTGTAAGAGGAATTGAGCCGATAGCTGCCTGTACGGTTGCCTTGGGTGTGTAAGCCAACATACAGAACAGTCTTTCACGTTTTGTGAGATTTGTTTTGAGCAGGGAAATGGAAACGCCCAACATGCGGAAGCACAGAGCGCCCAAAACAACGAATACAGGGGCTATGCCTGCGGAAATGGCATATTTTATGTCGACAGCGGCACCAACAAGTACAAACAGGAATACTTCTGCACCTACCCACAGCTTGTTATATTTTCCGGATAATCTGATTGCCAGCCGGTCATACTTATGTTTTATGATTAGTCCAAGACTCATAATTGCCAGGAGACCGGAGATGGGAACAATACCTTCCAGCCGGTTCTGGACTTCCAGAAGCAGAAATGAAAAGCTGAGAATGATAAGCAACTTAACAGAATCTCTCATATGGAATTTTTGGAAGAAGAGTACCAGAATGCTTCCTGCAAACACACCCAGCAGAATGCCGAGGGAAATCGAGACCGGGATTTGCAGAAAGCTGCCTGCAGATATGGTACCGCTGGAAGCAAGAGCAGTAAAGGCAGTAAAGACGACAATAACAAAGACATCGTCGACGGATGCTCCCGCCAGAATCAGCTGGGGAATACAATGTTCTCTGCCGTGGCCTTCTTCCATAAGCCGAATCATCCTGGGAACGACAACAGCCGGGGATACGGCAGCAATCACGCTTCCCATGATAGCAGCGTCTAAGGTGTTTACGCCAAGAAGCAGGGGAGCAAGAATAACAGTACCTGCAATTTCAACACAGGCAGGTACAAAGCACATGAGAACGGCAGGTCTCCCCACTTTCTTCAAATCGGATATATCTAGGGATAAGCCAGCTCTTGTGAGGATGATAACCAGTGCAATCTGACGCAAATCAGCTGATATTTCCAGAATGGACCCATCAATCAGGTTGAGTGCATGAGGACCGAGAACCATACCTACAATGATCATGCCGAGGAGACTCGGAAGCTTCAGCTTTGAGAAGATACTTCCCAGCAATAATCCCGACAACAAAATAATGGCAATACTTGTTAGCATATGTTACCTCCTGAAATTTTCTTCATTTTTCCCTGAAATAAAGGAATAAAAAAGCTGATAATTTCTGCATGGATTTGCAGAAGTCATCAGCATAAATGCGGTTTAGGTTTCCCAGGGGAGAACTTCATTCCCAACTGGAAGTATTATAGCAGAGAGAAAGTGAATGTGTCAATGAGAATTGGACCAGTTCCTTTTGAAAGTTTCATATATCTTGGCTTTTTGATCTGAGGGTGTCCTTATTATAGGCAAAATGATATAATACATTTTATAGACTGCTAAATGAGGATTGCATAGTCGGTGACACGGCGGAATGATAAAAAATTGAGTGATTCAAAGGGAACGATAGATACCGGAAGTAAGGATGCTATACAGAGCATGGACACAAAGAATAATACAAAGGGAAAGGATAATATTAAGGGAATGCGTGTTACAAAAGGAAAATGTATTGTTATCGGAGCCGGGGATTTAACACTGGGACAGATTCCTGTTGCAGAAAATGATTTTGTAATCGCGGTGGACGGAGGACTTGGCTATTGTAGTGTTCTGGAGGTTGAGCCGGATTTGATTCTGGGGGATTTTGATTCTGTCAGTGAGGGGGAAGCGAAAGCGATTGAAACACTGGAACGGCAGATTCCGGAGAGGATTATTCGACTGCCACGGGAAAAAGATGATACGGATATGTTGGCAGCATTAAAAGAAGGGCTTTCCAGAGGTTACACACAATTTCGTATTTATGCGGGAACAGGAGGACGCTTTGACCATACATTTGCCAATATTCAGTGTCTCTTGTTCCTGAAAAATCACGATGCGGTCGGATATCTGGTGGATGGAACCGGCATGATGTTAGTGATTCAAAATGAGGCGGTGCATTTCCAGAAGAGTCTGGAGGGTGTATTGTCACTGTTTTCTCTGACAGAAGAATCCAGAGGGGTGACGATAGAAGGAATGAAATATCTCTTGCAGGGTGCTTCGGTGAGGAATGATTTCCCGATTGGTATCAGCAATGAGTTTATCGGAGAAGAAGCTATGGTGTCAGTGGAGGACGGAACACTGGTGTGTATGATTTCTTATGCAGAATAAAGAAACAACAGTATCTGAGGGAAAACAGATACTGTCGTGTTGAAACAGCGATGAAAAAAGGAATCCTACACCAGAAACAATTCCAGTACGAAAACAACAATACAGCACAACACGGATACAGGGAACAGTCCGGCACCCAGCCAGGCGGCGACAATTCCCACAATCAGGGCAGCAGCTCCGGCGATGGGTGACTGTGTGACATCCATGATGGCAGGGAAGGTCATAACTGCCAGGGTTACATAGGGAACATAATATAGGAAAGATTGTAAAAATCTGTTTTTAATCTGTTTGCGAATCAGGGTCAGAGGCAGAACACGGATTGCGTAGGTGACTCCGGCCATGATTGCTATATAGATATAAATATTATGCGTCATGATTTTCCTCCTCTTCCTGCTTGACAGGGAACAATGCGGCCACAATGCCGGAGATTACGATGGTGAGGATAATTGTTCTGGTTCCATCGGAAAGCTGAGAAACTACAGGAAGCTTTGAAGCGGCAAAGCTTGCAATAAAACTGACGAGGACAGCACCGGCCACAACCCTGCTTTTTCTGGAGGGCGGAATGATAATGGCAAGGAACATTCCAAACAGTGCCACACTCAGAGCGCTGACTACCCGTGGTGGGAGGACATTGCCCGCTACGACACCGAGAGCGGTACCGCATGCCCAGCAGGGGGCGGCAATGAGAATTGCACCATAGGTATAAAATGGATCTATTTGCCCGGACCTGGCGATGGTGATACCGAAAATCTCATCCGTGACATCGTATCCAACCAGAAGTCGGTGGAACAGAGGAGTATCCGGAGAAAAACGCTGGCTCAGAGCACAACTCATGAGAAGATAACGCGCGTTTGCAATCAGTGTCATGAGTACCATTTCAATATAGGGTGCATTTGACGCAATGACTGTGATTCCGGCATATTCTCCGGCAGAAGCATTGTTTAGCAGACTGATCAGGAAACCCTGAAAGGCAGACAGTCCGGCATTTCTTGCAGCAACACCAAGGGAAAAGGAAACAGCGAGATACCCTAAGCCAATAGGAATACCGTCACGAAAGCCTTCCCGTAATACTTTACTGTGAGAGTTCATTTTAATACCTTATCTTTCCCGTATCAGCCGTCTATGTAGGTGAGCGGCTGTTTACGTACCAATATGGCGCTGACTGTTTTCGACATCGCCAAGTGACATTATAGCAGTACTGAGAGGAGAAGTAAAATAAAATCTTATGAAGAAAAGTAATAATCTGGCCGAAGGAAATGTGACAAAAGCATTACTTGCATTCGCGGGGCCAATGATTCTGGGAAATCTTCTGCAGCAATTCTATAATATTGTAGATACCTGGGTAGTGGGGAGATTTGTCGGTGCAGATGCATTGGCGGCGGCAGGCTCTGCCTATACGCTCATGACTTTTCTTACTTCCATTTTGATTGGGCTCTGTATGGGAAGCGGAGCGCTTCTTTCTTTTTATTATGGAAGCGGAGAACATGAGAAAATGCGTGACAGTATGCACGCTGCATTTGAACTGACCGGGATAATTGCGTTTGTCCTGTTTGCTTTGGTTCGCATTTTTACAGAACCGATTCTGTCTTTCCTGAGAATTCCGTCGGAATTGCGTTTTATGATGCGTGAGTATGTGGTGATTGTGTTTTGGGGTATTTTCTTTGTATTTCTATATAACTTTTATGCATTCCTGCTTCGTGCTGTCGGAAATTCTGTGATACCACTGGCGGCACTTGGAATTGCTTCCATTCTGAATATTGTGCTTGATTTGATTTTTGTGGTGGGTTTGGGATATGGCATGAGAGGTGCGGCGTGGGCAACGGTGATTGCGCAGGGAGTATCCGGCATTTTACTTGTCTGTTATGTCCGGGTTAAACTGCCGGATTTTCGGCTTTCAAGGAACGGCTTTGCATCGGGAAAGCGTTATGTGGGGGAAATACTTCGGTATTCTGTCACCACATCGGCGCAGCAGTCGGTCATGAATTTTGGCATCCTTCTGGTACAGGGTCTTGTAAACAGTTTTGGTGCGGAAGTTATGGCAGCTTTTGCTGCTGCAGTGAAAATTGATACATTTGCTTATATGCCCGCCCAGGAGTTCGGAAATGCCTATTCTATTTTTGTGTCCCAGAATTATGGTGCAGGAAAACCGGAGAGGCTGAAGCAGGGTACGAAAAGAGCATTCCTTATGTCAACTGTATTTTGTGCAGCTATTTCGGGAATTGTATTCTGCCTGGCAAAATACCTGATGATGATATTTGTGGATGGTACAGAAACGGAAATTATCCGAATTGGGATAGAATATCTTCGAACAGAAGGTGCTTTCTACATGGGAATCGGCATTTTATTCCTGCTGTATGGATATTTCAGAGGGATAGGAAAGCCGGGAGTTTCTCTTGTGCTGACCGTAGTTTCACTGGGAACAAGAGTAATTCTGGCGTATGGACTGGCGGCAATCCCTGCTGTTGGAGTTTTGGGAATCTGGTGGGCAATTCCCGTCGGCTGGGCACTTGCCGATTTGACAGGGGTTCTGTTTATAAGGCAAAAGTGACAGCGGTACTTATAAATATTGATTTTGTGATTTCCGCATCAGGAATTTGACATGGTAACCCTTTTCGTCACAGATGGAACGTACCACGTCTTCGGCAGTGTCTTTTACATTTTCGTTGACACAGATGATACAGGTATCCTTCTTTCGGTTAAAAAGAGATGGCTTAGGCCAGCGGATGTAGAAAGAAATGCGTTCTTTTAATAGCTCATGTTCAATCATTTTTTTACATTCCAAATCAGATATTTCGCAGAGCTCAATTTCATTGCAAACTTTCATTGCAGTATATAATGGCTGTTCCATAATTGTGCCTCCTGAGTAAGTATCGCCGTTCTCATGTATTGTACCACATTTCCATGGAAATGTGCAAGAAATCTTCTTCATTCATCAAGGTAGACGAACAGGAAAAGTTGCGCTATACTATAGCTATCAATTCAGAAAGGAGCAGGTAAAATGGATTTTTTGAATAAACTTGGAGATACGATTACCGCAAAGGGAAAAGAAGTAGCTGACAAGGCAAAGGAGACGGCAGAAATCGTGAACCTGAAGAGCCAGATTTCCACGTGTGAAGAAGTGATTAAAAAGAATTATCTGGAGATCGGAAAGATGTATTTTGAACAGTACGGTGATATGCCGGAAGAAGGATTCAAAAAGCAGTGTACTGCAATCAAAAATGCGCAGAATGGTGTAAAAGAATTGCAGAAACAGATTGATGAATTGAAGGGTCTGTAGAGCATAGCGGAAAGACGCGCAAAAGCAGAACAGAAAAGAGATAGTAACAGTTAAAGAAAAGCCCATGGTACATTATTTGGTACCATGGGCTTTTCTTTGCATTGTCGACAGGCTTACGATTCGGCAGCATTACTCATCATCGTCGTCATCATCAATTCCGTCACCGCGCTGATTCATTTCCCACTGCTGACTGTTCAGAATGGACTCGTATTCAGGGTTTGCGAAGAAGGTTGCATCATGCTGACAGTGGTTGGTGGACGGAGGTGTCACAAGAGTCTGTGTACCGTCCGGATTCTCGATAATTGTAGTGGAACCGCTGAGCAGGGAAGGATCTTCGACCAAAGGCAACTCGGCACGTCCGTATGTCTTGAAGGGACATTCGGGGCTGGCGGGCAGATGGTCATAAGCGCACAACTCACCTTCATAATGAATGTCACAGCTTTCCGTGGGTTCTGTGCCTTCCGCAAAGTATTCCGAACGAACACAGCCGTCACAAAATCCGGGAACCGGCAGCTTACCTGACTGTGTACAGATGTCCATTTTGACGATTCCCTGAGGCATTGCAAACTGTTCATTGGGCAGGTTTTCGTGGACACGTTTCATGACGGCACGCCACAATGTCTTCGAGATAGCCGATTCGTTGTTAGGGCTCTTGGTGGACATGCTGATATTATTATCATAACCGGTCCATACGGTACAGGTGTAATACGGCGTGTAACCTGCGAACCATACATCACGGGTGGCTGTGGAAGTACCGGTTTTTCCTGCAACTGCCATGCCGGTCTCTCTTCCGAAGTTAGCGCTGGCACCCGTACCGGTCGTTACAACATCGACCATGGCATCCGTGAGCAGGAATGCTGTCGTTTCCTTCAGCACCTGTCTGGAATAAGGGTCTGTATTGTCGAGAATTACATTACCGTCGGGATCGGTTACCTTTGTGTAAAGCTTCGGTTCCACATAGGTTCCCATGTTGGCAATGGTAGCGTAGCCTGCATTCAGCTCATAAGGAGTGGCACCGTAAGTCAGACCGCCCAGAGCCAGGGTCTGGTTGACATCGGTATAAATCTTATCACCGATAATGATGCCGTCTGTCAGAGTCGTAAAACCGAAGTTCAGCAGATAATCATAGCCAAGCTGCGGCGTAATGACAGTTTCTGTTTTTACCGCAATGATATTCATGGACTCGCGGATTGCTTCACGGATGGAGTTGATACCGCGATAGCCCGTCTTGTACCAGTTGTTGACAGGAGTTCCGTCATCATAGTTGAAAGGAGCATCGTTGTATACGGTTGCAAGGGTCTGACCGGCGCTGTCAAGAGCAGGAGCGAAGGCTGCAAGAACCTTGAAGGTAGAGCCGGGGGAGCGCATTGCATCCATGGCACGGTTCAGGGTTCGTCTTCCTTCCTTGCTGCCGCGGCCGCCGACCATGGCAACCACATAACCGGTGTGCTGATCCTCAATCACCATGGCAGCCTGAGGCTGAGGGGTCATGGAAACGGATTCCTCGTAATTGTCCGTTGTCTCTGTGACACCGAGTTCCGCCATCATGGCAGCCCGGTAGGTATCAATTGCCGCATAGGCATCATCCTGGGAAGAGAAAATCAGATTAAAGCTTTTGTTCCCGTTTTCCTTAAACCAGGAGGTCATATTCTCTTTGCTGTAATTATGGTTCTCTTTTGCATTATCGGTGATGGTCAGAGCGTAATCCAAAAGCCATTTCACGCTTTCGGGGAAATTGTCGGGGTTGGCAAATTCTTCATCTGCGATGGCCTGAATTTTCGGATCCATGGTGGATTCAATACGTAGGCCACCGGAAGTCAGCAGCTTCTGTGCCATGGTCTCATTGTATCCGGCTACGTTAATCAAATCATCCAAAACCTGCTCGTAAAGGGCATCGGAGAAGTAGGAACCGGAAGTAGCATTGGTGCTTTCACGATAGTCCACATCATAGAGCCCGATGCGCTCATATACTGCGTCTGTGTCGGCAATTGCTTCGTCATATTGCGCTTTTGTAATGAACTCCAGCTCCAGCATTTTGTCGAGACATTTCTTTCGGCGTGTCGCATTATCATCGGGATGACGGATTGGATTATAACCGGACGGATTCTGGGTGATGCTGGCGATGACTGCGGCTTCGGAGATAGTCAGATCGCTGGCTGATTTTCCGAAGTAACGCTTGGAAGCAGCTTCCACACCAAGGGTATTCTGCCCCAGGTTAATTGCATTCATGTACTCCAGAAGCACCTGGTCTTTGGAATAGTATTTGGAAATTTCCAGAGCAAGGTACTGTTCCTGAAGCTTTCTCTTGATTTTTTTTATCTTGTTTTTTCCTTCCGAGGTCCATTCCGTAAATACGGTGTTTTTCAGAAGCTGCTGGGTAATGGTACTTGCACCCTGAGCCTCTCTGCCGCCTGTTTTTATAAACTGATAGCCAGCGCGGAGCATGGCTTTAAAGTCAATGCCGTTGTGCTGATAAAAACGTTCATCTTCGATAGCGACGACGGCTTTGCCCAGATAATCGGGCAGCTCGTCCATGGACTCAATGCGGAGGCGGTTTGAATTGGAGCTGACATACTGGTCAATCTCGTTGCCTTCACAGTCATAGACAATGGTAGCCTGACCGGAGGCAACCACATCTCCGAGACGGATATTCGGGGTGGAAGCAAGGATACCCTTGTAGGCACCGATTCCTGCGGACACACCGCATATGCCGATACCGATGAGGGCAATCAGAGCCAGTTCCACCAGAGAGAGCAGAATTTTTTTCTGCCATTTTACTGCTTTAGAATTAAGTGCCTTCTGCTTTGCACGGACACCTTTCTTTCCGTAATTCATTTTGGTTCACCTTTCTGATTGATACAAAAAACATATTCTGAACAAAACATATCCAACTCATTATAGCAAAAAAAAATATGTAAATAAAGGTTTTATTTAATTCTTAACAATTCGTAACTATTATTTCACATTTGTGAAAAATTATGCTACCATGGGAGACAGTAAAAGAAAAGATGTGTAACAAGAAATGTAATGGGAAAGAAAAACGGAGATAACACGCGTTATGAATGAAAACAGTGCGAATTCCTACAGAGTTTTACTGACGGGCGGTGAGGGTGAGTATGTGGAAAAAAAGTCACGCTTTATCGCTACAATCAGAAAATGTGAGAGTGAAGAGGAAGCATCTGCCTTTATCGATGAGATGAAGAAGAAATACTGGGATGCAAGACATAACTGCTCGGCGTTTGTAATAGGAAGCAGAGGAGAACTGACCCGGTGCAGCGATGACGGGGAGCCCAGCGGAACGGCAGGGCGTCCCATGCTGGAAGTTTTAATGGGAGAAGGAATCCGCAATATCGTTGTTGTGGTTACTAGGTATTTCGGAGGAGTGCTGCTGGGAACAGGAGGACTTGTAAGAGCTTATACCCAGGCGGTGAAGGAAGGACTGAAGAACTGCACGGTGGGCAGAATGCGCTCCGGGCAGGAGGTGGAGGTTACCACCGATTACAATGGCATCGGAAAGATTCTGTATCTTCTGGGAAACGCAGGCATAGAACCGGTGTCCAGTGACTATACTGATAAAGTGCTACTGCGTCTTATCATCCCTTCGGAAGAGGTGGAGCAAATACATAAGGATATGGTGGAAATAACAGGGGGGAAAGTGGGCTTTCGAAAAATAAAAGAGCTCTATTTCGTTGACAAAGAATAGTGGCGTGGATAAAATAAAGAGTGGAGTTTAGTCATGAAAATATAGCATTTTGAAAGGTGGTGGTTTTTTTATGAAGAGTAATCAGATAAGCAGTGATAACCCTCTTCCCGGTCGAAGTTGCAGGCAAATTATAAAAAAATCACATAAGGAGAAGTGCTATGGAAACAATGAACGAACTGGAGGAGCTGCGTGAGCTCCTTGAAACCAAGCAGTACACCAAGCTTCGGCAGTTTCTGGCAGAACTGAACGAAGCGGACATTGCCGCACTGATGGAAGAACTGGAGGAGAAGGATATTCTGAAGGTTTATCGTATCTTACCGAAGGATCTGGCGGCGGATGTTTTCTCTTATCTGGATGTGGAAGTGCAGCAGCTGATCATTAATTCCCTTTCGGATAAGGATGCGGCGAGTGTCATAGATAACCTGATGGCGGATGACGCTGTGGATTTGCTGGAAGAAATGCCGGCCAATGTGGTGGATAAACTTCTGGAGAATGCAAGACCGGATACCAGAAAGGCAATCAATCATCTGCTTCGCTATCCGGAGGATTCTGCCGGAAGCATTATGACGGTGGAGTATGTTTCTCTGAAAGAAAATCTGACGGTGAATCAGGCCATTGAGCATATCCGTAAGGTTGGACTTGACAGTGAGACAATCAATATCTGCTATGTGCTGGATGCCCAGAGGAAGCTGGTAGGTACGGTGGCTTTGCGCTATCTGCTTTTGAGTGACGGCGATGAAATCATCGGCGATCTGATGCATGAGAATGTAATCGCCATCAATACCCTTATGGACCAGGAGCAGGTTGCTGCACAATTCAAGAAATATGACTTTACTGCGATGCCGGTTGTGGATAATGAAGACAGACTGGTGGGAATTATCACCGTTGACGATATCGTGGATATCATGGAAGAAGAGACCACGGAGGATATGGAAAAGATGGCGGCTATCGTTCCCAGCGACAAGCCGTACATGAGAACCGGAGTGACGGAAACTTACAGGAAAAGGATTCCCTGGCTGTTGCTTTTAATGGTATCTGCGACTTTTACGGGAGCGATTATTTCTTCTTTTGAGGAGGCACTTAGCGTCTATGCAGCGCTGATTGCTTTTATTCCCATGCTCATGGATACCGGCGGAAATGCGGGCGGACAGGCAAGTGTTACGGTAATCCGCGGATTGTCTCTGGGGGAGATTGAATACAGAGATGTGCCCAGGGTAATCTGGAAGGAAATCAGAGTGGCAATTCTCTGCGGATTGACGTTGTCGGTGGCGAATTTTGCCAAGTTGATGCTTTTTGACAGAGTGGGACTGTACGTGTCCTTTACGGTATGTCTGACCCTGGTGGCAGCAGTGTTGATGGCAATGCTGGTGGGATGTCTTCTGCCCATCGGTGCCAAGAAGCTGGGATTTGACCCGGCAGTGATGGCGAGCCCGTTTATCACAACGATTGTGGATGCCTTGTCGCTGCTTGTATACTTTAGATTTGCAACGATTATTCTGGGAATATAATGGATTCAGAGTGAAAGAGTGAAAGAGTATGGAACAGGAGAAAGAGAATAAAGAACAAAACAAGCTGGCGGTGATGCCTGTGGGGAAGCTTCTCGCTTCCCTGGCGGCTCCCGCCATTGCTGCGCAGATTGTAAATCTTCTTTATAATATGGTAGACAGAATTTATATCGGACATATCCCGGGAGTCGGCGCCCTGGCTTTGACGGGACTCGGCGTTACTCTGCCGGTAATAACACTGGTATCGGCTTTTGCAGCGTTAATCGGTTTCGGTGGAGCACCCAGAGCCTCTATCGCCATGGGAAAAGGGGATAATGAAAAGGCGGAGAAGATACTGGGAAATTGTGTGTTTACCCTGATTGTGCTGGCCGTGCTGCTGACCGTTTTTTTTACAATCTTTGCGGAACCGATTCTTTATGCGTTTGGTGCCAGTAAAGACACGATTGTCTATGCACTTCCTTATCTGAGAATATATGTGTGCGGAAGCATCTGCGTGATGTTTACTACAGGACTGAATGCGTTTATTACCTCCCAGGGTTTTGCATCCGTCGGAATGAAGACGGTAATGATAGGCGCAGGACTGAATATTGTACTTGACCCTGTTTTTATTTTCGGGCTGCATATGGGCGTCAGGGGAGCGGCACTTGCCACAGTACTTTCTCAGGCGGTTTCCGCTGTCTGGGTATTGAGTTTCCTGTGCGGAAAGAAGACAATCCTGCGTATAAAAAAGAAAAATATGAAATTTCGATTTGATATTATGGGACCTGTTCTGGCATTGGGAATTTCTCCGTTTATCATGCAGTCGACGGAAAGCCTGCTCTCTGTATGCTTCAATACTTCTCTGCAGAAATACGGCGGAGACATCGCAGTGGGAGCCATGACAATTCTGGCAAGCGTGATGCAGTTTTCCATGATGCCTTTGCAGGGACTTTCCCAGGGAATGCAGCCGATTGTCAGCTATAATTACGGGGCGGGCAATATGGAACGCGTGAGGAAGGCATTCCTACTGACCCTGAGGAGCTGCCTGTGCTATTCTTTGACAATTTGGGCGCTGGCAATGTTGATTCCGGGAGGACTTGCAAAGATATTTTCTTCCGATTCGGCAACGGTGGAGTACACGCGTTGGGCAATGCGGATTTATATGGCGGCAGCCGGTATCTTTGGTGCACAGATTGCCTGCCAGCAGACCTTCGTGGCGCTCGGCAAGGCGGTGCATTCACTGTTTTTGGCAGTGCTCAGAAAGATTATTCTGCTGATTCCCATGATTTACATTTTGCCGCACTTTTTTGAGAATAAGGTGTTTGCCGTATTCCTGGCAGAGCCGGTTTCGGATTTGCTGGCGGTGACAACCACGGTAACGCTGTTCTTCTGTACCGCATGGAAGCTGATGAATCCGAAGAAACAGGAAGCATGACAAGTGTGGAAGAGAGAAGAATTCGCCGATAAATAAGAGTAGGTAGTACATGGATACTACCGTGAAATAAGGAAATTTAGCAGGAGGTAGTAGAAAAATACTACCTCTTTTTTGTGGGGGAGTATTGAAATAACAGGCGTTCTCATTTTACCATAAAGGTGTACCTGCAGGGTTCGCGGCAGCTAAACCGGAAGAAAAACAGAGAAAGCTGCTGCAAAATGGGTAAGGCAAAAACAAGAACACAGAGAAACGGGGAAGATGATATGAAAAAAATGTGGAGAAGAGTTACAAAGAATTTAAATGGCAGGATGCTGTCAGCGGAAATTGCGCTTATTGTATTTGTGCTGTTAACGATTTTGACGACGGCGGGAACAGGGGCTTTTTATGAGTATATTGATACACCGACACTGCTTTATATGAGCGTATTTACCGTGCTGATTCTGCCATTTACTGATAAAGGGAAGCACTTTTTCAATGGAATGCGGATTGCTTTTTCCAGAAAATGTGAAGGGGTGTCCAGAATGGAACTGGAAAAGGCTATAACGGCAATGAAATTTATCAAGAATGTGGTGTTTCTGGAGGCTGGAATTACGGTAGCCATCTGTTTTGTGGATCTGTTGTATCACATGGACGATCCGGCTTGTTTGGGACCAGCGCTGGCGGTTTCCGGCTTAAGCTTTTTCTATGCATCTGTTTTTGCTCTGTTTATCCTGTTGATGATGGGGAAACTGGAGAGCATGGTGGTGGCTTATATGGAGGAAACCACTGGAGAGGAGACCGCGGAGGACAGCCAGACTGTTTATTTCAAGTTACGTGCCCTGGGACTGACGGACAGGGAAGCGGAGGTGGCGCGGCTTGTGAGCTGCGAGATGACAAATAAGGAGATTGGGCAGATGCTGTATATATCCGATACCACTGTGAAAAAACACATTACTCATATACTGGAGAAGACAGGGATGGAGGACAGAGAAAAGCTGACTGAGATGATAAAAAAGCTGTAGTGATTCAGAAAGTCATACTGTTAAAAAGTGAATAAAAAAGATGACTTTTTCCGTAAAAAAAGGTAAAATAAATAAGAGAAAAAGGATGTCAGGAGAAAAAACAGTATGATGCAGGAAAGCATAAATAGTGAAGATCTTGTGATGGAAGACCTGAACCCCACCTTCCTCTTTACATGGAAGGGAACTCGGCAAAAGGACAGGGATGAAGCAACCTTCCACAGTCATGATCATCTGGAGATGGCATTTATCCTGTCGGGAGAAGGGAAATATCGTTTTGAAGACGGTATCTGCCCTGTGAAAGAAGGGGATTTACTGATTTTGAATCCTGGAGTAAAGCATCAGGCACTGGCTTGCCCGGAGGCGGAGACACCGACGACGGAATTCTTTGTTGGGGTAATGGACCTTCAGATTGGGAAGCTTCCTGCCAATACACTGCCTGTACCGGGCGGGGGACATATCTTGCATACCTCAGGGGAATTGCGCCAGAAGCTGTTTCGCATCTGCTCTGCCATGGAAGCGGAAAATGCAGTGTGCAGACAGGGAAGGTATTTTATGCTGAAATCCTATCTGATGCAGATGCTGCTTCTTGTAATCAGAGAGCAGTGTGAGCCTGTGGAACATACAGGAGGTTATGCCTTCGAATCTGTCAATAAGAAATATGTGGTGGAACAAATTGTGAATTATTTTGAAGATCATTACAACGAAAAGGTTTCTCTTGACCAGATTGCGGAAAATATGTACCTGAGTCCTTTTTATATTTCAAAAATTTTCAAAAGTGAGACAGGCGATACGCCCATCCGGCATTTGATTAACATCAGGCTCGAGAAAGCGAAGGAGCTGCTGGAAGATGGCTGTGCAGAAAGTATTCAGGAGGTTGCCGCATCTGTTGGCTATGATGATGCCTACCATTTCAGTAAATTGTTTAAAAAACATTATGGAATGACACCGTCTCAGGCACGGAAAAAAAGGTAAAGCTTGTTTATTTTTTAACTTATGGAAAAACTGTTTTCAAGGCGGAAAGAATTTGATACAATAACCGGCAGAAAACAGAATACATGAGACAGGTGTATGATATGGAGGTAAAACCAAATGAGATATTTTTTTGAATCCAAAGTGGAAAAGAAGGAAAAAGGGTATATGATTCAGATTCCCTTTAATGTATGGGAGGTCTGCAAACAGAGAGATGTCATTCAGGGAGAGGTTGTACTGGACAACAAGATTATTGACTGTGAACTGCTTCCCAAGGAAAAAGGAAACTATGAAATTCACATTGAGGATGAGGATGCTGTCAGCGTGGAGCTTGGCGTACCGCACAAGATTCTGCTTCATGTGACAGGTTCCCTGATTCGTATGGATCAGAACAGTCCTTACAGCTTTGACAAGCCTATCCGTAAGATTGACAGCATGGATGTGATTATCCAGCCGGAGGATGGACTTTGCGGACAGTCCTGTGTGGCTATGCTGGCGGGTGTTACGATTGCCGAGGTTATCAGTGTGATGGACTGCCGCGAGTGGCAGGCAACGATGGGCCGTGTGATTTCCGCATTGAATTATTATGGAATCGATCACAGCGATATTATTGTTTACACGGAGGGAAGGGATGCCGTGCTTCCCAAGTGCTGTATCATGATGGAGAAGATGGGGCGTTTCTGCCATTATCTTGTTCATTATGACGGCAAGTTCTATGATTCCAACCTGGGCGTATTGGAAGAGTACGATATGTCCAAGCTGCTGGGGTATCTGGAAATTAAGTGCTAAGGATACGAAGAACTTCTTTCGAATTGAATAGTTTTGAGTAGGACCGTCTGTGTAAACACAGGCGGTTTTTTGAGCCGGTAAGAGGCTGTTTATTCTTGATTTTTTGTCTCTGAGGGTACAGGAGAGGATTTAGCGCAGATGTACCTTCTGACTTTCGGATTTGTGGGTACAGGAAATGATTTTGAGCAGTAATACCCACAGGTTTCCAGAGTTGCGGCACAGTTTTTAGATTTCAACTGACACATGATTATCCGGTATTGGTCACTCGGATATACGTGTGCCGGCTATCTACAGGTCAATGGTCCGCCGCGAGTTCCACCGTCATAGTTTATGAGACATAAACACCATATTCATTAATACATTTATTACAGTATCAATCCACACTATCAATAAAAGAAGAAAAGGCATCCTAAACAGCACTGTGGAACCAGAACACCCTCACCGGTACATCAGCAGAGTTGCTTTTACCATATGATGCACTCCTGCCGGTGCTAAAAAGGACATCCCTTCATGAATGGCAACTTCTGTCTCGTCAATTTTCACCATTCCTTCTCCCGACAATACGAAAAAGCCCTTCGGATTTTCATGAATTCCACTTTTTCCGTATTCTGATATGTAATGACCTCTTGTCAAGTACAAATTAACAGAAATGACAAATAGAATAAGAAGCATATATAGGGCAGGGACTGCCCGAATTAACGCCTGTGGAGATAGTAGGGCACGAGGTCAATGAAGCACGAAGCTCATTGGCTATAGACAATGGGTAATTCACAACGTAGCAGAGAAGGCTTGTGGTATAAGAATAAATCAATTCTAAAATAAGTATTAAATTGCCCCAACAAGGTCAAAATGAGAAAATAAGAGAAAAAAAGAGATATTATGAGAAAATGAGAGAATAATAATTATGTATAACCATGAATACGGTTGAAAAAGTCTGCATATAAAACTAATATATGTTCTAGTAATTAGCACTCAAATAAAATGAGTGCTAACAAAAGAATAGCTAGTCGATAAGGAGGCAATTATAATGAAATTAGTACCTTTAGGTGACAGAGTTGTATTAAAGCAGTTGGTTGCTGAGGAGACAACCAAATCCGGTATCGTTCTTCCCGGACAGAATAAGGAGAAGCCCCAGCAGGCTGAGGTAATCGCAGTTGGCCCCGGCGGAGTGGTAGACGGCAAGGAGATTAAGATGGAAGTCAAGGTTGGCGACCAGGTTATTTATTCCAAATATGCCGGAACAGAAGTAAAGCTTGAGGATGAAGAGTACATTGTTGTAAAACAGAACGATATCCTGGCTGTCATTGAATAGTGCAGAATATTTCTATTAAAAATGAGAATAAAAATTGGAGGCAATCATTATGGCAAAAGAGATTAAATACGGTGCAGAAGCACGTGCAGCATTAGAGTCCGGTGTCAACCAGTTGGCAGATACCGTGAGAGTAACCCTTGGACCGAAAGGAAGAAACGTTGTTCTTGACAAATCCTTCGGTGCTCCGCTGATTACCAATGATGGTGTAACCATTGCAAAGGAAATTGAACTGGAAGATGCATTTGAGAATATGGGTGCGCAGCTGGTAAAGGAAGTTGCTACCAAGACAAACGATGTGGCAGGTGACGGTACCACAACAGCAACCGTTCTGGCACAGGCAATGGTAAATGCAGGTATGAAGAACCTGGCAGCAGGCGCTAATCCCATCATCCTGAGAAAAGGTATGAAGAAGGCTACCGACTGCGCTGTGGAAGCAATTTCCAAGATGAGCCAGAAGGTAAACGGTAAGGAGCACATTGCACGTGTAGCAGCTATCTCCGCAGGAGATGAGTCAGTCGGACAGCTGGTTGCTGATGCAATGGAGAAGGTAAGTGGAGACGGTGTTATCACCATCGAAGAGTCCAAGACCATGCAGACAGAACTTGATCTGGTAGAAGGTATGCAGTTTGACAGAGGTTATATCTCTGCTTATATGGCAACCGATATGGATAAGATGGAGGCAACTCTTGACAATCCCTATATCCTGATTACAGATAAGAAGATTTCCAACATTCAGGAGATTCTGCCTCTGCTGGAGCAGATTGTTCAGTCCGGCGCTAAGCTGCTCATCATCGCTGAGGATGTTGAGGGCGAGGCTCTGACAACCCTGATTGTCAACAAGCTGCGCGGAACCTTCAATGTTGTAGCTGTAAAGGCTCCCGGATACGGCGACAGAAGAAAGGCAATGCTGGAGGATATCGCAATTCTGACCGGCGGTACCGTAATCAGCTCCGAGCTTGGCTATGAACTGAAGGATACCACCATGGATATGCTGGGTCGTGCTAAGAGCGTAAAGGTACAGAAGGAGAATACCGTTATCGTTGACGGCGAGGGTGACAAGGCTGCTATTCAGTCCAGAATCGCACAGATTAAGAATCAGATTGAAGAGACTACATCTGATTTTGACAGAGAGAAGCTGCAGGAGAGACTGGCTAAGCTGGCAGGCGGCGTAGCAGTCATCCGCGTAGGTGCTGCAACCGAAACCGAGATGAAGGAAGCAAAGCTTCGTCTGGAAGATGCTTTGGCAGCAACCAGAGCAGCAGTGGAGGAAGGCATTATCTGCGGCGGCGGTTCTGCATATATTCACGCTTCCAAGGAAGTTGCAAAGCTTGCTGATACCATGGAAGGTGACGAGAAGACCGGTGCCAGCATCGTGCTGAAGGCTTTGGAAGCTCCCCTGTATCACATTGCTGCAAATGCAGGTCTGGAAGGCAGCGTGATCATCAACAAGGTAAGAGAGTCCGAGGTTGGTGTCGGATTTGATGCTTTGAAGGAAGAGTATGTTGACATGGTAAAAGCAGGTATTCTGGATCCCGCCAAGGTTACCAGAAGCGCTCTTCAGAACGCGACCAGCGTAGCAAGCACACTGCTTACCACAGAGAGTGTTGTAGCAAACATTAAGGAAGAAACACCCGCAATGCCTGCCGGTGCCGGCGGCATGGGCGGAATGATGTAACATGTCAGCAGGAAATCAAGCGCCGCGCATTGCGCGGCATTTGATTTCACCTGACATGTTATCGAGAAGAAGCAAGAGTGCGAAAGCACGCTGGTATTTTTATTCCTTGAAAATTTCGGCATAGTCGTTTATTCGGCTATGCCTTTTTTGTTTTTTGAAGATCAAACGATAAAACAATATTTCTCATTGTTACTGAGGGGCCTTATATCGCATTGAAAACGTGTCCTGTATATGGTATGCTTGATAAAAATGCAGGCTTACCAAAAGGCAGGGGGAGGATAGTTATGTCGAAAAAACCGGAGCAGCAGTATGTAATAGAACCAAAATCAGCAAAGGAAATGTTTACGGACAGAGAGGAACCGAGGGCGGCATTTTGGGAGGTTTATAACAAGATACAGCAGGGGGAATATGATGTTATACACTATTACGGAATAGGTGGAATTGGAAAGACTACATTGCTGAAACAAATACGATGGGAGATAAGCAAAAAGTTTCATGATTCCCATGAGATGAGTATATATTATAATTTTGAGAAGAATCAGTCCAAAGAGGACTTCCTGTTTGTCCTTTCGCGTCAGATTATGCTGCGAAATAAGGAAGCCAGATTCCCTGTATTTGACTATGCATTTGAAAAGCGGATGGCAGATGCCGGAAAAACAAAAGCAGAAATAAGCAGTTATATTGCGACGAAAGAGAATGAAATCCTGACCATAGAGGGAGCCATTGACCAGATCAGTGGAATTGCCAGCGATTTTCTGCCATTTGTGAATGTAGCAACAGTGGCTGCAAAAGGGGTTATCAGTCTGTGCGAGAAGGAATATCAGAAGCATATTTTAACGAATAATGAAAACAGAAGAATTGTTTATGAAATCAATTCTTTAAAAGGAGATGAGATTGGAAAAAATCTTGTCAGGTATTTTGCCCATGATGCCTTTCAGATTTTTAACAAATTCACCAGCCCGTTTGTAATCTTGTTAGATGGCTATGAAGCTTTGGTAAGTATTTTAAGAGACGGAGATGAGAGGGCAAACCTTGCAGATGCCTGGATTCACGAAGAAGGCTGTGGCTTGGTGCGCCAACTGCCGAATGTATGTTGGGTAGTGGCAGGAAGAGAACAGCTACAATGGGATAAAGAGTTATTGCCGGATAATCAAAAGCACTTGATGGGACGAATTTCATCTATGGATGCCAGAGGTTATTTCAATCGGATTGGTATCTGGGATGAGGAACTGATTAAAGGATTATATGGACTTACCGGCGGAACACCGGTATATATGGACTGGTGCTACAAAAAATATCTCCAGTTATTAGGGAAGAAGGAATCCGGTTATCAGTTCAGGATAGATGATTTTGGAAAAAGTACAACGGATTTGGCAGAGCGTTATCTGAGAGATATGTCATCGGTTCATCTGAATACGGTGCGGATTATGTGTTGTCTGCCGGATATCTGGAATAACGAAATGTTTTCGTGGGTTGCCCGGAAAGCGGGTTATCTGGAATGCCTGGGAGAAGAGGGAAACCAGATTAAGGAATTGTCTTTGATTGAAAAGATGGACAATTACTTCAGGGTGCATGAAACCTTCCGTACGATTGTTACCAATGTGATAAACGAGAAGAAACGGGAACAATTATCAGAAATTGTTTTTCAATATCTCTTTGCGATATTGGATGGAGAGTGCACTGTTAATGAAAAATCTGTCATCATAAAAAGTTATGTTCAGTCCCTGGAGCGGATCGGAAAATGTGTGAAGTGGAATGACGAGAAGCTGAGCAAGTTAGTTGACTGTGTTGTTGCTCTATACAGGGAAGGCGATTATCAAGTTCAAACGGATATAGCAGAAAGTATCTGTGAGTATGTTAAGGCAAAGGTGAATGATGAGGAAAATGTCAGTTATCTGAAAGGATTGTATTATGTTGCAGCGTCATATAGTTTTGCCGGCAAGTATAAAGAAGCGAAAGAACTATGGGAAAAGGTGTATGAAGCCCGGAAGCGTGTGTTGGGAGAGGAACACCCGGATACACTGGTCTGCCTGAATGATTTGGCAGCTATTTATGGCTTTTTGGGAGATTATGAGAAATTAAAAGAGATAAATGAGAGGGTTTATGAAGTCCGGAGCCGGGTATTGGGAGATGGACACCCGGATACACTGGTCAGCATGCATAATCTGGCAATCACCTATGGTATTTTAGGGGATTATGAGAAGTCGAAGAAGTTAAGTGAACTAATTTATGAAATCCGTAGCCGGGCATTGGGAGAGGAACATCCGGATACGCTGGTCAGCCTACACAGTCTGGCAATTTCCTATGGAAACCTGGGAGATTATGAGAAGTCGAAGGAGTTAGCGGAAAAGTTGTATGAAGCCCGTTGCAGGGTATTGGGAGAGGAACATCCGAGTACTCTGAATAGCCTGGGCAATTTGGCAATTTCCTACGGCAATTTGGGAGATTATGAGAAGTCGAAGGAGTTAGCGGAAAAGTTGTATGAAGCCCGTTGCAGGGTATTGGGAGAGGAACATCCGAGTACCCAGGCCATCTCTCATTATCTGGCAGCGCTTTATAAGTATTAGAGGATTATGAATTAACAACTCGAATTCACAAACTACTTGACATAGTATTAAAAACCATGTATTGTATCTAGTGAGCATCAAACCACTTCTTTATGTTTGAAATAAGATATGCTATAATGTACGCTATGATGTTCACGGGTCAAAACTCGAATGCCACATTTGCAAAGGAGAAATCATTTTGAACGCGAGGATTTATCGTCTGCATTATCGAGGACAACTGAAAGAAGATGTTTCCGAGGAGGCATTGAAAGAAGCAACAGAACAGTGCGTCGCCAATGTGAGACAGGCACAGAAAACAGGAAGAGTGCTGACGGCAGCGCTGTATCGGTCTGAGAGAATGTTGTTTTTCTACTATGAAGCTGTTGGGGAACCGCTTTCTGTAACAGAGCCGATTTTGATGGTACAGGCTGATAAGAGTCAGGAGAAAATACCGGAGTCGGGAGAGGATGTGCAGACTACATGTCTATATCCGGACGAACTGCTTGCGGCACTGAACCCCTATCTGCAGGTTTGGCCCGGACAAAGAGATGACAGATTGTGGGTACATATGTATCACATTTATTATCATCAGATACCAAAGTCTGTGGAACAGTGGAGCAGAGCGACCCGCCCTGTGAAGCGGCGTGGAAGGATTGCGTTCCTGCGGGATGGTAAACTGTTCAGCTATACTTATTTTCATAAGGCGATTGTGGATGAAGGGCTTCTGACCGGAGACAAGTATCAGTCAATAGCGCTTCATGAGAACATTTTGTTTTCTTACTTTGAGGAGCCGAAGACCATGGTAAATGTGAAAAATGATGATATCGGGGAGTCGGAAGTGATAAAGGAATGGCTGGCTGTGGATCCGGAGTCACATTTCATTCATATGCCGGAAGGACAGGGGGAGAATTTCATGTTTCTGCCCGCGGTGTTTGCGATTGGAGTGGAGGACTTTACATAAGCAGAGGCAGAATCCTTTATTTGAAAGGGATAGAAAATAGGATTTGCAAAGGTCTGTAGGATTTTATGAATCAGGAGCGGAGATTACTTATGAATCGGTTTGAATACATTGTGGTGGAGATTGACGGAGACTACGCGCATTTGAAGCGTATTGATGAGGAGACGGATGAACTGAAGCTGGTGGCAAGAGCACTTCTGCCGCCTGAAATAACGGAGGGCACGAAGCTCCGTTACGAGTGGATGTCCTACTCCATTATGGATGAATAAAGCGGAAGAGTTGGTGCGGACAGTTGCATGTTTTTCCGGATAGCCGGAAAAGCGTCGGACGGGCTGTAAATAGAGGAACAAAGCTTCGGCTTTTGGAAAGAGGAAAAAGATGATTCACATATTATTGTGCGGGAACAGAAAGGTTTTTGACGGTGCATTGACGCAGCTGATTTCCATGACCAACAGGACAAAGGAAAGCCTTCATGTGTTCCTGATGACGATGAATCTGGAACGGGTGAGGGAAGATTATCTTCCAATCACGGAGGAACAGACAGCATTTCTGGACAGGGTACTAAAGGAAAAGAATACGGAAAATCTGGTGGAAAGACTGGATGTGACGGATATTTATGAGAGGGAATTCCACAAGTGCGTCAATGAAACAGCGTATTGTACACCTTATACACTGCTCAGACTTCTGGCGGATTTGTTGCCGGAGATTCCCGACAAGCTGCTTTATCTTGACATTGATATGATGATTGCGGGGGATATTAAACAGCTTTGGGATATTGATGTGACGGAGTATGAATATGCGGCGGTGAAAGAGAAATACGGCTGCTGGCTGATTCGACCGGATTATTTCAATGCAGGGATGCTTCTGTTGAATATGAAGAAAATACGGGAAACAGGCCTGCTGCGTAAGGCGCGGGAACTGATACGTACAAAGAAACTGCTTTTTGCAGACCAGTCGGCAATCTTCAAGTCTACAACGAGAAAGAAGCTGATTCCCAGAATTTATAATGAACAGTCAAAATTTGATAAGAAAGATACGATTGTCTGTCACTTCTGCAAGAGACTCATGTTCCTGCCCTATCCGCATACGGAGAATTACAAACAATGGCAGGTGGATGAGATACATAAATATCTGCATTGTTATACTTTTGATGCGGATTTGGAAGAGTATCTTGCGAGAAAACATGAATTTGACAAGTGCGAAAAATAGATAAGTGTAAAAGAGTGCGTAAAGAGAAAGCGTAAGAGAGAAACATAAGAGAGAAAGCGTAAAAGGAGAAAAGTAAAATGGCTAATATAATTTCAAAGGAAATCCCCATTTTTTTTGCAGTGGATGACGGCTATTGCCCTTTTCTGGCAGTGGCTATCCAGTCTCTGATAGACAATGCGTCCCCGGAAAATAAGTATTTGATTAAAGTACTGAACACAGATGTCAGCATGGAGAACAAAAAGAAAATCTCAAAATACGAGAGAGAAAACGTGGATATTGAGTTTGTTGATCTGAATTACTATATTCAGAAGGTGAAGGATAAACTCTATACCAGGGATTACTATTCCAAGACAACTTATTTCAGATTGTTCCTGCCGAACCTATATCCTCAGTATGACAAAGTGCTGTATCTTGATAGTGACATCGTCATTCTGGATGATATCGCCAAGCTTTACAACACCGATATGGGTGACAATCTGGTGGCGGCGGCACCGGATGATGTCATTCAGTTCAATGAGGTGTTTCAGGTATATGTGGAAAAGGTAGTAGGCGTGGCTGATTACCGCAGATATTTTAACGCCGGTATTCTTCTGATGAATCTGGATCAAATGCGCAAATTTAAATTTCAGGAAAAATTTCTGTTTTTATTGGACAGAATTACCTTCGCAGTTGCGCAGGATCAGGATTATCTGAACAGGATGTGTAAGGGTCGTGTCAAGCTGATTGACCGAGTGTGGAACAGAATGCCGATTGCCGACCCGAAGATAAAGACGGAAAATGTGAAACTGGTTCATTACAATCTGGCTTTTAAACCCTGGCACTTTGAGGACATTCTCTATAAGGAGTTCTTCTGGATGTATGCGCAGGAAACCGAGTATTTCGATGCGATTCAGCAGATCAAGGAGAACTTTACAGAGGAAGACCGCATCAGGGGCGAACAGTCCCATGAAAAGTTGGCTAAGCTTGCCAGAAAAGAGTCTGACTGTGTGGGTGACGACAGAAAATACAGAAAGTAACCCATATATGAGGAAAATCCGAAAAACAGCGTGTACACAAGAATGATTCGAAGAGTAACAAGTGATATTTTTAGAGGGAAAGATGAAAAAGAGAGATAGTGAAGTGAAAAATAAGAGTATGGATAGCAAAACCGAAGAAAGTGTTCAGGTGCCCCGGAAGGCGCCTGACAGGCTTGCGGTTCTGGAACGAATCGCGCAGCTGGAGCGGGAGGGAAAATTTGATGTGGATGCGGAGGCGGATCCGCCTACCTTGCCTTTGATGCCGGATGAAATCGACTATCTCAGGGTAAAACCGTCCAGCAAGGCGAAGGTAAAGCTGTCCTATGCCATTGCCGGTAAGTTTGTGGATGGTCTCTTGAGGGACGGCAAGCTGGTATTGAAGAAAATACAGGGAATGGAAAACTTAAATAAGCTGCAATCAGGCGCAATCATTACCTGTAATCATTTCAATCCGTTTGACTGCTTTACCGTGGAGCATCTGTTCCGCATTTCCGAGCACCAGGGGAAAAAACAGCTCTTTAAGGTAATCCGTGAGGGAAACTACACCAATTTCCCCGGTTTTTACGGATTCCTTTTCCGCAACTGCAATACACTGCCTTTAAGCCAGAACAAAAAGACCATGTATAACTTTTTGCAGGCAGTGGATACCATTTTGAAGCGAGGGGATTTTATCCTGATTTATCCGGAACAGAGCCTGTGGTGGAATTACAGGAAGCCGAAGCCTTTGAAGAACGGTGCATTTAAGTTCGCCGCAAAAAACCAGGTTCCGGTGCTGCCCATATTCATTACGATGGAGGACAGCGAGCGTATTGGTGAGGATGGGTTCCCGCTACAGGAGTATTCTGTGTTTATCGAAAAGCCGATTTATCCGCAGGCAGGTTTATCTGAACGGGAACAGGTGATTGCGATGCGGGATAAGAACTATGAAGTCTGGAAAAGGATCTATGAGGAATTCTATGGTATTCCATTAAGTTACACAACAGAGCAGACGGAAGGCTAATGCCTTCCGTTTTGTAACTTGCAGACAGGTGGCTTACCTGCGACAGTCAGAGGCTTTATATACGGGCGCTTTGGGGGGGGGGAGAAGAGCATGGAAGAAAGAAAAGTAATTTATTATACCGATGAACTGAATGAGGAGTTCTCTGAGGCACAGATTACACCCAGGGTGATAGATAAGGATTTCCCTTATTTTCACAACAGAATCTGGGATATCTGCTCACTGGCAATACAGAATATATTCAGCATGCCCATAAAGATTCTTTATCAAAAGTTAAAGTTCCATTTAAGATATGTGGGAAAGGAAAAACTGAAGGAATGCAAAAACGGGGGTTATTTTATTTATGGTAACCATACGCAGCCCTTTGCAGATACCTTTATTCCCAGTGTAGCGAATTATCCCCACAGAAATTTTTTTATTGTTAATCCGGAGAATGTGTCCATGCCGGGACTTCATGTACTTGTGGAGATGCTGGGGGCGATTCCGATACCCTGTGATATGGGCGGAATGAAGCATTTTGTGAAATCTGTGGAGGATAAAATCAGGCGAGGATATTCTGTCACGATCTATCCGGAAGCTCACATCTGGCCCTATTATATCGGAATCAGACCTTTTAAGTCCGTGTCCTTTCAATATCCGGTGAAGCTGGACTGCCCGGTTTATGCGTTGACCAATACCTATCATGGGAGAAAGGGAAAACCGGGTAAGGTAGACATCGTTACTTATATTGACGGCCCGTTCTATCCGGATACAAGTCTGAAACCGAAGGAGAGGCAGCAGGACTTGCGGGACAGGGTTTATCAGTGTATGTCAGAGCGGAGTAAAGAGAGTGATTATGAGGTTATCCGGTATGTAAAAAAGGAAGAAGAAACGTCTTCCGGCAGATAAGGGGAAGGAATAAAAAGGAGGAGGTCTTATCGCCTCCTTTTTGTTACGCTCCGTGCACCCTCCTCGATAGCGGAAGTAAACGTGTTGATGGAAACTGCAATTTCATCAAAGGTGTGCTTGAAATTGTCTGTCTTGCGGAGATTTTTACTTCTCAGGCACAAAAACTTACCACATGCGCAAAAACCATTTACATCCTTTCGTTTCTCTGTATACTGTAATCATGAGCATTGAGCAATGCTAAAAAGTCGCGGCAGTAAAGGAAATACTATGAGGGTAAAAATTGAGATTGAGGAGGGGCTGGCAGAGGAAGAAGTCATTATCCGATGCGGAAGTCTGAACAATTCCATTATCAGCCTGCAGAATTACATATCGAAACAGAACAATGGAAAACGTTGTCTTTCATTGACAAGCGGGGAGACGGAATTTTATATTCCCATGGAGGATATTTATTTTTTTGAGACGGAGGGAAGGGAAATCAGGGCACATACCGCAGATAAAATATTTTCCTGCAGTTACAAGCTCTATGAACTGGAGGAAATGCTTCCGGGCAGCTTCATGAGAATTTCGAAATCGACCATTGCCAATCTGGATGCTATTTATTCCATTACAAGGAATCTGACAGCCTCCAGCATCGTAGAATTTATCGGAAGCAACAAAAAGGCACTGGTATCCAGAGGCTATTATAAAATGCTGATAGAGCGGCTGAGCGCAAGAAGGCTGGAGAGATAATAAGTATAAGAAAAGGAACGAAAATATGGTAAGAACGGCAGAACAAGTGCCGGAAACCGGAAGTTATGAGAAAGATGAGGTAAAAATATGCAGATAGTTGTTGGAACAGATGATGAATTACAGGAAGTAGGGAGGGATAATATGGCAGTTGTGGAAAGAAAACGCGGGAAAAAAGCAAAAAAGGTGTTTTGGGGAGTGATGCTCCTCTTGGGAGCGGTTGCGCTTCTGGTAAACAAGATGGGATTTCTGGAGGGCTTCGGTTTCTGGTCGATTCTGTTTTCCATTATTCTTGTGGGAATTTTTGTGGATGGACTGGTAAAGAGGAGTTTTGGACAGATTTTGTTTTCACTGGCATTTCTGGTGATTGTCAATGATGAATTGCTGCATTTGGAACAGATTACGCCATGGCCTGTGCTGGGGGCAGCACTGCTCGGAACCATTGGACTGAATATCCTGTTTCCGAGATTCGGAAAAGGAGCACATATCAGTGTGAACGGAAAGACACGCAGCAAAGTGGATTCGGAAAACAGGGAAGGAAGCAGGATTTCCTATGAAAATTGCTTTGGGGAAAGCGTGAAGTACATCACGGGGGAAGTGAGTGATGTGAACATTGAGTCCAGCTTTGGTGCCATACAGGTTTATTTTTCCGATGCTGTACTGAAAGAGCTCAGAGCAAATGCTCATGTGGAAGTTTCCTTTGGCAGTGCGGTACTGTATGTCCCTTCTGACTGGAAGGTTGTATTAAATATGGATACTGCATTCGGAAGTACAAACGAGAAGGGAAGCTGTAATCCCGATGGCGAAAATGTGCTGTATGTGAGCGGCGAAGTATCCTTCGGAGAACTGCAGATCAGGTATATTTAGTGCTCTAATACCTCATCGAAAGTGTAAGCACTTACATGATGGAGGCTGCCATGAGTCGATTAAAATCGCTACACCCAATACGGCACAGCTGACAGTGGAACGACTGTATAAGGATTTAGAGCGCCGTATTATTGCAAGTCCTCCCGGACTGTGCCCGGTGGATCTGCAATTATCATTTTTGAAGCTTTGCCATGCGCAGACCTGTGGAAAATGCTCTCCGTGTCGTATCGGACTGGGGCAGCTTCAGAATCTTCTTGAGGATGTGCTGGAGGGAAGAGCAAGTTTAAAAACCCTGGACTTAATCCGGAAGACGGCATCCGATATTATGGATTCCGCAGATTGTGCCATCGGGTATGAGGCGGCACATATGGTACTGACAGGTATGGATGGATTTATGGAAGACTATAAGCATCATATTGAACACGGAAAGTGTTCCTGCCATATTACACAGCCGGTACCCTGTGTGGCTTTGTGCCCGGCAGGTGTGGATATTCCCGGCTATATTGCACTGGTGAAAGAGGAGCGCTATGCCGATGCTGTGAGGCTGATTCGAAAGGATAATCCCTTCCCGACGGCATGTGCTTTGATTTGTGAGCATCCCTGTGAGGCCAGATGCCGCAGAAACATGATTGACAGTTCGGTCAATATCAGAGGCCTGAAGCGAATGGCGGTGGATAATGCGAGAGCGAATACGGTTCCGGTGCCTCCAAAAGCAGAGAGTACCGGAAAAAGAATTGCCATCGTGGGCGGAGGTCCCGGCGGGCTGTCGGCAGCATATTATCTGGAACTGATGGGACATCATGCAGTTGTGTTTGAGGAAAAGAGCAAGCTTGGCGGTATGCTGCGTTACGGTATTCCAAACTACCGGTTTCCCAGAGAACGTCTTCAGGAGGATATAGATGCTATACTTTCCACCGGAGTTGAGGTTCACCTGAATACAAGAATCGGTAACGGAGAAGGGGAAATTCCTTTTGAACAACTGAGAAAGGAATTTGATGCGGTACATGTGGCAATCGGTGCGCATACAGATAAAAAGATCGGAATTGAGGGGGAAAATTCCGTGGGCGTGATGTCTGCCGTGGAGATGTTGCGCAGCATCGGAGATGAAAATATGCCCGATTTCAAAGACAAGACCGTTATCGTGGTAGGCGGTGGAAATGTGGCGATGGACTGTACACGCTCTGCAATCCGTCTCGGTGCAAAAAAAGTGGGAATTGCTTACAGAAGGCGTCAGGACGATATGACTGCACTGCCTGAGGAGGTTGAGGGGGCAATCGCCGAGGGAGCAGAGCTTTACAGCCTGAAAGCTCCTCATAAAATCGAGGCGGATGAGAACGGTAATGTGACTGCACTTTGGGTGGAACCGCAGATAATCGGACCGATTGATGCTTGGGGAAGAGCCCGTTCCATTCAGGCGGATGTGCCTCTGATGAGAATTCCCTGTGACATTGTGGTGGTTGCCATCGGACAGGGAATTGAAACGCGGCATTTTGAAGAAGCCGGTCTGTCTGTTAAGAGGGGAACTATCACCGCCATGAGTGACAGTGAAGTAAAGGATGTGCCCGGCGTGTTTGCCGGTGGTGACTGTGTGACCGGCCCTGCTACCGTGATCCGTGCCATCGCTTCCGGCAAGGTTGCGGCAGCAAATATTGACGAGTATCTGGGATTTCATCATGTGATTTCCTGTGATGTGGAAATACCGCCTGTTACTTACGAGGACAAGGAGCCCTGTGGCAGAATTCAGTTGTCTGAGAGAGAAGCAGGTGAGAGAAAGAAGAACTTTGATGCCTTTGAGTGCGGCAATATGGTAAATCTGACGATTGACGGTCTTTCCGTTTCCGTTCCCGAGCAGACTACGGTGATGAAAGCAGCGCTGGAACTTGGAATTGAAATACCGCATCTCTGTTTTCTGGAGGGCATCAACGAAATCAGCGCCTGCAAGGTATGTGTGGTTGAACTTCAGGGCAAGAAAAAGCTGATTACGGCCTGCAACAGCCCGGTGGAGGAGGGAATGGTTATTTACACCAATTCTCCGAAGGTCAGGCGTGTGCGCAGAACAAATGTCGAATTAATTCTTTCCCAACACGATTGCCACTGTGCAACCTGTGTCAGAAGCGGAAACTGTAATTTACAGAAAATTTCCAATGATCTGGGAATTCTGGAAGTGCCCTTTTGCGAGGAAGTTCCTGAGACTCCTTGGGATCACAGCTTTCCCCTGATTCGGGATTCCAGAAAATGTATCAAATGTATGCGCTGTGTGCAGATTTGCGATAAGGTGCAGGATATGCATGTGTGGGATGTACAGAATACCGGTTCACGCACAACGGTGGATGTGGCCTGTAATAAGACAATCGAAAATTCCGACTGTACACTGTGCGGTCAGTGCATTACGCATTGTCCGACCGGCGCGTTGCGTGAGAGGAACGACATCCCCAAGGTGTTTGAGGCATTGGCAGATCCTGAAAAAATAACCGTTGTACAAGTGGCACCCGCTGTCCGCACTGCATGGGGTGAGGAACTGGGGCTTTCTTCGGAGGAGGCAAGCGAAGGCAAAATGGTGGCCGCTTTGAAACGAATGGGCTTTGACTATGTATTTGACACCAACTTTGCTGCCGACCTTACCATTATGGAGGAGGGCAGCGAGCTTCTGGAGAGATTGGAGCATCCCGGAAAATTTGCATGGCCCATGTTTACCTCCTGTTGCCCGGGGTGGGTAAGCTTTGTGGCAAAAAGGTATCCGAAATACCTGCGTAATTTGTCCACGGCAAAGTCTCCCCAGCAGATGTTTGGTGCCATGACAAAGTCTTGTTTTGCACAGAAAACGGGTATTGACCCACATAATATCTGCAGTATTTCCATTATGCCCTGTGTTTCCAAAAAGAGAGAGGCATCGCTGTCTTATATGAGAAGTGCGGGAGCAGGGCAGGATGTGGATATTGTTCTGACCACGAGGGAATTTGTGCGGATGATTCGTTCCGAGCACATCAATCCCGGGTTCTTAAAAGAGCAGAAGTTTGACTCCCCGTTGGGAGAGAGCACCGGTGCCGGTGTCATTTTCGGTGTGACAGGCGGTGTCATGGAGGCGGCCCTCAGAACAGCATATGCAGTGGCGGAGGATAAAAATCCAGAGCCGGATGCATTCCGGGCGGTCCGTGGAGAGAACGGCAGAAGAGAGGCTGACTTTGTCCTTGGCGGTAAAACCTTACATACCTGTACGGTCAGCGGGCTTGGAAATGCAGAGAAGCTGATGCGGGATATTATGGATGGAAAGGTTTCTTATGATTTTGTGGAAGTGATGGCATGTCCCGGCGGCTGTGTGGGCGGAGGCGGTCAGCCCATCCATGACGGCTGCGAGATGGCGACGCAGCGTGGCGGGAGGCTTTATCAACTTGACAGTGAGAGAAATCTGCGGTTCTCCCATGAGAATCCCGAAGTGCAGAAGGCTTATGAGGAATTCCTGGGTAAGCCTTTGAGCAACAAGGCACACGAGTTGCTGCATTCGGAGCATGTGAATGAATTGTATTATGAGACGCATAATTATCTGTAAGAAGGTGAATCCTGCCTCTGCTCTCCGGCGGCAGGATTCATTTCACCGATGTGAAGGCTGATGACTGTGCTATCCAGCAAGTTAAATGAAATGCTGTCCCCGACCTGTAAATCCTTTAGACTTGCTTCTTCCAGTTCTTTTGTGAAAATCGTACTGTCTGTCACTTCTATTGTCATGGTTTCGCGTGAGAGATTCTCGAAATCCTTAGGCTCGGGAGCGGGTTCCCGTTCAGCTGGATTCTCGTTATGTGCCTGGTCCTTAGGATTTTTGGCGGAAGGTTTTTCTGTGGATGGCATTACGGGAAGATTCTGTCCCTCAGGAATCTCCCCTTCCGGTTTTTGACCGACGGTTTCATCCAGCATGACAGCTTCTACAGTAATGGAAGTGCCGTCGATTGCCGTGACTTCACCGAAATACCGGATACCCTGTTCCGGATTTTCCCGGAAGGTTTCGTGTGCCTCCTGAGTTTTTCCGTATTCCCCCTGTGTTTTACCGGATTCCCCCTGCACGATATCGGATTCTTGTACCTTTTCCGTTTCCGATAATGTTTGTTCAAACTGTGATGCATCTGTTTCTTCTGTATTTCCGCAGGCGGTCATGCTCAATAAGAGCATAGAAGCCAGCGCGATTGTGCATAAATGTTTTTTCCCCTTTTTGTTAAATTTTTTCATAGTGACACTCCTTTCTTGAGAAGCTCTCTGCCTCTCATGAATGCAAGTGTACTGTTATTGTATGGTGTTTCTGTGAAGGAAAAATGTTAATTTTGTGAAAAAGCAGAAGAATATTCTAAAAAGTAAAGCAGG
This sequence comes from uncultured Lachnospiraceae bacterium, assembly GCA_945913255.1. Taxonomy (GTDB): domain Bacteria; phylum Bacillota; class Clostridia; order Lachnospirales; family Lachnospiraceae; genus Acetatifactor. Next base: position 118,037 of record CAMEDC010000003.1, read on the forward strand.
TAATCAAAAACCTATAGCAAAAAAATACCCATTTTGCTATAATCAATACAAAGCATATATTCTTTGCTTCAGACAGCGCAGCTGTTCTATTAAAATCTATTAGTCATTCAATGAATTCTATGCTTTTAAATCTCATTTAATTTGCATAGTGTGTTGAGTGACGGTTAGGGAAATCCGTCGGAAGAGCTGATGCAATTGCTGCGATATATGGAGAATTCATCCGCGGAGAATGCAAAGACAGAAGGAATTGTATTGGGAAAAGCCGAGACCTTGCTTATGATATTGGAATCAAAAGGGAAAGTAGCAGAGGATTTGCGTGCCTTAATTATGGAAGAAACTGACACGGCGACACTGGATACCTGGGTCAGACAGGCATTGTCCTGCTCCGGTGTTGAAGAATTCGCTGCCGGTTTAGGACAAGTGGGAAAGGATGAAGAGTAGGGATGAAAATTACAAAATGCAGAGTCAATCACATGAAAAATCCCATGGGATTTCAGCTGAAGGAACCCACATTTTCCTGGGTGGTTACGGAGACGGATTCGGAAAATCCATTTGAGATGCAATATCGTATCCGAATTCAGAAGGATGGAGCACCGGTTTATCAGACGGAGTGGAAACAGATGAACCCTCTCGGTACAAAGACGAATTTTAGCCCGGAACCAAGAACCTGCTATGAATGGAATCTGGATGTATGCCGGGAGGATGGAACGACGGAAAGCTTTCCCTGCGGTACTTTTGAAACGGGGAAAATGGAGGAGCCGTGGCAGGGAAAATGGATATCCTGCGCACAGGGAGAAAGACACCCTGTTTTCACCAAAGAATTCTGTATTCCTGATACGGGGAAAATAAAAAGAGCCAGGCTCTACATAACGGGACTTGGTTTGTACGAGGCATATCTGAACGACGAAAAAGTCGGAGACGAATATCTGACACCGGGATGTACTGCTTATGACCATTGGATACAGGCGCAGACCTATGATGTGACAAAGCAGTTAAAGGATAAAAACAGGCTGTCCGTTTTGCTGGGAAACGGCTGGTATAAGGGACGTTTTGGTTTCTGGAGACAGGAAAATGAGTATCGGGACAAAAAGTGGGAGATGCTTGCGGAGTTACATATTGTAATGGAAGACGGCTCTGAGATGGTAGTTTTGTCGGATGAAAGCTGGCAGGCGGAGCGCAGCAATATCCTTGATTCCGGTATTTACCGAGGTGAGGTGGTTGATGATACGCTGGAAAAAGTGCCTGCGGAGCCGGTAGCTTTGAGCGAAGGTCCCGGTGTGCCCGTAGAGGACAGACTGGGCATTCCCGTCAGGGCGCGGGAACATTTTCAGGCAGAAAGAATCCTGACGCCTTCCGGAGAAACGGTTCTTGACCTTGGACAGAATCATGCCGGTCTGTTCCGGGTTCGGGTGCATGAGCCATACGGGAGCAAAATCCGCATTCAGTTCGGAGAAGTCTTGCAGGACGGCAATTTTTACAGGGATAATCTGAGAAGTGCGGAAGCGGAGTTCGTGTATGTCTCGGACGGAAAAGAACATATCCTGAGACCTCACTTTACATTCTACGGATACCGTTATGCAAAACTGGAAGGCTTTTCAGAATTTCAGGATGGGGATTTTGATGGTTTTGCCATCTATTCTGACTTTGAACAGCGAGGGCAGATAAAAACGGGGCACAGGGGAATCAATCAGCTGATTTCCAACACCTTCTGGGGGATGAAGAGTAATTTTGTAGATGTTCCTACGGATTGCCCCCAGAGGGATGAACGGATGGGCTGGACGGGGGATGCGCAGGTCTTTTCTCCCACTGCCCAGTATTATGCAGATGTCTATGCTTTTTATACAAAATACCTTTATGACTGTCGTATGGAACAGCAGGAAAGGGACGGTAAGGTGCCTGATGTGGTGCCTGCTTTCGGACACAACGGGTGCAGCTGTGCATGGGGAGATGCGACCTGCATTATTCCCTGGAATATGTATCTTTTTACAGGTGATAAGACCATTCTGGAACAGCATTTTGAATCCATGAAGGCCTGGGTAGACTATATTGCCCGTGTGGACGGGGAAAACCACGGCTGGAGAAAGGTATTTCACTATGGCGACTGGCTTGCACTTGACTCACCCTATGCCGGGGCAGACCAGGTAAGAGGAGGAACGGATGAGAGCTTTATCGCAGATGTGTATTACAGAAAGAGCCTTTTGATTGTAGCGAAGACGGCAGAATTGCTTGACAGACCGGGCGAGAGCAGACACTATGAGCAGAAGGCAGAGGAGGTTCTTGGGGAACTGAAGAAAGAATACTATTCCGAAACAGGAAGATGCTGCATTTTTACGCAGACGGCAGCAGTATTGACTTTGCATGAACATCTGAATGATGAGGAGAGAGCACTGGAGCAGCTGCTTACGTTGTTGGATTACAGACAGGATAAGCTGAGTACGGGCTTTGTGGGAACGCCTATACTTTGTGAGACACTTGCCGCCTGCGGACAGGAGGAGAAAGCGTATCAGCTGCTTCTCAATGAGGAATATCCCGGCTGGCTGGCGGAGATTAAGCAGGGGGCAACCACGGTCTGGGAACGCTGGAATTCTCTGGACGAAACGGGACATATTTCTTCCACGGGAATGAACAGCCTGAATCACTACGCATATGGTTCCGTTGTTGCATGGATATGGAACGGCTGTGCAGGATTTAGTCCGCTGGAGGAAGAGCCGGGGTTTCGGAAGGTACGGATTGCACCGAAGGTAAACTACAAACTGCATGAACTGGATGCGGTATATGATTCTCCGGCAGGAACCTATCATATTTTCTGGGAAATAATCGGCGAGGATACGATTCATCTGAAACTGGAGATTCCCGCAGGCTGTGAAGCAATTGTGAAACTGCCCTGCTCGGATGAGAAGGAGATATCAGTAAAGGGTGACTATGAAATAAGCTACCGGGCAAATAAAAAAGCGGATAAAACAGAAAAAAGTATTGACATTTCCTGTAGTTAGGACTATAGTCTAGTTGTTAATGATGATTATTGTATTAAGAGTGGCTTGCGAGCCACTCTTAATTCGTGTGTAGGGGAAAATAAAACGAAAAGGAGGCAGGCAATGTCCCGAAGGGAAGAGTATGAAACAAGGACAGAGGAACTTTTAAAACCCATCGTAGAGGCGAACAATGTTACCATTTATGATGTGGAGTACGTAAAGGAAGGAAGCGATTATTATCTGAGAGCTTACATTGACAAACCGGAAGGTGTGAACATTACTGATTGCGAGAATGTGAGCCGTGCGCTTTCTGATGCGCTGGATCGGGAAGACTTTATTCCCGACGCGTATATTCTGGAAGTCAGCAGTCCTGGACTGGGCAGAACTTTAAAAAAGGATAAGCACCTGCAGGCAAGCATCGGGGAAGAGGTTGAGATAAAGCTTTTCAAGCCGATTGATAAGTGTAAGGAGTTTTCGGGAATTCTGGAGAGCTTTGATGCGGAAAGCATTACGATTACCGAGGGGGAAGTTTCCAGAACTTTTAAACGCCCGGATATTGCACTGATTCGTCTAGCACTGGATTTTTAGCTTTATACGCATATATCTGATACACATGCATCAGAATAGAAAGAAACGTTACCGGAAAATAAACAAGGCGCTTGCGCCGGAATGGAGGAAAAGGGAAAGAAATGAACAAGGAATTAATGGAGGCACTGAATATTCTGGAGAAGGAGAAGGAAATCAGCAAGGAGACTTTGTTTGAAGCAATTGAAAATTCATTGCTGACTGCCTGCAAGAATCATTTTGGTAAGGCGGACAATGTAAAGGTTGAGATTGACCGGGAAACCTGTGATTTCCTGGTTTATGCCGAGAAGGAAGTCGTTCCCACTGCCGAGGATGTGGAAGATGACTGTCTGCAGATTTCTCTGGAGGATGCAAAGGAAATTTCTTCCAAGGCAAGTGTCGGCGATATGCTTCATGTGGAAATTAAGTCCAAAGAATTCGGACGAATCGCAACTCAGAATGCAAAGAATGTCATTCTGCAGAAGATTCGCGAGGAAGAGAGAAGCGTTATCTATAACCAGTACTATGAAAAGGAAAAGGATGTTGTCACCGGTGTGGTACAGCGTTATGTGGGAAAGAACATCAGCATCAATCTCGGTAAGGCAGACGCTATGCTGAATGAGAGTGAGATGGTGAAGGGAGAAGTGTTCAGACCTACCGAGCGCATCAAGGTTTACATCCTGGAAGTGAAGAACACCCCTAAGGGACCCCGCATCAATGTGAGCCGCACCCATCCGGAACTGGTAAAGAGATTGTTTGAATCGGAAGTAACCGAGATTAAGGACGGTACCGTAGAAATCAAGAGCATTGCCCGTGAGGCAGGCAGCCGTACCAAGATTGCCGTATGGAGCAACAATCCTAATGTAGATGCCGTTGGTGCCTGCGTTGGAATGAACGGAGCCAGAGTCAATGCAATTGTGGAGGAACTGCGCGGAGAAAAAATTGATATCGTTAACTGGGATGAGAACCCCGGAATTCTGATTCAGAATGCTCTTTCTCCTGCTAAAATTGTTGCTGTGTTTGCTGATCCCGATGAAAAGACTGCAAAGGTAGTTGTTCCCGACTATCAGCTTTCTCTTGCAATCGGTAAAGAAGGACAGAATGCAAGACTGGCAGCAAGGCTGACAGGCTACAAGATTGATATCAAGTCAGAGACACAGGCAAAGGATGCTCCCGGTTTCCGTTATGAGGATTATCTGGATGAAGAAGGATATGAGGACGGCGAGTACGAAGAAGGCGGTTACGAAGAAGGGGAATATGAGGAACCCCCTGTTGAGGAGTAAGATTTTATGGCAAAAAAGATTCCTTTGAGACAGTGTGTCGGCTGTGGTGAAATGAAGGGAAAAAAGGACATGATGAGAGTCCTTAAGACAACCGAAGACGAGATTTGTCTGGATGTAACAGGCAAAAAAAACGGAAGAGGCGCATATGTTTGTAGGAGCAGAGAGTGTCTGCAGAAAGCCAGAAAAAACAAGGGTCTGGAGCGCTCCTTTAAAATGAGCATTCCGAACGAAGTATATGACGCTTTGGAGAGGGAGTTTGAAAATCTTGAAGCAGAATAAAATATTATCTCTATTAGGCATTGCTATGAGAGGACGCAACCTGGTCAGCGGCGAGTTTCAGACCCTGGAGGCAGTGAGAAACGGCTCCGCCATGCTGGTAATCATCGCGGAGGATGCGTCTGACAATACCCGGAAGTTATTTACCGATAAATGTTCCTTTTATGATGTCCCGGTATACAGGTACGGAACGAAGGAGACTCTGGGCCGGGCAATCGGAAAAGATATTCGGTCATCGTTGGGCGTATGCGAAGCAGGATTGGCTGAGAAGATTATCGAACAACTGGAAGAGAAGCAGTAAGCCGAAAGGCAGAAATGGAGGAAAGCATGGCGAAGATAAGGATTCATGAACTCGCTAAAGAGCTGGATAAGCAGAGTAAAGATATATTGAGCTATTTGCAGGAAAAAGGTATTGAGGCGAAATCTGCAAGCAGTTCAGTGGAAGAAGATGCCGCAGATATGATCAGAAAGGCATTCGGAAAGGGCGGAGCAAAGACTCAGCCTGAAAAAGAGGTTTCTGTAAAGGAAAGTGCACCAAAGGCAGATGCTACAGCAAAGCCGGAAACTGCAGAAAAACAGGAGCCATCCAAGGCAGCAGAGCAGCCCAAGGCAGGCGAGCAGCCTAAAAAGAAAAAGACGATTATTTTTGTGAATAATTCACAGAATTCTAAAATGCCAAACGGCGGACAGCGTCAGGGAGCAGGAAACGGACAGAGCAGACCGGGTGGCGGACAGGGCAGACCTCAGGGCGGATTTACTGACCGCAGACCGGAGAAACAGGCACCCCGTACTCCCATTAAGCCTCTGACACCGCCTTCTCCTACTCCCAGTGTGCAGATGGTGTCTTCCAAGCCTCAGCCCAAGGTTCGACCGGAACAGACCGAGAAGCAGGAGACAAAAGCACCGGCAAGAGAGACAGAAATTATACAGGTGCAATCTCAGAATAACAGAGCGGAGAGAATTGACAGATCTGAAAGAAATGACAGACCCCAGGGGGACAGATCTCAGAACGAGAGATTCCAGACTGACAGATCTCAGGGTGAGCGTCCCGCAAGAGACAATCGTTTCCAGGACAACAGAAACCGCGATAACCGGGACAACAGAGGAGGTTATCAGGGCGGCACAAGACCGCAGGGAGAGAGACAGGATCGCGGTCAGTTCCAGTCAAGAGGAGGCAATACAGGTGGCAACCTTAAGGGAGACAGACAGAACGGATTTCAGAGAAATGGCAGACCGGGCTTTGAAGGCGGCCAGGGTGATCGCCGTGGTCCTGGCGCTGGTCAGGGCAATAACAGGGGCTTTAACGGTGCGCCACGCGATAACAGAGGAAATGGTGGACAGGGAGCTGGATTCAGAGATAAAAATCAGAGCAAGGGATTTGCAGGAGAAGCTCCGGCAAAGGATATGGAGAAGCGGCGTGAGGATGAAAAGAGACGCGCAAGCAGCATGGAGAAGGACAAACGCTCCAAGAAGGATCATATCTATGAAGACGATGAGGCTCTGAAAAACAAGCCCGGAAGATTTATAAAGCCTGAGAAGAAAAAGGAAGAAGCAGCACAGGAAGTCATCAAGGTGATTACACTGCCTGAAACTATCACTATCAAGGATTTAGCGGAAAAGATGAAGCTGCAGCCTTCCGCTATCGTGAAGAAGCTGTTCCTGGAGGGTAAAATCGTTACCGTAAACCAGGAGATTTCCTACGAGGATGCAGAGAATATTGCCATGGACTATGATATCCTCTGTGAAAAGGAAGTCAAGGTTGATGTCATTGAGGAGTTACTGAAGGAGGAGGAAGAGGACGAGAATGCTCTGGTGGAAAGGCCTCCTGTTATCTGCGTTATGGGTCACGTTGACCATGGTAAAACTTCTCTGCTGGATGCCATCAGAAAGACAAATGTGACCGACAAGGAAGCCGGTGGTATTACACAGCACATCGGTGCATATACTGTAAATGTCGGCGACAGAAAAATTACCTTTCTGGATACCCCCGGACATGAGGCATTTACTGCCATGCGTATGCGTGGAGCAAACTCCACGGATATTGCGATTCTGGTGGTCGCTGCCGATGACGGTGTGATGCCTCAGACAATCGAGGCAATTAACCATGCCAAGGCAGCAGGCATTGAAATTATTGTTGCTGTCAATAAGATTGATAAGCCTTCTGCAAACATTGATCGTGTAAAGCAGGAGCTGACAGAATATGAGCTGATTGCAACAGATTGGGGCGGAAGCACAGAGTTTGTTCCCGTTTCCGCAAAGTCGGGAGAAGGTATTGAGGATCTTCTGGAAACCATTCTGCTGACTGCTGATATTTTGGAACTGAAGGCAAATCCGAAGCGTCGAGCAAGAGGACTAGTTATTGAGGCAGAGCTGGATAAGGGACGCGGGCCTGTTGCAACCGTTCTGGTGCAGAAGGGTACCTTGCATGTGGGTGACTTTATCTCCGCAGGCGCATGTCACGGCAAAGTGAGAGCCATGATTGATGATAAGGGCAGAAGAGTGAAAGAAGCAGGACCTTCTACACCTGTGGAAATACTGGGACTTTCCGATGTGCCCAGCGCAGGTGAAGTATTCCTGGCACATGAGAATGACAAGACGGCAAAATCCTATGCAGATACCTACCTTGCTCAGAATAAGGAGAGAAAGCTGGAAGAAACCAAGTCCAAGATGTCTCTGGATGACCTGTTCTCCCAGATTCAGGAAGGTAATCTGAAGGAACTGAATCTGATTGTCAAGGCTGACGTTCAGGGTAGTGTGGAAGCTGTTAAACAGTCCCTGCTGAAGCTTTCTAACGAAGAAGTTGTTGTAAAGTGTATTCACGGTGGTGTAGGTGCCATCAACGAGTCAGATGTGACGCTGGCAAGTGCATCCAATGCGATTATTATCGGATTTAATGTACGTCCTGATGCAACCGCAAAGGCTACCGCGGAACGCGAAGGCGTGGATGTCAGACTGTATAAGGTAATTTATCAGGCAATCGAGGATATCGAAGCTGCCATGAAGGGCATGCTTGATCCTGTATTTGAAGAGAAAGTTATCGGACACGCAGAGGTTCGCCAGATATTCAAGGCTTCTCAGGTCGGAAATATTGCCGGTTCCTATATCATGGACGGTGTTTTCCAGAGAGGCTGTAAGGTGCGTATCTCCCGTGAGGGCAAACAGATTTATGAGGGTGCTCTTGCTTCCTTGAAGCGTTTCAAGGACGATGTGAAGGAAGTGAAGGAAGGCTTCGAGTGCGGACTTGTGTTCGAGGGCTTTGATCAGATTCAGGAGCTGGATGTCGTTGAGGCTTATATCATGGTTGAGGTACCCAGGTAAAAGGGTATTGGTTGCTGATTATGCAAACTCAGTTCTGGCAATCTGAATACTCGAAGACAAAGACGCCACTTGTTCCTTTGACGACCGTGCGCAACGCCGGTGCTTAGCGACCGTATTTTGGTCGCTTATGCATCCGCTGCGTGGAGCCCCGAGCGGAAGCGTGTCGGAAAAGGGATAAGGGACGGTTTTGGCTGAGTCTGCACGGAGAGTCGGAAGACAGGAACACAACCAGAAAGGTTTTAGATATGAGGAAAAACAGTATTAAAAATACCCGTATTAACGGGGAAGTGCAGCGTGTACTGGCTGAGATTATCAGGGGGGAGATTAAGGACCCCCGCATCAGCCCCTGGACAAGCGTGGTCGCTGTGGAGGTGGCTCCCGATTTGAAGAGCTGTAAGGCATGGATCAGTGTCCTTGGGGATGAGGAAGCGCGCAGCAACACGCTGCAGGGCTTGAAAAGCGCGGAAGGCTTTATCAAGAGACAGCTTGCGAAGACGATCAATCTTCGCAACACACCTGATATTGCTTTTGTCATGGATCAGTCCATTGAATATGGTGTCAATATGTCCCATAAGATTGATGAAGTGATTTCCAGAGATGAAGAAAGTGCAAGGGAAAGCACTGTGTCGGATGAAAACGTACATGGTGACTGTGAACCCGGCGCAGAAGAACGCTGACATAATTTGTCACAGGGGAAAATGAGGGAAAAATGAACTTAGATTTAATAAAGGAATGCAAGACTGCAAAGAAAATCGGTATCAGCGGGCATATTCGACCAGACGGAGACTGCGTAGGTGCAGTACTGAGTCTCCAGCAGTATCTTATGAAATGCCTTCCTGATGCGGAGATAAAGGTTTATCTGGAAAAACCTTCCGATATTTTCCGGGAAATGAAGGGCTACGGGGAAATCAATTCAGATTTTCCCGAAGAGGCACCTTTTGATGTCTATTTTGCTCTGGACTGCGGTGCTGAGAGACTGGGCAGTGCGGAAAAGTATTTTCAGGCAGCGGCAAAAAAGATTAATATTGATCATCACATCAGCAATTCCGGAACCGGTGATTTGAATGATATCCGGCCGGAAGTGGGATCCACCTGTGAAGTGCTTTACGATTTGATGGAGCCGGAATATTTGGACAGGGATATTGCCATGTCCCTTTACATCGGTATCATTCATGATACGGGAGTGTTCCAGTATTCCAATACGACACCGGCAACTCTGGAAAAGGGTGCAAAGCTGATAAGCTATGGCTTTGATTTTCCGAGACTGATTCAGGAAACCTTTTACCAGAAAACCTATGTACAGGCGCAGATTATGGGCCGTGCTCTGATGGAAAGCATACGTTTCCTGGACGGCAGATGTATTGTCGGTGTGATAGACAGGAAGACGATGGACTTTTACCAGGTGGAATCAAAAGATATGGATGGGATTGTAAGCCAGCTTCGCAATATTGCGGGAGTTGACTGTGCTATTTTCATGTATCAGACAGGAACACTGGAGTATAAGGTGAGTATGCGCGCCAATGAGAAGGTGAATGTGGCTGAGGTCGCTTCCTACTTTGGTGGGGGCGGGCATGCACGCGCAGCGGGATGTACTATGAAGGGCACTTTCCACGACTGTGTGAATAATCTCTCCTTACATATTGAAAAAATGTTAAAGGCAAGTGAAAAGGGTGCATGATAAACGGTATTATTGTAATCAATAAAGAAGCGGGTTTCACCTCTCATGATGTGGTGGCGAAGCTTCGTGGAATCTGCGGACAAAAGAAAATCGGACATACGGGAACCCTGGATCCGGCGGCAACAGGGGTGCTGCCGGTCTGCCTGGGCAGTGCAACGAAGCTGTGTGACATGCTGACAGAGAAGAACAAAGAGTATGTGGCAGAGCTTCTTCTTGGTGTGGAGACAGATACGCAGGATATGACAGGGCAGATACTGAAGAGCAAAGAGGTGTCTGTGACAGAAAGCGATGTCAGGAGAGTCTGCGGGGAATTTGTGGGGAATTACAATCAGATACCTCCCATGTACTCTGCATTGAAAGTGAACGGGAAAAAGCTTTACGAGCTTGCCAGAGAGGGCAAAGTGGTAGAGCGGCAGACTCGTTCTGTAACCATATATGAGCTGGAAATTCTGAAGCTGGAGCTGCCGGTTGTGACCATGCGTGTCGCCTGCTCAAAGGGAACCTACATCAGAACGTTGTGTGCGGATATCGGAGAGAAACTGGGCTGTGGCGGCACGATGCAGAGTCTGAAGCGAACATGTGTAGGGATCTTTACCCTGGAGGATGCGGTGACTCTGGGAGAACTGCAGCAACTGAAGGAAGAAGGAAGGCTCAAGAGCCGGGTTATTCCCGTGGACAGCGTGTTTGGCGGATGTCCTGTATTACATGTGGCTGAGAGTTTTGCTGCACTTCTGGAAAACGGCAATACAATTCTTCCTTCCCAGACAGTGGAGCAGGAGATTCATAAGAGTCAGTGGGTAAGGTTCTGCCGCCCGGACGGGAGCTTTGCCGGAATCTATAGCTATGAGGAAGAGAAAAAACGGTACAAACCTATTAAAATGTTTTTAGAGAAAGAGTGAGAGAAGTTTGGAAATCATTACCAATACGGTAGATTTTTATCTGGAAAAAGAAACGGCTGCTGCTATCGGCAAATTTGACGGAATCCATGTAGGACACAGAAGATTGCTGGATGAAATTTTTGCGTGCAAAAAAGAAGGACTGGCTTCCTGTGTTTTTACCTTTGACCCTGCTCCGGCAGTGCTTTTTGGTCTGTCTGACGGCAAGGAATTGACAACAAAGGAAGAAAAACGCCTGTTATTTGAACGGATGGGAGTGGATATTCTTGTGGAATTTCCGCTGACAAAAGAAACGGCAGCTATGGCGCCGGAGGCGTTTGTGTACAATGTGCTGGCAAAACAGATGAATGTGCGTTTCCTGGCAGCGGGATCTGATTTGTCCTTCGGTGCAAGAGGCGCCGGCAATGCCGCACTTTTGCAGAAAATGGGAGAGGAACTGGGATTTCGTGTAAAAACCATTGACAAGGTCTGCATGGAAGGACGGGAAGTCAGCTCAACTTATGTGCGCAGTCAGGTGGAGTCCGGAAATATGCAAATGGCGGAGCAGCTGCTGGGGATGCCGTATCTCGTGGAAGGACAGGTGGTGCAGGGAAAGCAGATTGGAAGGACTCTGGGATTCCCTACGGTGAATATTCTGCCCTGTGAGAGCAAACTGCTTCCTCCGAACGGCGTCTATTTTTCTCGGGTGCGTTTTCGAGACAGATTGTATCGTGCTATCAGCAATGTGGGCTGCAAGCCTACTGTTACGGACGAAAAGGTGATAGGAGTGGAGTCTTACCTCTATGACTTTGATGAAAATGCATACGGAGAACGCATTGAGGTTTATCTGAGCGAATTCCGAAGACCGGAGCGGAAATTTGACAGCGTGGAGGCGCTGAAAGCACAGCTGGAGGATGATATAGAGGCCGGCACAAAATAAGTTTCTGCATCCTGCATGCAAAGAACAGGTAAGAAAAGAGTAAAAATTATGTAAAAATCCTATTGTAACTTTTGGGCTTTTCCCGTAAAATGAAAATGTTAGCAAAAAAGCACGAAAAGATACATTGAAGGGATTAAGATATGAACGCAAGTATTTTACTGTCAATGGCAGGCGGGCTGGGGCTTTTCCTGTTCGGAATGCGTGTTATGAGCGATTCCATTGAGAAGGTTGCCGGTGCCAAGCTGCGTCGCATTTTGGAGTTTTTCACCACAAATCGTTTTACGGGCATGCTGGTAGGTATTGTTTTTACCGGCATTATTCAGTCCTCATCCGCATGTACTGCCATGGTGGTCAGTTTCGTAAATGCCGGACTTATGAACCTGTATCAGGCGGCCGGTGTTATCTTCGGTGCCAACATCGGTACCACAATCACATCACAGCTGGTATCTTTTAATCTGTCCGAATATGCCCCCCTGATTCTGCTTACAGGGGTTGTTCTTGTTATGTTTGTTAAGAATGATAATGTGAAAAAATTTGCGGACATCATCATCGGCTTCGGTGTGCTTTTTTTAGGACTCAGTACCATGTCATCTTCCATGGCAAGCATGAAAGATGTTCCGGAAGTTGTCAATCTTTTGGGCTCCCTGAAAAATCCGTTTATGGCAACACTGGTGGGACTTGTTCTGACTTCCGTTATCCAGAGTTCCTCCGTTACGGTCAGCATCGTTCTTCTGCTTGCCAATCAGGATTTGCTTTCTCTCCATATTACACTGTATATTATCCTGGGATGTAATATCGGTGCCTGCAGCACGGCACTGATTGCATCGCTGGCAGGTAAAAAAGATGCAAAGAGAACAGCGCTGATTCATTTCTGGTTTAATGTAATCGGTACAGTGCTTCTCTATATTATACTGTTTGTGGCCGAAGAACCTGTTATGAAGTTAATCTGGGCTATCTCTGCAGACAAGGGGCGTTTTGTTGCAAATGCACATACCCTGATTAAAATATTCCAGGTAATCGTACTCTTTCCGTTCTCCGGTGCAATTGTCAAGCTGGCCTGCGCCTGCGTGCCCGGTGAGGATAAGAAGGTTGGTTACCGTGAGAGCTATCAGCTGAAATATATCGGTGACAAGGTGGTATTCAACCCTGCAACGGCTGTCTTTGAGGTAGTCAAAGAACTGGATCGTATGGCTTCACTGGCGAGTGAAAACCTGAATCGCGCCATGAATGCCCTGATTACGCTGGATGAGGAAGACATAGAAGAAGTATATGAAGTTGAGAAAAATATTAATTTCCTGAATCATGCAATTACGGATTATCTGGTGAAAATTAACCAGAGCACGCTGCCAATCGAGGATTTGAAGAGTCTGGGTGCGTTGTTCCATGTGGTAAACGACATTGAAAGAATCGGTGACCATGCAGAAAATGTAGCAGATGCGGCGAAACAGAGAAAAGAGTCCGGTATTTCATTTAGCCATGATGCCCAGAGAGAGTTGGGAGAGATGCTGGATATGGTAAACACGTTGATTCAGTATTCCATCGAAATGTTTGTCAAGAGTGATGAGACACATATACAGGACGTTGTCAGGCTGGAGGATAAGGTGGATACCATGGAAAAGCATATGCAGAAGATGCATGTGGAGCGTCTGACGAAGGGAGAGTGCACTCCCGAGGCCGGTATGATATTCTCGGATATTGCTTCCGGGCTGGAACGTGTGGCTGATCACGCCACAAATATTGCCTTTGCGGTAATCAATGCGGAGAAGGAAGCAGAAGCTGTGGAAGCCTGATGGGAATTTCTTTTTGATTTACTATTTGAAAATTATGTTTCATAAGGAAAGCGTAAAGCTAAGATAAAGAGATTTTTTTCGTGCTAAAACAAAGGTTACGAAAGGAAATCTCTTTTTTAATGAAAGAGAAGTTACAAAAGCAAGTTGGATAAAATTTTCTAGCAAGTTGGAAATTTTCTTCTGAGGTTGACAAAGTGTTACGTATAATTGTATAATTCAAATAACGGTGTAACAAAATTGTAACAAATATGTAAACACATATTCATGAATAGAGGATTTATACATGAGAATTTTTAATAGGAAAAAAGAAATTGCAATTGTATCCGCAGGAATGATGCTATGTCTGGCTCTTGAGCCCATGCAGGTATCTGCAGCAAATGCTTCATCGGCGCTGCCGACAGCAGGAGTTGCTGCATTTCTGGAGAGCAGCTTGTCCACGGAAGAATATATTGAACTTGCAAAACAGGCGGTTGGTTCATCCTGGGGTTATACCAATATCGGTATTGCAGATGTGGAAAGCGGTAACTTGAATGTTCGCCAGTCACCTTCTACAAGCGGAAAGCTGGTTGGAAAGATGCCGAAGGATTCTGCCTGCGAGATTCTGGAGGAAGCAGACGGATGGGCACATATCAAATCCGGCGAGGTGGAAGGGTATGTAAGCCTGGAGTTTATGCTGACCGGTCCGGATGCAAAGCTGAAGGCAAATGAAATTGTTCGCACAGTGGCTGTTGCTAATACGAACGGATTAAATGTCAGAGACCAGGCGAGTACGGATAGTGCAATTCTGACGCAGGTTCCCCAGGGCGAGGAACTGGAGTATGTGGAAACACTGGAAGACTGGATAAAAGTGTCTATCGATGGTGAGGATGCTTATGTGGCAGCAGAATATGTAACCGTGGAGGAGAGACTGGATACGGCGATTACCATGACAGAGCTATTGTATGGCGCCGGTGTATCCGATGTGCGTGTGGAACTGGTAGAATATGCAAAACAATTTGTGGGAAATCCCTATGTATGGGGAGGCACCAGCCTGACTAAGGGTGCGGACTGTTCCGGTTTTGTATTGTCGGTATTTAAGAAGTATGGTGTAAGCCTGCCGCATCATTCCGGTTCACAGGCAAAGCAGGGAACCAAAATTAAGGCGGCCGACCTGCAGCCAGGCGACCTTGTGTTCTACGCGAACAGCTCAGGTACCATTAACCATGTGGCAATCTATATCGGAGGAGGACAGGTAATTCATGCCAGCAGTCCGAAGACCGGTATTAAAATCAGTAAATATAACTACCGGACACCTGCAAAGTGTGTAAGCATTCTTCAGGATTAGCGGATAACAGCCATCGGAGCGGAACGCCCGGTGGCTTTTTTGTTTATTTCCTTCGGAACAATATTGTTGTGTTAAATTTCAGGAAACTTGTTAATAAAAATTGACCGAGCTGTAAATGTTTCCTGTACCTATAAATATTGAGGCATACAGATAAGAAATGATTCTCCAAGCCCTTCGAAAAATTGGAGTGAGGGTACAGAAGAGAAAAATTACTCTCTATACCCTCGGATAATATATGTCGAGGGTACAGAAGCCAAGAAATGCTCACGATACCTTTAACAAAGTAAGCTGGTTACGGTTACATGCCAACGAAGGCAGAATACAACCTTAAAATGGAATGGCGTTAGTCAGAAAGTGGTATTACTATATTTTTTAAATTTGATAACTTCAAGTTGTCAAGCGGTGCCATTCGCATTACGCTTCGCTTCATGCTCATGTCGCGCTGTGGCGCTATGCAGCTGCAAGCGAATGTGCCTGTCTGTGAGCAAGCTCCCGACAGGCAATTCGGTGCAGCTGCGCACCGCTCGATAAACATCAATTCATTGAGAATACTTTCCTGAAAAGAGAGTTTCATTTATCATGAGGATACGCAAACTATTTGACACAAACACTTTAGCGTGATAATATGACAGAGTGCCGAAAGCTCATAGGCACGAAATAAGCGCATACGGGAAAGACAGGAGGAGAATTATGAAAAAGAGAATGTTGGTGTTACCGGTAATCGGTATGATGGCTGTTATGCTGGCAGCCTGCGGAAAGAAGGAGGAAAAGACTTTTACAGTAGGCTTTGATGCTGAGTTTCCGCCTTATGGATACATGGATGATAACGGTGAGTATGTAGGATTCGATCTGGATCTGGCAGCAGAGGTGTGTGAGAGAAACGGATGGACTCTGGTAAAACAGCCCATTGACTGGGATTCCAAGGATATGGAGTTGTCCAGCGGTTCCATTGACTGTATCTGGAACGGGTTTACCATTAACGGACGTGAAGACGCTTATACCTGGTCTTCGCCTTATGTTGACAACAGCCAGGTATTTGTTGTGGCAGAAAATGCGGGAATCACTGCCTTTGAGGATCTGGCAGGCAAAGCGGTCGGCGTACAGAGAGACTCTTCTGCACTGAGTGCGCTGAATGATGAAGAATCTCCGGAAAATATTGCATTGAGAGACAGTTTTGGTTCCCTGACTGAATATGCTGATTATAACACCGCTTTTATGGATCTGGAGGCAGGTGCCTTGGATGCGGTAGCCATGGATATCGGTGTTGCAAATTATCAGATTGAGTCAAGAGGCGGCGGATATGTGATGCTGGATAAGTATCTTGCGACCGAGCAGTACGGTGTGGGCTTCCTGCTTGGAAACACGGAGCTTCGTGACACGGTTGAGAAGACTCTTCAGGATATGGCATCTGATGGAACATTTATGAAAATTGCCGAAAAATGGGGCCTGACAGACAGCGTTTGCCTGGGTAAATAGCAGCAGGCTGTCAGCGGTTTGCCCGGAAAAATGGAAGAATAATGTAAACGGTTTTTTCGGGAAATAACGGCAGAATATAAGAAAATTGATGATATAGGCAGGGAACAATATGAGTATTCAGATGATTATTTTACAGTTGGGCAAGGGAATGATTGTATCGGTCGAGATATTCATGTTGACCCTGCTTTTTTCATTGCCTTTGGGACTGATTGTTGCATTCGGAAGAATGTCAAAGAATAGCATTATAAGGACAGTGACGAAGGCTTATATCTCCATCATGAGGGGCACTCCTCTGATGCTGCAGCTTCTGGTGGTCTACTTTGGACCCTATTATGCGTTTAAAGTCAGAATCGGTTCCGGATATCGGTTTGTGGCTGTTATTCTGGCGTTTTCCATCAATTATGCCGCCTATTTTGCGGAGATATACCGTTCCGGTATCGAGTCCATGCCGATAGGGCAGTATGAAGCTGCAAAGGTTTTGGGCTACGGAAAGGCGCAGACCTTCTTTAAGATTATTCTGCCGCAGGTCATTAAGCGGATTCTGCCATCCATTACCAATGAGATTATCACGCTGGTCAAGGATACATCACTTGCCTTTGCCATTGCACAGGCGGAGATGTTCACCGTTGCCAAGCAGATTGCGGCGGCGCAGACCACGATTATGCCGTTGATGACGGCAGGTCTGTTCTACTATATCTTTAACCTGATTGTGGCAGTCGCTATGGAAAAAATTGAAAAAGCATTTTCCTATTACCGTTGATTTCGAGGAGGACCGGTTGATGAAACTTTTGGAAATGAATCATGTGAGAAAAGAATTTGACGGCCTGGGAGTGCTGAAGGATATTTCTCTTTCTGTGGAGGAAGGAGAGGTGGTTTCCATCATCGGACCTTCCGGCTCCGGAAAGTCCACACTTCTGCGTTGTGCGACAATGTTGGAGACGATGGACGGAGGAGAACTGAAGTATATGGGAGAGACTGCTGCTTCTGAAAAGGATGGAAGCTGTATCTATGCCTCCAGAGAGGATTTGAAAAGAATTCACAGTTATTTCGGACTGGTTTTTCAGAATTTCAATCTATTTCCCCATTACAGCGTGTTGAAAAATATTACGGATTCGCTGATTCATGTAGATAAGGTGCCCAGACAGGAGGCCGAGGAACGTGCGGAAAAACTGCTTGCCCAGCTTGGACTTTCCGATAAAAGAGATGCATATCCTTACCAGCTCTCCGGTGGACAGCAGCAGAGAGTATCCATTGCAAGAGCGTTGGCAAAACAGCCCAGAATCCTGTTTTTTGATGAACCGACTTCAGCCCTTGACCCGGAGCTTACAGGTGAAGTCCTGAGGGTTATCAAGGATCTTGCAAGGCAACACATGACCATGATTATCGTCACCCATGAAATGCAGTTTGCCAAAGAGGTGTCGGATCGCATTATCTTCATGGAGGAGGGCGTTATCAAAGAACAGGGCACCCCGGAGGAACTTTTTGGAACCGATAACGAAAGAGTCAGAGAATTTATCGGACATCTGTCAAAATAAGACTTTACTTTTGCGTGTATTTATGATAATCTAACTTAGTGTGGTTTAGCGGATGCCCAGTGCCCGGAAACTCCAACCGGTGCTTAGTGTCCGGCGGTTCCGCATAAGACAATAATTATCTATATGGAGGAAACAAAAATGATTTCTAAGGAAAAGAAAACAGCAATCATGAATGAGTATGCCAGAACCCCTGGCGATACCGGTTCACCTGAGGTTCAGGTAGCAGTCCTGACCGCAAGAATTCAGGAGCTTACCGAGCATCTGAAGGATAACCCCAAGGATCATCATTCCCGTCGCGGTATGTTGAAGATGGTAGGTCAGAGACGTGGTCTTCTGGAGTACCTGAAGAAGAAGGATATCGAAAGATACCGTGCTCTGATTGAGAAGTTAGGTCTGAGAAAGTAATATAGCATATCTATTTAGCCATGCACAAAAATGTCAGAATCATTTGGGCAAATTTACTTGCACCAATGTATTCTGACATATTTGTATATGGCGTTTAGCCATAGCCTGGCTCGATTGAGAAGCAATCGAGTCAGGCTGTGGGCTAAATAGATATACAGTGTGTAATCAGGGACGGAAGAAAGCCCCGAGACCGCTGAAAAAGATATGTGGACAGGCATATGTCGCCACATGCCATTTTCAGTAGTTTCGGTGTCTTCTGTTCCTTTACAATAAAATATGCCGCGAATGGCGGCGGAATGGAGGAATTTATGTACCAGAGTTATGAAATGGAACTGGCAGGCAGAACCCTGAAAGTGGATATTAACCGTGTGGGTAAGCAGGCCAACGGATGTGCATTTATGCACTATGGTGATACGGTTGTTCTCTGTACGGCAACCGCATCCGAAAAGCCCAGAGAGGGAATTGACTTCTTCCCTTTGAGTGTGGAATATGAGGAGAAGATGTATGCAGTCGGCAAGATTCCCGGCGGCTTCAATAAGCGTGAGGGTAAGGCAAGCGAGAATGCTATCCTGACCAGCCGTGTCATCGACAGACCCATGCGTCCCCTGTTCCCCAAAGATTATCGCAACGATGTTACCCTGAACAACATGGTAATGAGCGTTGACCCTGAGTGCCGTCCTGAACTGGTGGCTATGCTGGGTGCATCTATTGCAACCTGCATTTCAGACATCCCTTTTGACGGCCCATGTGCTATGACTCAGGTGGGCATGATTGACGGCGAGTTCATCATCAATCCTTCTCAGGAGCAGTGGAAGAGCGGTGACCTGAATCTGACGGTTGCTTCTACCCGAGAAAAGGTTATCATGATTGAAGCGGGAGCAAATGAGATTCCCGAGGCTAAGATGATTGAGGCAATCTACAAGGCGCATGAAATCAACCAGACAATCATTGCCTTTATTGACAAAATCGTTGCTGAGTGCGGCAAGAAGAAGCATGAGTACACCAGCTGCGCAGTGCCTCAGGAAATGTTCGATGAGATGAAGAAAATCGTAACTCCAGAGGAGATGGAAGTAGCAGTATTTACCGATGATAAGCAGACCCGCGAGGAAAATATCCGCGTGATTACCGAGAAGCTGGAAGAAGCTTTCGCAGAGAACGAGGAATGGCTTGCTATCCTTGGCGAAGCAGTTTACCAGTATGAGAAAAAGACCGTCCGCAAGATGATTCTGAAGGACCACAAGCGTCCCGACGGCCGTGAGATTACCCAGATTCGTCCTCTGGCAGCAGAGGTGGACATCATTCCCCGTGTACATGGCTCCGCTATGTTCACCCGCGGACAGACCCAGATTTGTAACGTATGTACCCTGGCTCCCCTTTCCGAGCAGCAGAAGCTGGACGGACTGGATGAGAACGAGGTCAGCAAGAGATATATGCACCACTACAATTTCCCTTCCTACTCTGTAGGTGAGACAAAGCCCTCCAGAGGACCCGGAAGACGTGAAATCGGACATGGTGCACTGGCTGAGAGAGCGCTGATTCCGGTACTTCCCAGCGAAGAAGAGTTCCCTTACGCAATCCGTACCGTATCCGAGACTTTTGAGTCCAACGGTTCTACCTCCATGGCGTCAACCTGTGCTTCCTGTATGTCCCTGATGGCAGCAGGTGTACCCATCAAGAAGATGGTCGCAGGTATTTCCTGTGGTCTGGTAACCGGTGATACTGATGATGATTTCGTGCTGCTCACCGATATCCAGGGACTTGAGGACTTCTTCGGAGACATGGACTTCAAGGTGACCGGTACTACCGAGGGTATCACCGCTATCCAGATGGATATTAAGATTCACGGTCTGACCAGACCGATTGTGGAAGGTGCTATCGCAAGATGCCGTGATGCAAGACTCTTCATCATGGATACCTGTATGAAGCCCGCAATCGCTGCTCCCAGACCGGAGGTTGGACCTTATGCACCCAAGATTATTTCCATCCAGATTGATCCTGAGAGAATCGGTGATGTGGTTGGACAGAGAGGTAAGACCATTAACGAGATTATTGCACGTACCGGTGTGAAGATTGATATTACCGATGACGGACAGGTTTCCGTATGCGGTACCGACAAGGCAATGATGGACAAAGCGGTTGAGATGATCAAGATTATTGTTACCGACTTTGAAGAAGGCCAGATTTTCAAGGGTAAGGTTGTCAGCATCAAGGAGTTCGGCGCATTTATTGAGTTCGCTCCCGGCAAGGAAGGTATGGTTCATATCTCCAAGATTGCAAAGGAGAGAATCAACCATGTAGAGGATGTTCTGACTCTGGGCGATGTTGTAACTGTTGTCTGCCTGGGCAAGGACAAGATGGGAAGAATCAGCTTCTCCATGAAGGATGTGGCACAGCAGTAAGCCGTAAATTGCAAAGCGCTTCTTGGGCGGCAAAAGACCGTCTAAGGGGCGCTGATTTTTTCCTTGCGTGTCCGACAGTCACTCATCTTACGGTCAGGAGCAGATTTCCTGCCAGATTATCTGAAGGAGGTTTTTATGTTATCACAGGAGCTTATCCGGGAGGCACTTTTCAGGGCGCTTTCCACAGGGGCAGATTACGCAGAGGTATTTGCGGAGCATACCTGCCAGAAAAACATCAGCCTTGTGTCCGCCAAGGTGGATAAAATAGCGGACTCGGTCATTTCCGGTGTGGGAATTCGTATTTTTAAGGGAACACGATGTGTGTCCGGTTCTGCTTCGTCTCTGGACAGGTCAGCTGTGCTGGACTGTGCTGCAAAGGTGGCAGACGCATTGCAGGGGTCGGCTGAGGTCGGTGATATTGTACTCAGAGAGCGTATTTTTGGGGATA
Organism: uncultured Lachnospiraceae bacterium; assembly: GCA_945913255.1. Lineage (GTDB taxonomy): Bacteria > Bacillota > Clostridia > Lachnospirales > Lachnospiraceae > Acetatifactor. Next base: position 139,320 of record CAMEDC010000003.1, read on the forward strand.
TTCATCCGATTAAGATTGTGCCCACAGGCGTGGAGAATTCCTGTAAAATTGATTATATTCGCGAAGCGTGCCTTGCGGCGAAGGATTACAGCAAAGAGATTTCCCAGGTGACAGGCAATTTCCTGGAGGTGGATCACAGAATACTGATTGCTACGAGTGAGGGACTTCTTGCGCAGGACAGACAGATTCGTACGAGAGTAACCGTTTCATCCATTGCAAGTGACGGAAGCGAAAATCAGACCGGTTCCGTGGGGCCGGGTGCAAGGAAGGGACTGGAATTGTTTGATGATTTTGACCCGAAGGAGTTGGGCAGGAAAGCGTCAAAGCAGGCTGTCACCATGCTGCATGCAGGCTATATCAATGCCGGTGTGATGCCTGTTGCCATTGAGAACGGATTCGGAGGAGTTATCTTCCATGAGGCATGCGGACATTCTCTGGAGGCATCCGGGGTGGCACTGGGACAATCACAGTTCTGCGGAAAGCTGGGACAGCAGATTGCCAATCCCAAGGTTACTGCAATTGATGATGGTACGATTCCCAACGGCTGGGGTTCCGTGAATATTGACGATGAGGGAACGCCTGCACAGAAAAAGATTCTGATTGATAAGGGAATTTTGAAAACCTATATGGTTGACAAGCTGAACGGCAGAAGGATGGGCATGGAATCTACCGGAAGCTCCAGACGTCAGAGCTATGCCTATGCGCCTACCTCCAGAATGACGAACACCTATATCGCTGCCGGTGAGGACCGGGATGAGGATATTATCGCGTCCATTGAGTATGGGCTTTATGCGAAGGAGATGGGTGGCGGTTCCGTAAATCCTGCCACCGGCCAGTTCAATTTCTCCGTCCGCGAAGGTTATCTGATTAGAAACGGTAAGATATGCGAGCCGGTTCGAGGGGCAAGTCTTGTGGGAAAGGGTTCTGATGTCATTATGAATATTGATATGGTTGGAAAAAATGTGGCGCGTGCCCAGGGAATGTGCGGTGCCTCGTCGGGCAGCATTCCCACGGATGTGGGACAGCCGCTGATCCGCGTGGCTTCAATTACTGTGGGAGGAAGATAACAAGACGAAAAGATTTTCTAAGCTGTTAAAGTACAACAGCAAAGAAAATCTAAGTTTCGTCTGGAAGAATCGCTTGGGCGATTCTTTCAGGGTGTTGATATGGAGCCGTTATTGCGGCAGAAATGAGGATATTATGACATATAAGGAATTTAAGGAGGCTGTGATTTCTGTATCGGAGAGGATGCAGGTCACAGATTATGAACTATATTACGCCGAGAGCGAATCCACTTCTGTTGCTACCTATAAGCAGGAAATAAGCGAATACGGAACCGACAGTAGCATGGGAGTCTGCTATCGCTGCATCAGGGACGGCAGAACCGGTTATGCTTCCACGGAGAATCTGACCGCCTGGGAAGCAGAGAATCTGGTGTGCCGCGCGCTGGAAAATGCAGGCTCCATTGAGAACGGGGAACCATCCCTCCTCCATAAGAAGGGAGATGTCTATGCGACACTTCCGGAGGAGAAAGCAAAAACGCCCACAGGCGCAGAAATTGTGGATGCGGCGCTGGAGCTGCAAAAGGAAATGTATGCGGCAGATTCCCGTGTTGCAGACGGAACACAGAGCTACGTGATATGCGGAAAGGAGCGTTACGCTCTCTATAATTCCAATGGGTTGGATTTGGAGGATAAGGCCTCTTATACCTGCGGCATGGGTGTGGCACTGATTCCTGAGGCAGATGAAATGTATACCGGTTCCGCAGATAAGGATGGCAGTTTTGAGAGCATCAGCTGGAAGGAGATTGCGGAAAAGGCCGTGGAAGACGGCGTATCGGGTATCGGTGCAGTCAGCGTGCCCAGCGGCAAATATACGATAGTATTTACAGGTCATGCTTTCGCACAGCTTCTCACTACCTACGATTCCGTTTTTTCCGCGGAAGCAGCACAGAAGGGAATGTCCCTGCTTGCGGGAAAAGAAGGGGAAAAGATTGCAGCGGATATTGTTACAGTCATCGATGATCCTTTATATAAGGACAGCCCTGTGAAACGCACCTTTGACGGAGAGGGGGTTGCAACCTATAAGAAGAATGTGATTGAGGGCGGTACCTTAAAGACACTGCTCCATAATCTGAGCACTGCGGCAAAGGCAGGCGTGAAATCCACCGGCAACGGACAGAAAGCATCCTATGCTTCCAATGTGGGTGTAGGACCTTTTACCTTCTATTTGCAGCCTGTGGAGGGAACAAGGGAGGAGCTTCTGACAGCTGCGGATAACGGCGTATGCATTAAGGAAGTATCGGGACTTCATGCGGGAGCAAATCCGATTACCGGCGATTTTTCTCTGCTGGCAGAGGGCTTCCGGTTTGAAAAAGGAAAGAAAGTAAAGCCTGTGAAGAATATCACCGTTTCCGGCAATTTCTTTGAGGTGTTAAAGCAGATTGAAAAAGTTGGAACGGATTTGGAGTTTATCAGAGCGGTGGGAGGCAAGTGTGGTTCCCCGTCTGTTCTGCTGCGGAATATGACGATTGCAGGTGAGTAAAGTATAAGAAATATCTGAAGCATCATGAAGAGTTGTATGACAATTAGAAAGGATGGTAAAAAGCATGGAAAATCTGATGGAATTACTGAAAACCAGGCGTACCTACCGCCGATTTGAGCAGAAAGAGGTAGGGCAGGAGATTATTGATGAGATTCTTCTGGCTGCAAGATATGCGTCCAGTGCTGCAAACAGACA